>JBKDVK010000124.1:0-6653 GCA_046338875.1 Cyanobacteriota bacterium | reverse complement strand
GGCCCTCGCCTCTGGCGGCGCCTTTTCAGAATCAGCCAGCTTGACGGCCTGTTTGAGGGTGTCGGCGGCCTGGCTGTAGAGACGCTTGCGCAGCTGGACCGAGGCGAGTTCATAGAGCCCCGCCGCATCGCTGGGCTTGGGCCCCCCCTCGCCGCCTAGCCGGGAGAGGGACATCTCATCGCGCCGCACTCGCAGGATCTGGCGGCCCACCACAAAGGCGGCACCGGCGAGCAAGGCAATCAGGCCTAGCAGGTAGGCCTGGGGGAGCAGGTCGCTCATGGGTTGCCGGCCTTAGGGGAAGTCAGTGGCTGGCCGCGCTCACCACGGTGGAGAAGCTGGTGGGATCGGCTAGGGCCAGCTGGGCCAGCATCTTGCGGTTGATGCGCACGTCGGCCTTTTTGAGGCCACCGATCAGACGGCTATAGCTGAGTCCATTGAGGCGGGCCGCGGCGTTGATGCGGGCGATCCACAGACGGCGGAAATCACGCTTGCGGCGGCGACGGTCGCGGTAGGAATTGCAGAGGGCCTTCATCACCCGCTGGTTGGCGGTGCGAAACAGGCTGCCGTTGCTGCCCTGGAAGCCCCGGGCCAGGCGCAGAATTTTGTTACGGCGTTTGCGGGCGACATTGCCCCTCTTGACGCGGGTCATTGAGGTAGGGAACTAAGGGGAGAGTGGATAAAAGGAGAGTGGTGTAAGTGGCAGCAAGGCCACTGGCGCCATGACCTCAGGCGTGGGGCAGCATCAGGGCCACGTTGCCCGCGTCCCGTTCGTCGACGCTGGCCATGGTGCCGAGATGGCGTTTGCGCTTCGGGCTCTTGTGGTCGAGCAGGTGGTTGAGGAAGGCGCGCCGGCGCATGAACTTGCCACTGCCGGTGACCTTGAACCGCTTGGCGGCCGCGCGGCGGGTCTTGAGCTTCGGCATGGCGTTCCTGGGCGCGGGCACAAACAAGCAGAGTACGACGCGACTCAACCCTTCTCCAACTCCCAGGCCCATGCCCCTTCGCCAGCTGCGCCCGTCCCCGTCCGTGGCCCCAGGGGCTAGCGCCCCGGCGACCGCCGGCAGGAGGGGGCGCCAGGCCAATCTGCGGGCACCGCTTTTGGGATTGGTGCTGCTGCTACTGCCCGGGGGGTGCCGGGCCTCAGACCAGCCCCTGGGCCTGGCGGCCCCGCCGCCGCCTTTGCCAACTTTGGCGCCCCCGTTGGCCCCTTCAATGCCCCAGGGCGGCGAGGTGTTGCGGCATTGGCCGGTGCCCGAACCTCCCCCCCTGAGCTCGCTGGATCCGGTGCTGTGGGTGGCCTTGGCGGCCCACCTCGGCCCGGCTGGGGAAGCCGACCAAGCCCCTCCCTTGCGTTTGACGGCCGCATCGGGCGAACTCACCTTGGTGGATGGTTCAGGGCGCCGGATTAGCCGGCCTGAGCTGGTGCTGACCTGGCGATGGCAGCCCCTGTCCCAGCCCGAGCGCCTACGGCGAAGGGTGCTGGGGCCCTTCGCCAGCTACGAAACTGCCGAGGCGGCAGCCCTGCGGTGGCAGGCGAGCGGGGTGCGGCCTGAAATCGCCCGCCGCAAGGACTGGGAGGTATGGGGGCCGGCCGAGGCGGCGCCCCCTGCGGGCCAGGCTTCGCGCTTGTTTGAACAGCGCCCCACCCGGCGCTTGGGCCTGCAACTGACCGCCAGCGAGGGCGCCCTGGCGCTGCGCCAGCCCCTGCGCATTGAGGCCCCGGGGGGGTTGCGCTGGAAGGGGGGGGTGTATGCCGGTCCCTTCCGCTTGCTGGCGGATGCCCATGGCACCTGGACCCTCGTGGAGGAGGTCCCCCTGGAACGCTATCTGGAGGGGGTGGTGCCCCATGAAATCGGGGCCGGCTCCCCCGCGGCGGCCCTGGCCGTCCAAGCGGTATTGGCCCGCACCTGGGCCCTGCGCAACCGAATGCGCTACCAGGTGGACGGTTACCACCTCTGCGCCGACACCCAATGCCAGGTGTACCAAGATCCGCGCCAGGCCAGCGCCGCCGTGCGGCGGGCTATCGCCAGCACCCGCGGCCAGGTGATGGTTGCCGCCGGTCAACCCATCCATGCGGTGTATCACGCCAGTAATGGCGGAGTAGCCGCGGGACTAGAAGAGGCCTGGGATGTGGAGGCGGTGCCCTACCTGCGCGCCTTCGCCGATGGTCCAGCCCCCTTCGTCGCCCGCACCCCCCTGCCCCTTTCGCCCCCGGTCCTGGGCCAGTTGCTGCGGGACAGTGCGTTGGCCTATGGCTCCGACCATCCCCTGTTTCGTTGGCAGCGCCGCTTGAGTGGCGCTCGAATCCGGGCCGCTTTGGGGGCCCGGGCGGTGGATGTGGGCGAGGTTCGCAGCCTCAAAGTGCTGGAAAGGGGACCCAGCGGCCGGGTGCTGGCCCTGGAGATTGCCGGCGCCAACGGCACCACGGTGTTAAGGCGCGATGCCATCCGCCGCACGCTGCGGGACTTGCCCAGCACCTTGTTTGTGCTGGTTCCATCGGGGCCGGGGGCCTGGCGGGTGGACGGTGGTGGCTTTGGCCATGGGGCTGGGTTATCCCAGGCTGGCGCCATCGACTTGGGCCGCCAGGGCTGGAGTGTCGAGCGAATCCTTGGCCATTACTATCCCGGCGCTGTTATGCAGCCTCTGACTGGGTTGGGAAACGCGCTTTAGAGTTTGTTTCTTGATCGAAGCCGGGGGGAGTGTTGATGGTCGGTGGTAGCCCCAACGATCACCGCCGTGGCAAGGCCGCCCTCTATCTGTTGGTCTGCTTGATTTTAGGTGCCTTGCCCCACTGGCTACCCCAGGGCAGCTGGGGTTTGGCCTTGCCACTGCTGGCGGGGCTAATCGCCTTTTATGCACTGCGCACAGTTAGTGCGGGAGCCAGAGAGGCCCAGACGGTGGACGCCATGGCGTCTGCGGATGCAGCCCTGGCCCAGACAGACCAGCAAACAGGTCAGCCCAGCCAAAAGCCGCCCACGGCCGGGGTCGATGTGGTTGTGGCGGCCCGGGATGAGGAGGCGGTGATCGGGCGCCTGGTCGAACGCCTCACGGCCCTGCGCTGGCCGCAGTCCCTGCTGCGGATCTGGATAATCGATGACGGCAGTGAGGACCGCACGGCGGCTCGCTTGGTTGAGCTGCAACAACGCCATCCCCAGCTGCAAGTGTTGCGGCGCTCCAGGCAGGCCGGTGGGGGGAAATCGGCCGCCCTCAATGAGGTGCTGCAGCGATTGCAGGGTCGCTGGATGCTGGTGTTGGATGCCGATGCCGATATGGGACCAGACCTGCTGGAGCGGTTGATTCCCTTTGCCGAGGCTGGCGGGTGGGCGGCGGTGCAATTGCGCAAGGCGGAGGTCAACAGTGATAAGAACTGGCTGACCCGGGGCCAGGCGATGGAAATGGCCTTCGACGCGGTGGTCCAGGAGGGCCGCCTGGCCCTAGGAGGGGTGGTGGAGTTGCGCGGCAACGGCCAGTTGTTGCGCCGCGATGCGGTGCACACGGCAGGGGGGTTCAATGAGGCCACCATCACCGACGATTTGGATCTCAGCTTCCGCTTTCTGCTGGCGGGCCTGCCGATTGGGGTGCTCTGGAATCCGCCCATCTGTGAGGAGGCCGTCCTCAACCTGCCGGCCCTCTGGCGGCAGCGGCAGCGCTGGGCGGAGGGGGGGCTGCAGCGTTATCTCGACTATGGCCCCCAACTGCTTTCCAATCGCCTCAATGGCACACAAAAACTTGATCTAATCGCTTATTTTCTCCTGCAGTATGTTCTGCCAGTGGTGGCAATCGCCGATGGGGCCGCCGCTGTGCTTACGTTGACCCGACCGGCCTTTTGGCCTTTCTCGCTGGTAGCTGTAGCCCTCACCTTGGTTGGCATGGCTGCCGGTTGCCGCCGCGCCAGTGAAGGTCCTGCCATACCCCCTGCCAACCCTGGAAATCTGGTCCAAGGCATCGTTCACATGATGCATTGGTTTGTGGTGATTCCTTGGGTCACCTTAAAGATGGCCCTGTTTCCCAAGAAGCTTGTTTGGGCAAAGACGGCCCATGGTGAATTGACATCCAGTTCATCAAGTTATGCCGAGTATGATCTTGCCACGCAAGTTCTGAATCGCACTCCCGAAGAAGAAACGATCATTGCTTCAGAAGGGGGCGGGCTTTGAACAGCCCAAACCAAACTACATCCCTGCTGAAACTACATTCCTGCTGAAATATCATTCCTGCTGAAACAACTTTTCTGCCGAAACTGCATTCCTGCTGAAAAAACATCCCTGCCAAAGCTGCTGCCCAACCAGCACCTGCCCAACCTTGCCGGTGGCCGTTGTGACACCTCGGCACACCCTGGTGTCGGATTGATCTCTCCGGAGTGCGAGACGCCTAGGGAAAGAGACAACCCGCTATTCATTGGTCGCTTTCAGATATTGATGGGCGATCAATGTGCAAGAAACAACTTGGGTCACCTAATTAGCCCACGCCCGATTAGGAGCCGTGGATTGATTCTATTGGAGCTTCAGGAAGCTGCTCAATATCACCTGAGTTGTCTATCGCATCAGCTTCGCTGGATTCGATCACCTCCCCCTGGAAAAAATCCGCCAGCAGCCGCGTACTGGTTTCGAGGCGTCCCAGGATGGCAGGGGCTGAAGCCTGAGGGGCGCTGGTCGCTGCCTGCTGCTGCGGTGGCGGTGGCGGCAGCGGTGACGGTGGCGGCGGCGGCTGTCGCTTGGGTTCGACGCGGGATTGGGGCTCGCTGCTGGCCGTTGCGGCGGGGATCGCATGCGCCGCCAGAGGCTGGTGGCTATTGATCTGCTGAGGCACCACCGCAACCGTGGGCGGAGCAAGGGGGAGAGGGGAGGCCGGTGGCCCGACTGCGGCGAGATTGGCCGGGGGATGGTCGCTGGGTTCCAACGTCACCTGCCTGGCAGAGCCGAGGGCCAGCAACATCGCCTTCTCCAGCAGGGACTTGCGGCTATCCACCATGGTCAGCCAGTTAGCTGCGACCCGCACCACGGCGCGGCGCTCGTCGAGGCGGTGCAGGGTGGCCTGTTGGGACAACAACATGCGCGTTGAGGGCAGCTCCAGGCCCGCCAAGATCTGCTGCCAAATTTCGGCCAGATTCCCCCCGGCTGGCGCTGGTGCTGGTGTTGGTGTTGGCTCTGATGCTGGTTGGACCGGTTCTGGGGTGGTTGCCGGCGCGCGGCTTTCGTCGCTGGCCCCTTGGGGTGTGATGGGGTGGGCTACCGAGCGGGGCGTCCCTGGGGGTGTTTCCCTGGCCGCCTGCAGTGCTGCTGCTGCGACTCCCTGCCCCGCCGCTCCCTGCCCCGCCGCTCCTGGGGTCGCCGCTCCTGGAGTCGCCGGGGCGGCGGCAACGCTGGCAACCGCCGCAGGCGGCCCGCCGACGCCCATCGGTTCGGCCAGCAGCCCCAGCAGCAGCACCTCCAGCCAGAGGCGCGGTTGGACGCTCTGGCGCAGTTGCTGTTCGCTGCCTTTGAGTTGGGCCTGCCACTGCAACAGTCGGTTTTTGCCGATGCGACGGGCCACGGGGGGCAATTCGGGCCGCAGCTGGGGGGAGACGCTGGTGAGCTCCAGGCGATCGGGGGCGATGCCAGCGAGCAACAGATCACGCAGCAGGCTGGCCAGACCTTGCAATAGCGCCAGGGGTTCCCTGCCCCTCTCCAGCAGTTGCCGGCAGGTTTCGATCACCGCCAGGGGCTCGGCAGCGGCCATCGAGTCCGCCAAGCTCAGCAACTCTTGCTCGGGGACGGCCCCCAGCAGATCCCAGACGGCTGCTGCCTCAATGGGGGGGGCGAGCAGGCTGAGCTGGTCGAGCAGGCTTTCGGCATCCCGCAAGCCGCCCTGGGCCCGTTGGGCCACCAGATTGAGGGCTTCGGCGGAGATGGCGATGCTTTCTTGAGCGGCGATCCAGCCCAGGTGGCCCTCGAGGTCTGGGAGGGGAATGCGGCGGAAATCAAAGCGCTGGCAGCGGCTCAAGATGGTGGGCAGCACCCGCTGGGGGTCGGTGGTGGCCAGCACAAACACCACCCGCGGTGGCGGTTCTTCCAGGGTTTTGAGCAGGGCATTGAAGGCCGCCGTCGAGAGCATGTGGCACTCGTCGATCACGTAGACCTTCCAGCGGGCCTGCACCGGCGCAAAGCGGGAGCGCTCGATCAGCTCGCGGATGTTGTCGACGCCGGTGTTGGAGGCGGCGTCAATTTCAATGACATCAAGGGCGTTGCCAGCGGTAATGGCCACACACACCTCGCAATGGCCGCATGGTTCCGGGGTCGGGGCGTCGCTGCTGATGCAGTTGAGCGAGCGGGCCAGGATGCGGGCGCTGGAGGTCTTGCCCGTGCCGCGGGGCCCGCAGAAGAGGTAGGCGGGAGCGATGCGGCCGGTGCGCAGGGCATTGGCCAGGGTGGTGGCGATGGCCTGCTGCCCCACCAACTCAGCGAGCCTTTGGGGGCGGTATTTGTGGTGGAGGGGCTGGTAGGCCATGGGTCATGGAGCCATCGTCGGGGCTGGCTGTGCTGTATCCCGACTCTGGCAGCAGCCCGGCAATCCCTGCCAGCCTGAATGAACGTTGGCTTGGCTTGTGGGTTGGGCCAAGGCTTACTGCGCTGGTACTGCGCTGCAAGCAAGAATTTGGGCCTGGGCGTGATTTCCAG
>JBKDVK010000123.1:0-2578 GCA_046338875.1 Cyanobacteriota bacterium | reverse complement strand
TGAGGAGGGACGAGTCGAGGCTTTGGCCAGTGTGGGCCTGGATTACGCCGAGCTTTCCAGCCGAGGCCTGGAGATGCCTGTGGTGTCGCTGGGGATCGATTACCTCCAACCGCTGCGGCATGGAGACCAAGTGACACTTTTCAGTGAGGTCCTGCCATTTAAGGGGGTGAAACTGCCCTGGTCCTGTCGGTTTATGGATCCAGATGATCGATTGATGGCGGTGGCCCGGGTCGAGTTGGTTCTGGTGGGCCGCCCAGATGGTCAGCAGACATCGAAGGTGCTGCGGCGTTATCCGGAGGATCTGGAGAGAGCCGTGGCCCGATTGCAGGCGGGCCCAGGACTGACGCTGTAGTATATGTGTACTGATGTGGAGGTGCTTTGGAGCGGTTTGTCCCTGGGTTTAACTCTGGCTGCGGGGCTGTTCCGGCTTCAGGTTTGTCTGGGGCTTCCAGGCTGGCTGCCGCGCCAGGAGGGGCGGCTTTTTCGAGTTTTTCGGGTGCTGTAAAGCCTCCCATAGCGGCACAAAACCATCGCCCTTGGACCAGGGAGCGTCGCCTTTGGTGGCTGCTCTGGTCGGGTTGTCCTGGCATCGGTTCTGTTCGTTTGCAAACCTTGGACAGGGCTTTTGTCTCCTTGGCCGCGGCTTGGCGTGCTCCTTGGGAAGCCTTTGCCCGTCTGCCGGGGTGGCATGCGGGCCTGGAGGAACCTCTGAGCAGCTATCGCCGCCGGTGGGGGGAGGAGGATCCCCTGCCGGCCTGGTCCCGGCATTGTGGAGGAGGGGTTGGGGTGCTGTTGCCTGGGGATGCTTCCTGGCCAACCGCCATGAAACAACTGGCCCGCCCTCCCCTAGCCCTTTACTGGAAAGGTCGGGGGACCCTTTGGGCTTCCCTCCAAAGACCCCAGGCCGTTGCCGTGGTCGGTACCCGCCGGGCCTCAGACCATGGCTTGTTCATGGCCCGCCAATTGGGCGCCGTTTTGGCAGAAGCGGGTTGGCCCGTCGTCAGCGGTCTGGCGGAGGGAATCGACGGTGCCGTCCATCGAGGTTGCCTTGAGGCGGGAGGGGTTCCGGTCGGGGTTCTTGGCACCCCCCTGCAACGGGTGTATCCCCGTCACCACGTATCCCTGCAGGCCCAGGTGGGTGCCAAAGGATTGCTCATCAGCGAACTTCCCCCTGGATGCCGAGTTACGGCGGGCCACTTCGCCAGTCGCAACAGGTTGCTGGTAGCCCTGGCTGCTGCCCTTGTGGTGGTGGAGTGTCCCGAACGCAGTGGCGCCCTGTTATCGGCGGAGTTGGCCTGGAAGCACGAACTACCCATATGGGTGGTTCCAGCCGATGCGGCAAAGACCTCGGCCATCGGCAGCAACCGTCTCCTGGTGCAGGGAGCTACCCCCCTGCTCACCCCCGTCGACCTCATCGCTTCGCTTGGCGAGGGTCCCTTGAAGTCCACCAGCAGGGCACTTCCCTCGTCTCCAGTGACGTCCAGTCGTCCTTTGGCTTCGTCAACCACCATGGCGTCAAACCACCAAGCCTTGCTCGGGGCCCTTGGCAGCGGTTCCAGCCTGGAGCAGCTCAGTCTCGACCTGGGTTGGTCTAGCCAAGACATCACAGGGGCCTTGCTAGAGCTTGAACTGGCTGGGCTGGTGCTGGCTCAGCCAGGACTCCGCTGGCGATTGCGGTGAAAGCTGCAGGCACTCCAATTTTCTAATGTTGTGCCATGGACATCGTCGATCAATCTCAGATTGACGCGCCTCTCCCCCTCAAGGGGGGTGTCGCACAAGGGCCATTGGCTGCGGAAACGATCCTTGGTGATGATCTCCTGGCCTGGCGTCGTGGATTACTGCGGCTTGGTGGTGCTGCAGCCGATCTCGACTGGCTGTTGGAGATGGCCGGCGGTCTTGGCTGGAGTCAATTGCAGTCGGTTTATCTCCACCCGGAACGGTCCTTCAGGCTGGGTGCCTCCCTTGAGGAAATCGAAACTCTTTGGAACCATCACCTGCAGACGGCTATGCCGCTGCAATACCTGGTCGGATTGTGCCCCTGGCGTGATCTCGAGCTTGAAGTTGGCCCCGGAGTTTTGATACCGCGCCAGGAAACGGAACTCCTGCTGGAGCTGGCCTTGTCGTTAATGCCTGCTGCGGAGCACCAGCGGCCGCCCTTGGTCTGGCTGGACCTTGGCACGGGCTCGGGATGTCTAGCGGTGGCGCTGGCCCGGGCCTTTCCGGGGAGCTCGGGATGGGCCGCTGATTGCAGTGATTTGGCCCTGGCCATGGCGAACACCAACCTGGAACGTCACGGCTGCAGAGAATCTGTTTGCCTACTGCATAGCCATTGGTGGCAATCCCTGGATTTTTTGCAGGGTCAGCTGGATCTGATCGTCAGCAACCCTCCTTACATACCTACTTCCCTGCTGGCGAACTTGGATCCGGTGGTGCGTCAACACGAACCCATGTTGGCTTTAGATGGGGGGGAAGATGGCTTGGACGGGATACGTTTGATCGTGGCGCAGGCCAAGACTTACCTTGCACCAGGTGGGCTATTGCTGATGGAACATCACCATGATCAGAGTGCGGCTGTGAT
>JBKDVK010000122.1:0-13847 GCA_046338875.1 Cyanobacteriota bacterium | reverse complement strand
GCCTGGGCCAGCCAAGCCTCCACCTTGGCGCGGGGTCCGCCACTGCGAAAACGCCGCGAATAGGAACCGGTTTTGGCGCCGGTGGCGCTATGCCATTGCTCGGCGGCGGCCTCAAAATCCAGCTGCAGGGCCTCACTGCGCCGGTCCCACTCCTTGCGAAATTGGCTCCAGCTGCGTTGCCAGAGGGCGGGCCACTGGTCGGCGAAGGGCACCTCCAGCTCCAGGCCGGCGGGCAGGGGATCCAGCGCCAGGGCCGGATCGCCATCAAGGCGCAGCAGCAGGGAGGCGAGGGCTTCAGGGTTGACCCCGCAGGCCCCCAAACCGGCAAGGCTCGGGGCGCTCATCGGCAGCACCTGCCGCTGCCAGTAGTCATGCACCACCTCTTCGATCAGGCGGCTGGCATCCCCCTCCAGCCGTTGCTGGGGGGAGCAGCCGGCCTCCAGGGACTGGCGCTCCAGGGTGCGGCGGCAGAAACCGTGAATGGTGGTGATGTCGGCCCCATCGAGCTCTTCGAGGGCCAACAACAGCATGCCCCGCAGGCGATCGACGGGCAGGGCAGCCTGAACGGCCTGCCGCGCCAACCACTCCTGCAGCACTGGATCGACGCTGGCCGCATCCACATCTGCAGCCGCATCTGCATCCGCAGCTGCATCTGCATCCGGGGCCGGCCCGGCCAGGCAGGCCAAGGCTTCTTGCAGCCGCCGACCAATGCGATCGCGCAGTTCGGCGGCGGCCGCCTCCGTGTAAGTGACCACCAACAAGCGGCGCAGGCTCAGGCCCTCCTCCGTCACCAGGCGCAATACCAGGTGGGCCAAGGCAAAAGTCTTGCCCGTGCCGGCGCTCGCCTCCAGCAGGCGAATGCCGCAATCAAGGGGAAAGCTGTTGGCCTCAAAGGGCTGCAAATCGGGGCTCATGGCTTCAGCGTTGACCTCTCCTTGGGCTTGACCATGGCGGCCAGGATCGGGCCGTAGAGCTCGGTGGCCAAGGGGCCAAAGGCCCCATCGATCAAGCTGCTGGCGGGCAGATCGGCGCCAAAGCAGACCACCATCTCCTCCCTCAGCCGTTCCCCCCTGCGGCGGACGTGGCCCTCCCAGACCGCCGCAGCCTCGGCATCGCCGCTGCCGGCCTTGGCCTGCTCGTGGCTGATCCAGGCCCAACCCGAATCCGGCGGCACCGGCCAGCACACCTGTCTGCCGTGCCGGGCGAGTGCCGCCAACCGCTCCAGCTCCTGCCGGGCGGCCTCAACTTCCAGGGGTTTAAGGGTGAGGGCTGCAGCAAAGCCATCGGGGCTGTCGCGGGCGATCAACACCCCCTGGCGAGGCGAAGTGGCGCAGGCGGCGGCCAAGACGAGTTGCAGCCAAAGATCGACGAATTGGGCCGTGCTGGCCTTGGCGGGGTGGCAAACCACCACGCTGTCGCCCTGCCACAGGGGCGCCGCCTGCCACTCCCCCCAGGTCAGCGGTTCGCAGCTGGGTGGCCCCAAGGCCGCCCTGGCGTCCTGCAGGGTCTGCCAGCGACGTTGCAGGGTGCGGGCTTCCAGTTCGCCGCCGCCCTGGGGGGGCAGCTGGCCAGTGCCACGACACCAGAGCAGCCAATCGCCGCTCGCCCCCGGCCCAGCCATGGGGCCATCTGCCGCCAGCCCCTGACGCAGCAAGGCGACCCGTGCCCGCTCCGGCAGGGTCAGGGGTTCCAGGTCCTCGATCGGTCGGGCCCACTCCCCGGGCCGCAGTCCCAGTTCGCGCAACCAGGTCTTCTGGGGGGCCATCAGCCACTGGCGCAGGGCCTCAAAATGCTCCTGGGGTCCTTCTTGAAGGCTGGGTGCTGGGCTGGAGGGGCGCTGGGCCTTCCGCTCCGTCGCCGCAGCGGGCTGGGGAGAGGTTTCGGGCATGGGCCCGCTCGCCCAGGGCTGGCTCGGCGGGAGGTGCTGCTCCAGCAACTGGCGGGCGGCCAGGAGGCGACGGTCGCAGCTGGCGGGGGGCAGATCGCCTTGGGGCAAGAAATTACGACGATCAAGGGGGCTGGCGGCGTGGCCAATCTCAAGCCCTGCGGCTTGGGCGCCTAATTGCTCCTGGAGCCACTGCAACCACTGGCGCACCGGAGCCGAGGGCGGCCGTTCCTCCCCCTTGCGTTCATCCCGGCAGCTCCAGGTGATCAACAGATGGTCCCGGGCCGACAGCAGGGCTTCCATCAGCACGTATCGATCCTGGTCGGCCGGATGGGGATCCCCCAGCAGGCGCTGCTGCTCCATCAGGTGAAACGCCGGTCGGTTGCGCTGACGGGGGAACAGATCGGCGTCCAGGCCCATCAACACGATGACGCGGTGGGGGATGGCGCGCATCGGCTCAAGGGCGCTGATGGTCAGCGTGCCGCTGCGGTGGCCGAAGCGACCGCTGTCGATGGCCAACTGCTCATCCAGCAGGGCCGCCACCACGGCCGCCTCCAGCACGAGCGGATTGGCCTGGCCAGCGGCCTCCTGCCAGTTGTTGATGGCGGCCTGCAGCAGCGGCAATTCCCAGGCCGCTGCCCCCCCATCGCCAAACAAATCCAGCAGCAGTTCCTGCAGCCGCACCGCCCAGACGGCGCTGCTGCCTGGCTGGCGCAGCTGGTCCAACCAATGGCGCAGCCGGGTCAGGAGGTGCAACCAGCGACCGGTGCGTTCCAGGTCGGCGCCACTGGCGGCGGGGGCAACGCCACCGGGGGCCAGGCCGGGAGTTTCGGGCAACACCAGGGCGAGCAGGAGGCGGTCGATCACCCAGGCGAGACTGTGGGTCGGGTCGCCGCCCCGCTCGTTGCCATCGAGGCCCCAGCGGAAGCCACTGCGCTGCAGCAATTGGTTGAGCTCCGTCACCTCAGGGGCCGTCAGGCCAAAACGGCCTTGCAGGGGCTGGGCTTCCAGCAACCCTTCCAGGGCAGTGGCGGTGAGGCGATCGCCGGCCACCCGCAGCAGGCCGAGGAGGGTGCGCGCAATACCCGCCTCACTCTGCTGGCTGCGATCGGTGAGGCGCCAGGGCAGATCCACCCCCGTCGCCTCCCGATCACCGAACACCGAGGCCAGCAACGGCGCGAAGCCATCCACATCAGGCGTCATCACCAAGATGTCGCGAGGCTCAAGGCTGGGGTCGGCCGCCAGCAACTGCAACAGCCGATCGCGCACGATCTGCACCTGGCGCAGCGGCCCCGGACAGCCATGAAATTCAAGGGAGGTGTCCTGAAGGGAACGCACCAGGGGGCATGGGTTGGCCGTATCGGCCAACTGCTGTTGCAGCTGCAGCAACAACGGCGCTGCTGCCGGCGCCGCATCGCCTTGGGTCTGGGTTTGGGTCTGGGCCTGAGCCGTGACCGGCAGAAAAAACAGATCCAGCTCCTGTTGCCTTGCCAAAAGGGCCTCGCCGGTACCCTCCAACAACTGCTGAAATTCAGCGCCGAGGCGGCCGAAACGGGCCTCCAGCCCAGGGGCCTGCAGTAACCAATCCAGGGCGAGGGGTTCCTTGAGGGCCAGGGCGTCCGATAACTGCTGGCGGCGGTCAACGCAGCGTTGCCAAAGGTCCTGGCAGGGGGTCAGCAAAAACAGATCCACCGGCACGACGGCACTCAGCGCCTGAAGCAATTGCACCTGAACCGGCGCCAGGCTGCTGAGTCCAAACAAGCGCAACCCCCCGGCAAAGGGTGCCAAGCGCCCAAGCAGGGCCGCCGATGGCGGCTGACGCAACCGCTCCATCGCGGCCAGGGCCCGCAGGCCAAACGGTTGTCGCGCCAGCTTGCGGCGCAGGAGGCGATAGAGATGGGGCTGCCAGGCCTGGCTAGCGCCCAGGGGGCGGCGGCGGCCATCGACGTCCTGACCTTGGTCCCAGGCCTGCAACATCTCCGGGCGATAAAGGGCATAGTCGTCAAACGCATCGGCGATCGACCTGGCCAGCTGCCAGCTGGCCAAATCCAAACGTTGACCCAGGTCCCGCTCCCCCAGCCAGCGGTTCAGGGGGGCGGCGACCGCATCACTGGCGAGGGCCGGCCATTGCTCCAGTACGGCCCAAACCAACTGGTCGGCGCGCCACGGGTCCTGGCCTGCGCCCGGGAGGGACCCAGGCGCCTGCTGGGATGGCGCCGCTTCCTCCAGCACCAGGTCGACCAGTTGGCGCAGGGTGCTGGCGGGAAAAGGAAAACGCACATTGGCCATCACCCCGCCCAGGTGGGTGGCCAACTGCTCTCCCAACCAGCGGCTGGTGGGCCAAGTGTTCACCACCACCCGGACGGTTTGCAGGGGGGGCGGGGGCGTCAGGCGCAGCTGGGCCGCCAGCAACTGGGCCAGATGTTCAGCCCGATTGCCTCGGTAAATCGTTAGCAAGGCGGATTAGCAAGGCGGATTACCAAGGCCAAATCGTCAACAAGGCGAGGCGACTGACCTCATCGTGCCGTCAAACCCGGGGCAAGGGTATGGAGCTGGCTGGCAACGGTTTCCCCGGGAACGCTCAGGTTCAAACCGGTTTCGGGGCAATAGGCGGTCAGCTGGCCGCCGTAGCAGGCTCCCGTATCAATCAAGACGATCGAGCCGAGGCGTCGGATGCCGGGACCGGGGGTGTGGCCCACGATCACATCGCCGAAGCGGTGGTCGTAGGCATTCCAAAACGGCAGGCGTATGGTCAGGTCCGGTTGCCAGGTCTGGGGATCAAGGCCGGCGTGGGTGGCCACCCAGCCCTCGCCCCAGTAGGCCAGGGGCAGGGCCGCCAGCCGCGGCTTCCAGAGCCGACAGAGGGGTTCCCCCAACTGGCGGTAGGTCTCACAAGCCTCCAGGTTCTGTCGGGACAGGGTCGTGGGGCGATTCAGGGCCCTGACGAGGGCGTTTTCGTGATTTCCCATTAACCAAACGGCCCGCCCCCGCTCCACCAAAGACCAAACGGTCTCCATGGTGGCGCCGACAGCGGAACCCCGATTGATCACATCACCGCAGAAGATCAAACGATCGTCTTCGGGCAAAAGCGCCAACAGGCACTGCAAAGCCGCGTGGCAGCCATGGACATCGGCGATCACCCAATGACGCATCGTTGTGGGAAGCGAAGACAAAAGGGGGTGAATCTTTGCCATTATTGCTCCCCTGCGCCCATTTGTCAGCCCCCGCAGAGGCTGCCGCCCCGAACGGTTGCAAAATTTTTACCCAGGCCCTGAAAAAACAAGGCGACACTGATACTGTCAGGCCTCACATAAACTTAATCTTCAAAAAAGGGAGTCAAGATGGGGGCAGACGACAAGGCTGGGGCAAGTTCCACGGATCCCCGCAGCCTGCCCACTACCCGTCGCATCGCCCTGTTAGTCAAAGCCCTCAACGGGGCCCGACGCACAAACGAAGCCCTGGCCCGCTGCCGAGATGGCGAAGAAATGTTGGATGTGTTACTAGATGCCTCTTCGCGGCTGGGCCTGGGCCTGGACCGAGAGGATCTGCGCCAAACCCCACCGATCCGAGATTGGATTTGGTGGAAAAACAAAGAAGCAGTACTGACGATTGGCGACAATAAACCGCGTTACCAACAAGATGGCGGCCAAGGCAAAGCCCCTAGCGATGGCCCGGGGGAACGCAAGCGGTTTTTGGGACTTTTCTGAAGCTGTCGATTTGTAGCAGCTTGTGTTTTGGCAGCTTGCGTAATGGCAGCTTGCGGTCCTCAGACCTGCATCCCCTAGCTAGCCAGGGGATCGGGAATCGACGCCGAGGGAGCCTCAAACGAGCCTTGGCGCACGAATTCGAGGCGCAACTTCAAAAAAGTGATGAAGCGTTCGTCGGTTGAAACCACGGCGGCGGCGGGTCGGGGCACGGACTCGCTCTGGGCGGCCAGTTCGGGCGCCTCCAAAAACCGGGGGCGACGCAACAACCAGAAATCAATGGCTTTCTGCTGTTCGCCGTAATGGCGCACCCGCTCACGCAGCACCTCCTCCAGGGGCTCTTCCACGGTGAGGAAAGCTTCACTGGCGGCAACGAAGTGATAAAGCGTCATAAAGGGAGGCAGGAGTCAGGAGGAAAGCGTCACACCGTCAGCGGGACCGCCGTAGAGCGCATCCCGTCGGGGATTCTGGATCAGGAACCGCATTTCCCGCACCGCCTGGCTCAGGCCGACCGCCAGGGCCCGGGCCACGATCGTGTGACCGATGTTCAGTTCTTCGAGGCCAGGAATGGCCGCCACCGGTTCGACATTTTGGTAGGTCAGCCCATGGCCGGCGTTGACCCGCAGGCCGAGCTGGCGAGCCAGGAGGGTGGCTTCCCTGAGGCGATCCAATTCAGCAACCTGGTTGCCCCAGCGTGCCTCGGCATAGCGACCGGTATGCAGCTCCACCCAGCGAGCTCCACAGGCGCAGCAAGCATCCAGCTGCCCGGGATCGGGGTCGACAAACAGACTGACGCCAATGTCCTGGTCCTGGAGCCGTCCCACCAGGGCGCCAAGGCTGGCGATCTGGGAACGCACATCCAGGCCCCCTTCGGTCGTCACCTCCTCGCGCCGTTCCGGCACCAGAGTCACCATGTCGGGCCGAATCCGCAGGGCAATGGATTCCATGGCATCCGTGGCGGCCATCTCCAGGTTGAGGCGGGTGCGAACGGTGGCGCGCAGCAACTCCACATCCCGATCCTGAATGTGGCGGCGGTCCTCCCGCAGATGAACGGTGATGCCATCCGCCCCGCCCAACTCGGCCAGTAGGGCATAGGTCACCGGATCCGGCTCAACGGTGCGTCGCGCCTGACGAACGTTGGCGATGTGATCGATGTTGACCCCGAGACTGGCCATGGCATTGCGAAGGGGAGATCACCGTATCGGCCGCAGGTTCAACTGCCCGTCAAGGGGCCCGTTCGGCTGGAAGGGCCCCTTACTTTCGAAAGGATTCTTGTGAAGGTTTAAGCAGGTGTTGGCGGCGGATGCGACGGGGCAGGCAAACCGGAATCGGGAAGGCGTCCTGTGCAATGGCGTCAGCCCCTGGTTAGCGCCCCTGGCCATGGCTGTCACCCAGGACCTGGCCCTGCCGGCCTTCTTCAGTGCCATCAAAGTGGTTGGCCGTGAAAATCTGCCCAGCAGCGGTCCTCTGCTGTTGGCCCCAACCCACCGGGCCCGCTGGGATGCCTTGCTGCTGCCCTTGGCGGCAGGCCGCCGCGTCACCGGTCGGGACTGTCGCTTCATGGTTACCCTCGACGAAATGGCTGGGGTTCAGGGCTGGTTTCTGCATCGCCTCGGCTGCTTCCCGGTCAACCAAGGCCACCCAGGCACCGCCAGCTTGAGACTGGCTCTAGATCTGCTGGGCAAGGGTGAACAGGTGGTGGTCTTTCCGGAGGGTCGCATTCAACGGCGCGACGGCCCCATCACCCTCCAACAGGGACTGGCCCGGCTGGCCCAGATGGCCCGCACCCAGGGATGGGAGGTTCCCGTTGTGCCTATCGGTATCGCCTATGCCAAGGAGGTTCCCCAACCCGGACAGCAGGCGGCGGTCTGGGTGGGCGCCCCCCTCAGGGCCGAGGGGCAGGGTCGTAAGGGGGCTCTTGATTTCAGCGCAACCCTGGCCCTGGCCATGCGGTCGGCCGAGCAAGCGGCCAGGACCCTGGTAGGTCGGCCCATGGACCCCCCGTAAAGTTCAGCCCCGTCGAGCAAGCCCCTTGATCAGCCACTCTGTCGCCCCCCGGATGATTGGGGCCTGCGGCCGTGCCGCGGCGATTCTGGCCCTGGTGGTGCCCCTGGTCCAGCCCAATCTCGTCCATGCCCAGGAGGACCGCCGACCGATCGTGGCCGGCGTGTTCGATGCCAACGCCGTCCGCTCTCTGATCGCACGGGGGGACGCCGCCGCCGCTGCCGGCAACCTCCAAGAAGCCCGCCGTCTGTACGACCAAGCCCGTGACGCCGCCAAGCGGCTATTGGTTTTTTATCGGGATCTGAGCGGGGCGTTCCGGGGGCTCGACGCCCGCATCCCCCGCGAAATGGATGACAAGGGCCGCCAAACCTTGGATGTGCTGGTGGAGGCGAACATGCGTTTGGCGGGCCTGTTCCGGCGCCAGGGCCAACCGGAGGTGGCGGTGCCCTTGCTCGTAGAAGTGATTACCACCATGACCCCCTCCAGCGAAGCGGGCCGGAAGGCCTATCAGCAGCTTCGTGAGATGGGTTTTGTCACCACTCCTTACAACGTTCCCACCTCAAGCAACTGAGCCCGGGGAACCCTGTGGAGCGCTTGGCCAAGCTTTGGTTTGCGCCGTCCGCTGCCAATGCTTCTAGATTCCAGCAGACCCATTCAGTCCCACCATGGTGCATCCGGATCAGGTGAAGGATGCCATTCGCCATGCCCTTCCCGATGCCGCCGTTGAGGTGGAGGACCTCACCGGTGGCGGCGACCACTTCCAAGTGAAGGTGGTAAGCGGAGCCTTTGCGGGTCTTAACCGCATTCGCCAGCATCAACTGGTGTTCAACGCCTTGAAGGGCGAATTGGCCAGCGAGGCCATCCATGCTCTCGCTCTCCAGACCGCCCTTCCCCCAACCCCCCTCGCCCACTGACCCCCGACCCAGCAAAGCCATGGAAGACCATGTCAAGCAACGCATCGAAGAGCTGATTGCCAGCAGCCCGGTGTTCGTATTCATGAAAGGCAACAAATTGATGCCCCAGTGCGGCTTCTCCAACAACGTCGTCCAAATCCTGCACTCCCTCGGGGTGCCTTTTGAAACGTTTGATGTGCTCGCCGATGGCGAGATTCGTCAAGGCATCAAGGAATATTCCGAATGGCCCACCATTCCCCAGGTGTATGTGAAAGGTGAATTCATCGGTGGCTCGGATATCTTGATCGAGATGTACAACAGCGGCGAACTACGGGAAAACCTCACCGTCGCCTTGGCGTCCTGACCCCTTCGCTTCAGCTCAGCAACGCAAAACTTGGGTCGGGCGGAATTTTCGTCTGACCCCCGTGGCCTTGACAAAGCTCGGGTTCGCAAAGCTCGGGGTCCCCAAAGCTTGGGGTTCCCAGAGCATCGGGACCCAAGCGGTTTTCAGCGCAAAAACCTCAATGGCGGCCGCTTTCGAACAGCGTGCGAGGATTGCCATCGGGACTGACAAAGGCCGAGGGATCCAGGATCCAGCGTTCGATCAGCTCCTCCAGCCGCCGCTGGGACTGGTGATCAAGCACCGAGGTTCGGCGCAGGGCATGCAGGTAGCCGTCGGCATAGAGCCTCAGCTCCGATGGGCTGTGGTACCTGTCAGCCAGGCTTTGGAGCGCATCGCAGAGGGATTGGAACTGCCGGATGGCGTCGGGATGTTGCAGCGCGGTCATGACGTGGGCAAGCCCTTGTCCCTATTCTGCTACCTCAAGGGCGTGGTCGCGAATTTGTCCGATAGCGCAAAGAAGCAAGGGGACGCTTTGAAAGGCATCGCCTGATACTCAAGCCTTGGGTTTATTTCGGCTAGTATTAAGTTGATTTACCTTTAACCGGGAGCTTCCTACCCCTACCATGGCCGAGCCGAATGCTACTGAAAACGGCGGCCATCCCAAGCGGGTCTTGGTGGTCGATCCCCACGCCACTTTGCGGACAGTTCTTGCCCAGCGCCTGCGCCAGGATGGCCACATGGCGGCAGCCGTAGCCACCGCTGTCGAAGCGATTGAACTCTGCCAAGAGCTTTCCCCCGACCTGTTGGTGAGCGCCGAGCTGCTCGAAGAAACCTCGGCCCTGAGGCTGGCAGCCCAATTGCATTGTCCCGTGATGGTGCTCACGGCCCGATCTGGGTCAGAACCGATTGTTTCCCTGCTCGATGCGGGAGCGGATGATGTTTTGCGCAAACCGTTTGGCCTGGAGGAACTGGCGGCCCGGTGCCGCACCCTCATGCGCCGCAGTGGCATTGGTTTGCAGGAGCGGGTCTGCGTTGGCCCCCTGGAAGTGCACCTGTTGCTGAGACAGGTAACCCTGCGCGACCAACCGGTGGAACTGAGCCCGAGGGAATTTGCCCTGCTCTGTGCTTTGTTGATGCCCCCTGGCGTGGTGCGTACCCGCCAAGAGCTGCTGCGTATGGCCTGGCCTCCTTTCAGTGGCGGCCCCCGCTCGGTCGATACTCAAGTGCTCACCCTGCGACGCAAACTTGAGCAGGCTGGATTGGGAGAAGGGGGAGGCATCGAAACCATGCGCCAACAGGGTTATCGCTTTAGCCTCGACACCCTTCCTGACCCCACGGACATGCCACCCAACGTTCAGATTTCCTTGGCGCCGGCCTTGGCTGGCCAAGCGGATCCTCCCCCCCTGCGCTACTAAGCAATGGCGGGGTGAGGTAAGCCAAAAAAAGCCAGGCATTCAGCTAGCAATAATAACCCGCTAAACACAGCTAATAACTGATAGGTCCAAGGGGGTGTTAGTCGCTGAACGTCGCCTACATCCAAGCCCGTTGCCGCCGAGAATCGGGCCAGAAAGTCTTCAAAATTGGCAATTCGCTGGGGTAACAGCCAAGACTTACTTTTGCCCTCAGCGTCTGGGGACGTACGCACATAGAACACCCTGCCCCCTTGGCTAGTGGCAACAGATTTGAGGGCTTGAATGTCCCCCCAGACAAGACTCCAGCCTCGACGCAGAAGCCAATGGCACCAAGCCGGATGGCCAACCCTCACTCCAGTTTCTGCGATTTCTACCTGCTCACTGGTAGCCGCCAGCACCAGTAAGAAGCCAAGCAACACGGCAGTGCCAACCGGCCACCGCCAGTGAATTGGAGCCAGCAGGGGCAAAGGCAACACCAAAGCGCCATAGAGGCTCAGCAGGCAATACCGAATCAAGGGTGCCATCGGGTAACGATGCACACCGGCGCCGTACTGGATCTCCTTCATCGGTACCTCCTTCATCGGTCCTGATCAGAACCGGGGAGAGGTTCGATCTCAGCCGCCGGTTGGTAGATGCCGCCAAATACCTCCTGCTCACGACCCTTCCAGAACTGACCCAGACGCATCAGATCGGCATGGGCATCGGCAAGTGTTGCCACATAGTCTTCGGGCGCCATCGAATCCCGCTGCTCCTTGATCTTGACCAGGCGTAAAAGATGCCACATCCAGGGCTTACCCAGCTGGCCTCGGGCCTCCAGATACTTGGCCAGATCAGCGGAGCTGGGCAAGGGAGCTGAACTCATGGGCTGGATTTCCTCAAGATCCAGGTTATGGGGCCAGCGGCTTGGTCGTGGCCAGGGTCTCGTACAGATCAGGGCGGAGATCCTCCAGATAGCTGGTCCCCAAAGGATGGGTGGGGCCGTATTCAGCCAGGAGGCAGTCGGCAACGAGGAGGGTGGGCTCCGATCTGGCGGCACAAAGGACATCTCCGTGGGGACCGCAGATAATGCTGTTGCCCAGGTAGGAGGCTTTCACGTTGCCCTGGACTGATTCCTCGCCACAACGGTTGGCATAGGCCACAAAACAATCGTTTTGGAATGCATGGGCCGGAATCAAGGTGCGGGAGACATCGGGGTAGGGTCGATCCGTGCGCTCACCATTGCTGAGTTGGGCCCAGGCATCAGCTGCTGTGGGAATCACCAGAAGTTTGGCTCCTTGCAAGGCCAAAAGGCGGCTGAGTTCCGGGAATTCGGCTTCATAACAATTCAACAATCCCACGGGCACACCGTGAACCTGCTGTACCGTCCAGGCTGGGCCCTCCTCTGGCTGGAGATAACCGGGGGTCCAAAAACGTTTTTCGTCCGGACCCCAAAGATGGGTTTTGCGATAATTACGCAACAGTGAGCCATCGGCAGCGAACAGGGCAATCGCGTCGTAAAAACGTTCGACGCCGCCGACTATGGCCCGTTCCGGATAGGGACAGCAAATCGCCAAACCATGGCGACGAGCGGCGGCGGCCACTCTGGTCAGGCTGGAACCGTCCACAGATTCGGCCAAACCGCTGATCGCTTCAGGGCTGAGTAGATAGCCGCTGAGATAGAGCTCGGGGAAAACCAGCAGCTGAACTCCTTGGGCAGCCGCAAGGCCACAAACAGCTTCTAGGCGGGCCAGGTTTTCGAGAACCGCCGCTTCACTGCCCGCCTGGCCAGGACCTTGCCAGAGCGCCAGGCGAATTCCCAAGCCTGGCTCGGGGGGAGTGGCACGCAGAAAGGCTTGGATGCGATATTGCAAATTCACGCAGAAATTAGCAAGCATGAACAGGGCGGAAAGCGGCCGATCGCCACTAGCTTGGTCATACTATAGATACAACTGAAACCGATCGATGGTTGCTCAAAACCGATCCAAACATATTGGCGTCCATAGCGGACTCAGCAATAAACTTAGTACTATAAATTTGCCGATGGAAATCCTACGCCACGAGCTTGCAGATCATGGTGTTGATGCTGAATTGGCCTACGATATAATTCATGAGCATTTATTGCTTGATGGCAATTCAAGGCTCAATTTAGCAACTTTCGTCAGCACTTGGATGGAGCCTCAGGCAAGGCGCTTAATGGAAGAATGCGCTGATAAAAATATGATTGATAAAGATGAGTACCCCCAGACAGCTGAGATTGAAGAACGCTGCCTCAAGATCCTTGCCAACCTCTGGCATGCTCCAGATCCAGATGCAGCCCTGGGTACTTCCACCACCGGCTCAAGTGAAGCCTGTATGTTGGCTGGGCTGGTCATGCGATGGCATTGGCGCCAAAAGCGAAGCTCCCAAGGCAAAGATACGAGTCGACCTAATCTTGTAATGGGTTCGAATAGCCAGATCTGCTGGGAAAAATTCTGTGTGTATTTCGATGTTGAACGTCGACTCGTGCCGATCAAACCCCATCGACTGCAGTTAAGTGCCAGCGAAGCTGTTGCCCTTTGCGATGAAGACACGATTGGTGTTATCGGGATACTTGGCAGTAACTTTGACGGCAGTTACGAACCGATTGAAGAGCTCCAGCAACGGCTGGATGACCTCCAAGAGCACAGTGGCCTCAACATTCCCATCCATGTTGATGGAGCCTCTGGCGCCTTTGTGGCTCCCTTTAACTCACCGCAATTAATCTGGGATTTTCAGCTCGAAAGGGTGGTTTCTATCAACTGCAGTGGCCATAAATATGGCGGAGTTTTACCTGGTGTTGGCTGGATATTGTGGCGTAATAGCGAGCAACTTCCAGAAGAATTGCGTTTTAATGTCAATTATTTAGGCGGCAACATGCCCACAATTGGCCTCAACTTTTCCCGCCCGGGTGCCCAGGTGATCGGCCAATACTTCAACTTTCTCCATCTCGGCCGCCAAGGATTTAAACACCGCATGGCCACGCTGGAGTTGATCGCCTGCCACCTGGCCGATGGCATCAACAGGCTCAAGGCCTTGACCCTGTTAAGCCACCCCCGCGGTCAGTTACCCGTCTTTATCGTCAGCCTGAATTCTAGTATAACTCACTGGACCGTATTTGATCTCTCCGACAAGTTGCGCGAAAGGGGTTGGATGGTCCCGGCTTACACCATGCCGGCCGACTGTGAACAGCTGACGGTCCTGCGATTTGTGATTCGCTCTGGCTTCAGTCGCGACATGGCCGACCAGTTGTTGGCAGACATTGAGCGTGCTGTCGAGTGGTTTGAAAGTCTCACGGCGCCAATGCCCAGGCCCATCGAGGCCAGCCCAGGGTTTCACCACTAAGGCTGGGCAGCAACGAGAAAGGGGGATTTCTAATCCGGCAAAGCCCAGGGATTCAAACCCAAATCGGCGCCAAGACGATGGGCACAGGCAAAGCCACTGAAGGCGACGGCATTGAGTCCCTGGCCTGGAAAACAAGAATCACCAACGCAATACAAGCCCTCGATACCCGTTCTGTTGAAGGGCATCGGCAGCAAGCCAGGCAAGCGCAGGGCGGGGATGGGCCCGTAGCTACCGGCAAAGCGCCCCAGGAAGCGGCGGTGGCTGCGG
>JBKDVK010000121.1:0-3716 GCA_046338875.1 Cyanobacteriota bacterium | reverse complement strand
CAAGCCAAGCACCATTTCATCGCCGTGAATGGTCAGGGCCGTGAGCTTCACCATGCCCCGCACTACCAACCAGACGTGGTCGCGCAACAGGGGTACGCCACTGCCAGCACTTACATGGACAAGGCTACGTTTCTGATAGCTCGTTTCCAGTAATTCCCTGAATCCATCACTGCTTCCGGTGGCGCGTGGCGAAGTGAAAACCATGGCCGGCATTGTTGGTGAACGGAGCCAGCGTATGGGGCGATACTGCTTGGATTGATGAAGGCGTGGTAGTGGAAAGGTTAAGGTTTGGCTAAAGGATTGCCAATCATGGAGCCTAGATTTTCGTGGCTAAACCATGCCTATCAAGATCTTTCCCTAAACCTACATCCAACAAAAAAGGCGGCCTGCCTAGGCCGCCTGGGATTGCATGGATTTGGCCTCCTTTGTTTAGGCCCTGGTGGTCAAATGCTCAGGGACCGATGCGGCGCACAGCGCTCTTGGCCTTGCTGAGGATGTCGCCCCGCAGGGGGACATAGCCGAGGTCATCGGCTTTGGCCTGACCGGGGCCCAGGAGGTACTCCAAGGCCTTGCGAATCGAGGCGGCCTTGGCGCCATTGCCCCTCTCGTAGGCCAGCACCCAGGTGAGGGTGGAAATCGGGTAGCTGCCAGCGCCGGCGGGATTGGGGTCTTCGCCAGCCAAGCGGGAATCGAGGCGGATGTTGCTGAGGGCATCAGTACCGCCCTTGAGACCCGGCTTGACGAAGGCACCAGCACGGTTTTGCAGTGCGGCCGAACGCAGTTTGCCCTTGACGAAGGCCTGGTTGACGTAGCCGATGGAGCCAGGGGTGTTGGTGAGGATGCCGGCGACGCCTTCATTGCCCTTGCCGCCCACGCCCACGGGCCAATTGACGCTCTTGCCCTCGCCCACCCGGCTCTTCCAGGCGGGGGAGAAAGCCGAAAGGGAGCTTGTGAAGGCGAAGGTGGTGCCTGAACCATCAGAGCGGTGGGCCACCGTGATTGGGCCCTTGCCACAATTCAATCCTTCCCAGGTCTTGATCTCGCCTAGAAACACTTTGACTAGCTGGCCCTGGGTGAGACGCAGGGCGGGGCAGTCGGCCTTGTTGTATGCCACGGCAATCGTGCCGCCGACGGTGGGGAATTGCACCACGCCGCGACCGACTTTGGCGGCTTCGGACGCCTTGATCGGTTCATCGGTGGCACCGAAATCGACGGTGCCGGCCACGAATTGGCGCACCCCGGCCCCGGAGCCCACTGACTGATAGTTCACCTTGGGGCCACCGGCGGCAGCTAGACCGGCAAAGGCGCTTTGGTAGAAGGGCGCCGGGAACGTCGCCCCTGCGCCATTGAGTGCACTCTGTGCCGTGGCGCTGGTGCCGGCCACAATTGCCGCGACCGTACCGAAGATCAGGGCCTTCTGGGCGAAGGACATCGAAAAGCCTAGAAACGGGTGCCTGCCTTGAATAGCAACTGCCAGGCACCGCAGTCGTTATGTCGTGGTTAAGGAAAGCGGGCGCCCAGACCGGCCAGGGGTGCCCTAGCTGTTCACTTCAAAGCGGTCCAGTCCTGGAACCAACCCCGACGCTGTAGCCAGAGGCACTGCACCAGGGCAATCAAGCCCATCAACGCCAACGCCACCAGATAACCGAAGCGCCAGTGCAATTCGGGCATTACCTCAAAGTTCATGCCGTAGATGCCGGCGATCAGGGTGAGTGGGGCAAAGATGCTGGTGAGGATGGTCAGGGTCTTCATCACCTGGTTCATGCGATTGCCCACACTGGCGCTGTAGGCCTGGGTAATGGCATCGCATTGACTGCGAAGCAATTCACAGTTTTCGAACAACATTTCCACCATCTCCGCCATCTCCTGGAAGCCCAACAAGGCCTCCTTTCCCAACAGATTTTGATTCTGGCGCAGCAGCATCTTGATTTGATGGCGCAATGGCCACACCTGGCTGCGGATGGTGCGCAAATTGCTGCGAAACTTGAAAACTACATTTAATAACTTGGGTTTAGGCCTGCGCAGTACCGCCTCCTCAAGCTCATCGAGTTCATGGGCGATGCCCTCCAGCAGGGGGAAGAGGCCATCCAAAATTTCGTCAATTAAAAAATGGAGAATGTCATCCAGATCCCTGTCACTGGGGGCAGCCCGGTTGGAGAGCAACCATTGGGTGAGGCCAGGAAACGAATCGCCAGGGGCGCCTTCTTCAATGGTGATCAGCAAGCCATTGATCAGCAACAGACCCACCTGCTCACTCACCAGGAAACCCGGCACGCGGGTACTGCCCAGGCGGTGCAGCACCACCATGATCACCGCATCGAGACAATCCACCTGGGGCCGCTGGGGAACTTCGATCAAGGGAGCGATCAGCGGGGGCGGGATGCCGAGTTGATCGAGCAGGGAGGTGATTCCAGGGCGGTCGGCCAATCCGCGAATCCGCAACCAGAGGGGATGGTCCTGCTGGCAGAGGGCCAGGATCTCCTGGTGGTCTTGGGCTACGTGGCGCTGAACCCCTTCGGGCTGAAAAACAAGCAGTTCGATGGCGGTGGGGGCCAGGCCGCCATGGACGTAGAGGTGGCTGGGCCAGGACCCCGGACGCTGGACCAGCCGTTGGGAACTCAGCGCGCCTGGAGTGAGTCGCAGCACGGCGTGGGAGGGGCAAGCCAGCGATTCATCATGATGCTGCCGCCGGCGATGGCCCCCTGAAGCAGCAGGCAGGTGCTCACCGGAGGTAACCAGGTACGCAGCAGGCGAGTCATGGCCCCTTGATTAGCGATACCCATTCCAAGGGACACAAACGCTGGGGGTATGTCTCGCAGACGACACTATTGTTGGTTCTTTCTACTGAGGGCATCGGGCAAGGCAAAGCGAGTAAAGTTGGACTAATTACATGAGCAGCCTTGAACGACGACACTCCCGGCAGGCCTGCTGGTAACGGCGGGCCATCGCCAGCGTCGAACCAAGGTGTGCGCTCACCGATGGAAGCCCACGGCAGTTATCGAGGGTCTGATTGGAGCCCAGATCGGTTGATGTTTCATCAGAATCTGGAAACTTTTGCTGAGCGGGTGGGTCTGATCGTCGGACTTCAGGCGAACGGCAAACTCAGCCAGGACCAGGCCTTCGACGAGATCAAACAGATTTGGAAACAGCTCAAACTGAGTCGGGACGAGCTGCTCAAGCGGGGTTGATGCCGCCCCATTCTGCCCGGCCCCCTTGCCGCTGAAGGGCCAAAAGGTCAGGGACTAAGGCGTGCCGACTCCGCCTCGAAACAGATGCTTGTGGCTGGCGGAATACAGCTTGGAGCGCGCCGCTGGCGGCGGCCTCAGGGCAGGGCTGACCACGTAGAGCGTCGTGCGGATCAGTTGCTGCTCACGGCTGGTGGCAGCCATCTGGTGTAGGGGCACGACGGTTAACCACTGGTCGGGCCAGCTGACGCGATAACCGATGGCCACAGGGGTTTCCGGGTCGTAGTGAAGCAGCAGTTCGGCTTCGACGGCCTCCACATGTCTTGCACTCAGGTAGAGGCACAGGGAGGCGCCCAGGGCGGCCAGATGGGAGAGAGATTCCCGCTCGGGCACGCCCGTGCGGCCCCCGGCCCGGCTCAGCACGATCGTTTGCACAAGCCCAGGGATGGTGAGCTCAGAGCCCAAGGACGCTGCCGTGGCCTGGTAGGCACTGAGCCCCGGCACCACCTCCACCTCCAATTGGCAGTCGGC
>JBKDVK010000120.1:0-5283 GCA_046338875.1 Cyanobacteriota bacterium | reverse complement strand
CCAGCGCCTGGCCCTGCCCGTGGTCCGTTGCCAGGGCGGGATAGGGCGGCTCACCTATGGGGCCTGGCACCCCGCCGACCCCCTGCTCGCCGATGGCTGCGGCATCCCGGCCCCGGTGGCCGCAGCGCCCCTGCAGGCCCATCAGCTGGCCCTGCTGCTGGTGCCAGCCCTGGCCATGGACCAGCGGGGCATTCGGCTGGGATCAGGCGGCGGCTGGTACGACCGGCTGCGGGCCGACCCGGCCTGGCGCCAGGTGCCCGCCCTGGCGGTCCTGCCCGCCGCCTGCCTGGCACCGTCCTTACCCGCCGATCCCTGGGATGTGCCCTTCAACGGCTGGCTGGATGAAACCGGCGGATCCATCAAGGTTTCAGGGTTTTACTAAAGACCCCCGATCGCCCCGCTGGCCGCCGCCGTTTGCCAAGATTCGATCAGTGCTCATTGAATGGCCTTGGATTCCAACCCTTTGCAGCCCCAGGGCCGGCCATGCCGTCGCGATGCCTCCCAGCCCCCGGGCCTGCAACTGGCGGTTGCCTCTCTTGCTGGCGAAGGCGGCCGCACAGCCTCCGAGCGGGTGCTGGCCGCCGAACTTGAATATCGCGCCAGCAGCTGTGAGGCCCTCTCGATGATGGTCAGTTCGATCGCCCGGATGGTGCAAGCTGGCAGGTCGAGCGACAATCGCTGGAAATCCACCTAAAGGCTGGCCATGGCCCCCGGTTTCCCCCAGCTGCGTCCCTTGGCCGGCGCTCCAGTGATCCTGGCCAACTCCGCCTTGCTGGCCAGCGCCGCCCTGCTGGCCCTCGCCCATCCCAAAGCGGCTTCCGCCCACGCGATCCAATCCACCCTTGAAACCCTGGGTTCCCTCAGCCAGGCGTACACGGGCTCCAGCGCTGGTCCAGGCACGGCCACAGCAGCCCCCAGCTTCGCTTTGGCCAGCAGCTTTTCCACAGGAGTGCCGGTGGCCGATGCCACCGTCAAGCTCGTGCCCCCTGGTGGCACCCCCATTGCCTTGGGCCGCACCGACGCCCGCGGCCAGCTCAATTTCCAATTGCCCGCCGGCGCCGGCTCCGATTGGGAGATCCAAGTCGATGGGGGCCCCGGCCACCGGGACTACCTCGAACTGCCCAAAGGCGCCGTCCGGCCTGCCGCCACAACCTTTAAGGTGCAGCCTCAAGACTCCACCAATCCCCCCAACCGCCTGCTGACCCCCTTGCTAGGCCTGGGGCTGGTGGGCGCCCTGGCGGGACTGTGGGTCGTGAGAACCCCCCACAGCTGAATCCCAAAACGAACCCGATGCGCCCCGTGCGAACAACATGAGTAGCGGCAGCCCAGCCCTCGATCGCTTGGTGGAACGGCTGGGCAGCACCTCGGACCCCAAGCGCCGCTACGAATACGTGCTGTGGCTGGCCAAAAAGCTCGAGCCCCTGCCAGATGAATTGCGCCAGGACCTTTACAAGGTCAAGGGCTGCGTCTCCCAGGTGTATGTGGTCGGCACGCTGCAGGACGGCACCTTGCATTGGCGCGGCGATTCCGATGCCGCCATCACCAAGGGTCTGCTGGCCCTGCTCATCGAAGGCCTGGAGGGTCTGACCCCCCAGCAGGCGGCGGCCCTCGACCCGGCGATCCTGGCCGCGACGGGGCTGCAGGCCAGCCTCACCCCCTCGCGGGCCAATGGCTTCCTCAACATCCTGCGGGCCATGCAGGCCCAGGCTGTGCGCTTGGCCTCCCCAGCCGAAACATGAATTTCTAGGATGGGATGTTTGTGACACGGCGGCCCATGGCCATTGGCATCGGCTTGCTTGGTCTTGGCACGGTGGGCGCGGGGGTGGCCGCCATCCTGGCCAGCCCCCAGGGGCGCCATCCCCTGGTGGGCCAACTGGCCCTGCGCCGCGTTGCGGTGCGCGATCCGGGCCGGGCCCGGGCCGTCAGCCTTGATCCCACCCTGCTGGTGACCGACCCGCACCTGGTGGTGGAAGATCCCGCCGTCGACATCGTTGTCGAGGTGATGGGGGGGCTGGAGCCGGCCCGCAGTCTGATCCTGCAAGCCATCGCCGCCGGTAAGTCGGTGGTCACGGCCAACAAGGCGGTGATCGCCCGCTATGGCGAAGAAATCGCCGCCGCCGCCGCCGCACGCGGCGTTTATGTGCTGATTGAGGCGGCGGTGGGCGGTGGCATCCCGATCATCGAACCCCTGAAGCAATCGTTGGGGGGCAACCGCATCCTGCGGGTCAGCGGCATTGTCAACGGCACAACCAACTACATCCTCAGCCGCATGGCCGACGAGGGGGCCGCCTACGCCGACGTGCTGGCCGACGCCCAGCGCCTGGGTTACGCCGAAGCCGATCCCGCCGCCGATGTCCAGGGGGGCGACGCCGCCGACAAGATCGCCATCCTGGCCGGTCTCGCCTACGGCGGCAGCATCGAGCGCTCCGCCATCCCCACCGAAGGCATTGATCGGTTGGAAGCGCGAGATGTGACCTACGCCAGCCAGCTGGGTTATGTCGTCAAGTTGCTGGCCGTGGCCGAGCGCTTTGAGGCCAGTGCCAGCCCCGATGCGCCCCCAGCCCCCGTCCCCGCCAGCGACGTGGTGGCCCTGGATGTGCGCGTCCACCCCACCCTGTTGCCGCGCAGCCACCCCCTGGCCGGCGTCCATGGGGTCAATAACGCCATCCTGGTGGAAGGGGACCCGGTGGGGCAGGTGATGTTCTTCGGTCCCGGCGCCGGCGCCGGCCCCACCGCCTCCGCCGTCGTCGCCGACATCCTCAACATTGCCGGCATCAGCCAGCTCGGGGCCCCCGCCGGTGCCCTCGATCCCCTGTTGGCCGCCAGCCGCTGGCGCCAGTGCGCATTGGTAGACGGCGCCCGCACCCGCCACCGCAACTACGTACGGCTGCTCACCCGCGATGAGGCCGGCGTGATCGGCAAAATCGGCACCGCCTTCGGCGTGGCTGGGGTCTCGATCCAATCAATCGTCCAGTACGAGGCCAGCGGTAGTACCAGCAGCAGTACCAGCAGCAGTGGCAGTGGCGCCGAAATCGTCGTCATCACCCATGAGGTCGAGGAGTCGCGCTTTCGCCAGGCCCTGGCCGCGATCACGGCCCTGCCGGAGGTGCAAACCGTGGCGGCTTGCCTGCGCACCCTCTAAGCCCGCCCCCCGACCCCCGTGGGGGAGGATGGGGCCCACCTCTGGCGCCGGCAGTGCCTCCAGCCCAGGATTCACCGCAGCAGCCGGCCCCCCCGGAACCCCAGATTCGCGTGCGCCAGCGCCCGGCCCTGATCTCCTCCTCACTGCTCCTGTTCCTTGGCCTTGGTCTTGGGCTTGCTGCCTGCCAGCCGGCCCGACTGCCCGGCAGCCTGATCGTCGGCCAGGCCAGCCGCATCAATTCGCTGGATCCGATCAAGGCCTCCCGGGTGGGTGTGATGCAGGCCCTGGCGGCCCTGGGTGATCCGCTCTATTCGATCGAAGCCGATGGCCGCATCGAACCGCGCCTGGCCACCGCCCTGCCCCAGCTCAGTGGCGATGGCCTGCGGGCCCGCATTCCCCTGCGCCAGGACGTGCTCTTCCACGACGGCAGCCGCTTTGATGCGGATGCCCTGGTGTTTTCGCTGCAGCGTTTCATCAAGTCCGGCACCCTGGGCTTCCAGCTGGGCGATCGGGTCGAGGCGATGCGGGCCGTGGGGCCCTACGAAGTGGAGCTCAGCCTCAAGCGCCCCTTTGCACCGCTGCCGCGACTGCTGTCGGCCATCTTCCTCACCCCCGTATCCCCCACCGCCTACAAGAACCACCGCGATAAACCCCTCAACGAGCGTTTTGTTGGCACCGGGCCCTATCGGCTGGCCTACTTCAGCGAGCAACAGCAGCGACTGGTGCCCTTCGAGCGTTACTGGGGGCGCCGTCCCGCCAATGGCGGCCTGACGCTCACCACCTACAGCAACTCCACCTCCCTGCTGGGGGGCCTGCGCAGCGGCGAAATCGACCTGCTGCTATCGAGCAGCCTCGAAATCGACCACCAGCTGGCCCTGCACCGCAGCGCCCAAAAGGGAGAATTCAAAGAAGGGGTGGGTCCCGCCCTGGACATCGGCTTTCTCTCCCTGCTCACCAGCCAGCCCCCGCTCGACAATCCGACCCTGCGGCAGGCGATTGCCTCCAGCCTCGACCACGAACTGATCCAGCAACGGGTCAGCCTGGGGATGCGGCCCAGCCTGCGCAGCCTGGTGCCGCCCTCCCTGCCCGGTGCCGACCCCGAGGCCTGGCCCGCCTTCAACCCCGAGCGCGCCCGCAGCCTCTACAAAAAGGCCGGCTATTGCAATGGCAAGCGCCTCAGCCTGCCGCTCACCTTTCTCTCCGATGTGCCCACCGACCGGCTGTTTGCCCTCACCTGGCAGAGCCAACTCAAACGGGACCTGGATGATTGCGTGCGCCTCGAAGTGAGCGGCATGGAATCAACCACCGCCTATTCGCAACTCGATAAGCAGGCATTCCCGATGATTTTGATCAACTGGATGGGGGACTATCCCGATGCCGAAAACTACCTCACCCCCATGCTCGGTTGCACCAAGCCCCAGGGCAATCGCTGTCTGGAGGGGGGCAGTGCCCTCAGCGGCAGCTTCTGGACGGCCCCCGGCTTGGATGCCCAGCTGCAACGCAGCAGCGAACTGGCGGGCCCGGAACGCTTAGCGCTGCTGCAATCGATCCAGCGGCGGGCGGCGGCGGGCGTGCCCTACCTGCCGGTGTGGGTGGTGCGGCCAGCCGCCTGGGCCCAGCCCCAGCTGGAGGCGCCCCGCTTTGACGGTTCCGGGCGGGTGCTGCTCTCCCAATTGCGCCCGATCGGCCCAGCGACCAGTGCTGCCGCCGCCCGTCCTGCAGCGGCCCTGGCCCCAGCGGCCCTGACCCCGGCGGCGCCCAGCCCGATCAAAGCGGGAGGCCAACGATGAACCGCCGCCGCCAACTGCTGAGCTACGCAGCTTCCCGGCTGGCCCTGGCGCCGGTGATGTTGTGGTTGATCGCCAGCCTGGTGTTCCTGCTGTTGCGCCTGGCCCCCGGCGATCCGATCGACGCCCTGCTGGGCCCCCGGGCCCCCGAGGCGGTGCGCGCCGCCCTCAGGCAGCAGCTGGGACTCGACCAACCCCTGGCCCAGCAGTACGTGGGGTTCATGGGCAAGCTGCTGCACGGCGATTTGGGCCTGTCCCTCAGCAACCAGGAACCAGTCAGTCGCATCATTGCCCAAAGCCTGCCCGCCAGCCTGGAGCTGGGGGTGGTGGCCCTCAGCCTCGCCGCCGTGCTGG
>JBKDVK010000119.1:0-3089 GCA_046338875.1 Cyanobacteriota bacterium | reverse complement strand
TCAGCGATCAGGCTTCAAGCCACCGCAGTCATGCCAGCTGGCCAGAAGCCGCGCCAACTCATCATTAATGGCGGCCAGTTCATCGATGCCCAGGTTGATTGATTCCATGCCAATGGGCAGGCTGGCAGCGGGTTTGGCTGTCACGGCTCCCTGGCGAACCAAGGCAAGAACCCACTACTTGGTGGAAGCTTTTCCACCTTAGGCAGGCCAGGGCGCCAAACAACCCCAGCGCTGCCTCACTCTCCAGTGATTGGGCCATACTGGAGGCATGAAACCAACCCGCAGCCTCAGCTTGGCCCTGACCCTGGCTCTGCTGGCCTCCACATCGGAAGCCATGGCCTGTGGCGGCGGCGGGTCCGGCAGCTACCGCAAACCCGCCCGGCCGGGCCAGCATCACCACAGCCGGGCGGTGTCCTCGTCCAAGACAGGATCGACGACTCCCCAGGACGCTCTCCAGTAGGCCCCAGCAGGCCCCAGCAGGAGCATTGCGGGAGCTGTGGATTTCAAGCTCAACTACCGAGCCTGCGATCAGAAGCTGAAGCTCGTCTTCACCAGGCCGCCGAACTGGCTGAAGCTTTCGCCTGCTGGCGTCACTTGGCCGAGGGGGCGACTGAGATAGATCAGAGCCGGTGTGATCGAGATGTTGTCGGTCACCTGGAACTTGTACCACCACTCCCACACATAGTTGCCGTCGTTCGGGGTTACGCCACCGGTGAGGGCGGTGGCAAAGACGGGTTGGGCAACAGCCAAGCCGAAGTCATTGCCCTTCTGGAACACATCGGTCCACTGCAGGCCCACCATCCAGGACTGACTGGTGCTGAGGCTGCCGCGGGGCTGGGGCGTGCTGTAGGTGGTGCTGTTGATTCCCCAGCCCAGGCTGAGGGAAGGCAGCCAACCGCTGCGCAGCGGTTGCCAAAAAGCGCTCAAGCCCCAGGCATTGGTGGCGGCATCGCTGTTGTGATCGATGGCGCTGTGCGTGAACGGGGTGGTTCCCGGAACGAACTGGGTCTGGGATTGCACGTAGGTCCAGATTGCAGCCAGGCCCCATTGCTCCTGTTGATAGCCCAGCTGCACACTGCCGGTCGCGCCGGAATTCCTGTTGCCAAGTCCACCGCCACCGTCTTCTGCCGAAACACTGGGATTGCCGCTGTCGCCATTGGCGGCCACGTAATTGGTACTGATGCTGAAGCCGTTGCTCTGCCACCACAACCCTGCGCCAGCGCCGAGATTCTTGCTGTAGGCCGCCGGCGCCCCATTCACCGTCATCACGTTGAGGATGGTGTCAGAGGGATAGACACTGGGCCATAGCGCCAGCATGTCTTCCTGGCCCACCCGGGCCCCCAGGGTGGCCGTGAAGCCGCTGCCGATCGACCATTGGTAGTAGAGCTTGTCGATGGCGACGACGTCACCGCAGTCTGCTCCCGTACCGCAATCCTCTTCAAAAGCGGCCTCAAGTACAGCCAGGCTGAGGGAATGCGGTTCACCTCCGAAGACGCTGTTTCCGAAATTGCCGGCGCGCAGGTTGGTGCGCAACAGATCCTTGCCGGTGAAGCTGGTGTCGAACGTCAGCTGAATGTCGTAACTGAACGTAGTGGCGTTGGGTAGCGGTTCGGGTGTCCGTGGACGCCCCGTGAATTCATTAGGTGCTCGATTGAATGTGTTGGCTCCCGTGTTGATCGCCGATCCAGAGAAGGCATTGGCTCCCACCACGAAGGTGGCCAGGCCACTGAGCTTGGTGGTGGTGGAGAACTGGGTGGCCTCCAGCTCACCCACCTTGGCTTCAAGGCCATCGACGCGACCGCGCAGCCCGGCCAGTTCTATCTCGAACTCCTTGATCAGCTTCTTGAGTTCATCGGTCACCTCAGTGACGCGGTCGAGGCAGGCATTCAGCAGGGCGGCAGCCTCATAGCGGGTCAGCGCCTGGCCGCCTTTGAAGCTGCCATTGGGGTAGCCGGCGACGCAGCCGTAGCGCTCGATCAGGTTGGTCAAAGCCTGAAAAGCCCAGTCGCCCGGCCTGACATCGGTGAACTGGGTGATGCTGGTGACCTGCTCCTGGCTGGCGTATCGGTTCACACCTGCCATGTCGAGGTTGGCGGCGTGGGAAGCCAGCGGAGCCGCCAGACCGAGAACTATCAGGGTGGAACGCAGAGGAAGCATGGAACAGAGTCTCCAGGGCACCGCCGGGCCGGCGGCTTGCTCGAAATAATCACCCATGTCTCCACCAAGCCGCGAGTACTGGAGACTATGGTCTTGGTTTGGACACCGCAGCCATTCAGCTCCATAATGTTGACAACGGTTCCAGTGGGTCACTCCCTGGAGGCAACGAGGAAAGTCCGGTGGGGATCAGCTTTGTCCTGAGCCAAGTCCGGCGCTGTCCCGCAGCTGTGATGGGGGCCATGGCCCTCTCAGTCAGAACGCTCGCCGTGTTGAGACCCTTCTTCTCCGGCGCGGACCGGATCGCTCGATGACTCCACGCATTTCAGTCAGGTCCTTGGCCCTGGCCGGCGGCGCCACAGCTCTGGCGTTGCTGCTTGCCCAACCCGCCCAAGCCCATGGCATCGCCAACGGCGGCATCGCCGCCGGCTTTCTGCACCCGATTAGCGGTGTGGATCACCTGCTGTTGCTGGTGTCGGTCGGAGCCGCTGGCGCCGTGATCTCCCCTCAGCTGCTGCTCTGGGCCCTGGCTGGCGCCATCGGTGGTGGCCTGTTCGGCGCCCTGGGCGGCAGCCTGCCTGCCCAGGAGTTGCTGGCGGCCCTGGCGATTACAGCCGTGGCGGTGCTGGTGCTGCGCTCCCAGCAGAGCCCCCGGCTGGGCGGCTGCGCTGCCCTGGTGGCTGCCGCCGTGGCGGTGCACGCCATGCTCCACGGTCTGGAGGCCCCGGCGGGTGGTTCCGCCGCGCTCTGGTGGTTGGGGGCGCTCAGCGGATCAGCGCTGGTGAGCGGCGGCAGTCTGCTGCTGCTGCGGCGCCTGCCTGTGGCCTGGACCCGTGCTGCAGCCCTGCTGCTAGCCCTCGGCAGCGGCTTGGTGGCCTTGGGGCCGATCGGGCTGCTGCTGCGCTGAGGCCGGCGCAGTGGGAGCGTCAGGATGG
>JBKDVK010000118.1:0-12784 GCA_046338875.1 Cyanobacteriota bacterium | reverse complement strand
GCCTGGCCACCCTGTCGGCCGCCGGCAATCAGGCGGGCCGCCGCCACCTGTTCACCGGAGGGGGGTCGAGCGCGCCGTGGCGGGACTGATCGCCGGCTTTGATGCCGGCCAGACCCACACCACCTGCCGGCTGGCCCGGGCCGAGCCAGGCCTGGCGGGTCGGATCGACTTGGAGGTCGTGGCGGAAGGACGGGGGCCGGGGCTGAGCCACCTGGCGGCGTCCGGGGGGCCGCAACGCTTCCAGGCGGCCCTGATCCAAAGCCTGGGCAATGCCCGGGCCATCCTGACCCCCGGCGATTGGGGCGATGGATCATTGCCATTGCGGGCGGCGGCCATCGGCGCCAGTGGCATCGAGCAGGGCAGTGGCGTGCAAACCCAGGGGCAGGCCCTGGCCTGCAGCGCCTTGAATCTGCCCCTGGAACGGGTGGTGGTGACCGGCGATGAGCGCACCGCCCTGGTCGGTGCCTTTGCCGATGAGGCGGGCATTGTCGTGATTAGCGGCACGGGCACCATCGCCGTGGGTCGCAACGCCAACGGCCAGGAACACCGTTGCGCCGGCTGGGGCTGGCTGCTGGATGGAGGGGGATCGGCCATGGACATCGGCCAGGACGGCCTGCGGCTCAGCCTGCAGATGGCCGACGGACGCCGCCCTGAGGGGCCATTGCGGGCCGCCCTCTGGCAGGGCCTGGGGCTGGAGCCGAACCAGGTCCAGGCAGCCCAGGGGCTCAAGGCGCTTGTGGTGGCACCGGAGTTCGGCCCCGCCGGTTTCGCCCGCCTGGCGCCGCTGGTGGCCTCCCTGGCCAGCGCTGGCGATGCCGACGCCCTTGCCATCCTGCGCCGCAACGCAGAGGTTCTGGCCGCCATGGCGGCGGCGGTGGCCGCGGCCCTGGACTTGGCCGCACCGGCGGTGTGCCCCATGGGGGGGGCGCTGGAGCACCTGCCGGCCTTCCGGACAGCCTTCCAGGCGGCCTTGACTGCCGCCCTGCCGGGCTGTCTGTGCACGGAGGCAGCCGGCGATGCCTGTGCCGGTGCCCTGGCCATGGCAAAGGAGCTGCCTTGAGCTTTAGTTGAGATGGGTATCGGCCATGGCCGCCAACCGATCGGTCCAGTACTGAACCTGTTCGGCTTCGGCGGCCTCCACCATCACCCGCAACAGAGGTTCGGTGCCGCTGGCGCGCACCAACACCCGCCCCTGGCCGGCCATGGCCGCCTCCGCCTCCGCCACCGCCTGACACAACGGTTCGCAGTCCTGCCAAGCCAGGCGCCGCTGCCGATCGGGCACCCGCACATTTTGCAGCCGTTGCGGGTAGGGCCTGAAGCTGCCCTCCATCCACTCAGCCAGGGTCTGGCCGCGGCCATGGACCAGGGTTGCCACCTGCAGGGCCGTGAGCAGGCCGTCGCCACTGAGGCCGTGGCGGGCCGAGAGGATGTGGCCAGACTGCTCGCCCCCCAGGCCGGCGCCCAGGGCCTCCATGGCGGCATGGACGTGCTGATCGCCGACGGCCGTGCGCTCCAGCCGACCACCGCCCGCCTGCCAGGCCCGCTCGAAGCCGAGGTTGGACATCACCGTGGCCACGATGCGGTCGTCGGGTAAGTCGCCCGCATCGCGCAGGGCCGAACCCCACAGGTACAAGACGTGGTCGCCATCAACGATGCGGCCCTGGCCATCGACGGCCAGCATGCGGTCGGCGTCGCCATCAAAGCCGAAACCCATGGCCGCGCCGGTTTGCAGCACCGCCTGACGCAGGCTTTCGAGATGGGTGCTGCCGCAATCCTGATTGATGCGGGCCCCATCCGGGCTGCCATGCAACACCGTCAGGTCGGCGCCGAGCTCGGCAAAGACGGCGGCACCGCAGGCGGTCGCCGAACCCCAGCAGAGATCAAGCACAATGGGGCAGCCGTCCAGCCGCTGGCCGGCCACGCTGTCAAGCAAAGATTGGTGGTAAGCCGCCATCAGGTCGGGACGGTGGCTGACGGCACCATCGCCGCGGAAGGGAACCTGGGGGGGATTCGCCCCCTCAACACCGGCGCCCTGCATGTTCCCATCCCCCCGCAGGCCAGCCTCAATGGCCCGTTGCCGTTCGCGGTCAAGCTTGGCGCCACCGGGACCAAACACCTTGATGCCGTTGTCCTGGGGTGGGTTGTGGCTGGCGGAAACCATCAGGCCACCGGCCGCGCCAACTCGCCGAATCGTGCCGGGCACCGCTGGTGTGGGACAAAGGCCCAGTTGCCACACCTCCCGGCCCGCCGCCGCCAGTCCGGCGCTGAGGGCCGCCACCAGCATCGGACTGCTCAAACGGGAATCGCTGCCAATAACCACCGGCCCCTCCGGCGGCAACACAAGACCGGACCAATAGCCCATCTGCAGCGCCAAGGCGGGGGTGATCGCCGTGCCGACCAACCCGCGGATGCCATCGGTGCCAAATCCCGCCACGCTGTCGCCCAAGGGGGCGCCCAGGGGCTGGGGGGCCGGAAGGGGCATGCAGTTCTCGCGCATCAGCACCAGGCTACGCCGGTTGCGACAGGGCCCTCAGCGCCAGCGGCGCGGCCAGCACAGCCATGCCAGCAACTCCACCGCCAACCAAAGCAGCAAGCCCCCGACGACCCAGCCCGGCAACCAAATGAATGGGGGGTAGGGGCGCAGCATGAAACTCAGCCCCGCCAGGGCGGCCACCCCCAGGGCCCGTCTGCGTTGCTGGGCTCCAGGCAGGTCGTTGGGGCTCGAGCGCAAGCCGTGCAACGGTCGCCGCATGCTGGGCAGGGAAAAACGGGCCAGAGGGATGGTCGGCGGGGTACGGGAAGCGCTTGGAGGGGCCCGGGGGTGGTCCTGGCAGAGGGCCCGGGCAGAGGGCCAGGGCAGAGAGCAAGGGCAGAGAGCAAGGGCAGAGGGCCCAAGCAGAGGGCCGGCCCCGGGGGGCCTCCGGTTGTCTGTTCAGAATGCCAGCGCGATGCCCCCTTCGCCTTGCCCCGTCTCACCACCCTGCTGGCCGTCTCCTGTCTCGGCACGGCGGCCGCCCTGGTGGGGGGGCGTCAGCTGCTGAGCCTGCTGCCGCCCCTGACCCCCGCAACCCCCAGCAGCAGCCTGGAGCGCCAGCGCCGCTGGGCCCCGGATCCGGCCCGGCGGCGGGAGGCCGGCCTGTTGCTGCTGGACCAGGCCGCCGGTGATCGTCAACGCCAAGGGCAATTGCTTAACGGCCAAGGCTGGGGCCGCGATGGGCTGGCGGCGGTGGTGATCAAGCAACAGGCCAAGCGGGCCGAGGCCTTGCAGCAGGGTCCCGAGGCGGAACGACGCTGGCAACAGCTGCTGCGCCGCTTCCCGAACTCCCCCGCCAGCGCCGATGCGCTCTACGCCCTGGGCCGCCAGGATCCGGCCCTGCGCCAGCGACTGCTGGCGCAGTTCCCCGCCCATCCCGCCGCCCTGGCCGCCGCCCTGGAGGAGGGGCCCGCACCGGCAGATCGGCTGGCGGGCGCCCTGCACCTGGCGAAATGGGGGGCCCGCTGGCCTGGCGCCGACGGGCGCATCCGCCAGGAATGCGGCCGCGCCAGCGACCGCCCCAGCCTGGAGCAGCGGGCCGATCTGGCCGCCGGACTGGCGGAACTGGGCGCCGGCCAAGACGCCCTGGCCTGCCTGGGCGGGGACGCGGCGCCGACGGCGACTCAGGCCGACGCGCCGAGGAACACCCAAACAAACCCCTCTCCCCGGGCGCTGGCGGCCCTGTCTCCCCGGGGAGCCCTGCTGCTGGCGGAAGCGCTGACCAAGGGCGATACCGCCCAGAAAGCCCTGGTTGCACCGTTGTTGCTGCAAGTGGTGAAGCAGCAACCGCAGGGCCCCGAGGCCGAGCAGGCGGTGCGGCGGCTCAGCCAGGAGGAGGGGCCTGGCGTGGATTCGCAGCTGGCGAGCTTGCCGCCCCCCTGGCGCCAAAGCGCCCCGGTGCAAGCCCACCGGGCCCTGGCCGATCCCAGCGGCCGGCTGGCCCTGGAGGTGATGAATCGCTGGCCGGATGATGCCGCCAGCTGGAATCTGCAATGGGAGCTGACCCGCAAGCAATTGCTGGCCGGCCAATGGGGCGGAGCCCTGACGCTGCTGCAGGCGATCGGGGCCGACCGGCTGCCGCCAATGCTGGCGGCACGCCACCGCTTCTGGAAAGGCTTCAGCCAGCACCAGCTCGGCCAGGACGAGGGTGCCACCGCCACCTGGCGAGAACTGCTGCTGCACCATCCCGGCGGCTACTACGGCTGGCGGGCCTCGGTGCAGCTGGGTGAGGGGGAGCTGCGGTTGCAGCAGGGGGCCGCCGCTGAGGTGAATCTGCCGGCAAAGGCGGCCTGGAGCCCCCTGGCCAGTGGCGACGCCGAGCTGGATCGGCTCTGGCGCCTCAAACTCAAGGAGGAAGCCTGGGAAACCTGGCGCACGCGCAGGGGCAAATCACAGTTGCGGGCCAGCCGCGATCTGCTGCTGGAGGGTCGGCTGCGCCAGGCGGTGGGGGATGACTGGACTGGCCTGCACCAACTGGAGGAGGCCAGCGCCAAATTGCGACCGGATCAATGCGAGCTGCTACCAGCGATCGAGCGGGGCCTGCACCCGGTGCGCTTTGGCGATGACTTTGCCGCCGCCGCCGCTGCTGCACGCTTGAATTCCACGGTGCCTTTGGGCGTGGCGCGGCAGGAATCCCGCTTCACGCCGGGGGTCAGTTCCGGCGCGGGGGCGGTGGGTCTGATGCAACTGCTGCCGACGACCGCCAGCGAACTGGCGGGTCGGCCGATCAGCGCTGAGGCCCTGAAGGAACCAGCCTTGAACACAGACCTGGGATCCCGCTATCTGCGCCAGCTATTGGATCAATCCAAGGGGAATCCCTTCCTGGCGGTGGCCAGCTACAACGCCGGGCCCGGGGCGGCCCAGGGCTGGGTGACGCCCCTGCTGCAGGCCTCACCAGAGCTGTGGGTCGAGGCGATCCCTTACCCCGAAACCCGCCTCTATGTCAAAAAGGTGCTGGGCAACATCTGGAGCTATCAACAGACGCGCCAGCCAAGCTGTTAAGTTTAAGAATTTGACCTGGATAATCAAAGGGGCTTTAGCTATCTAATTCACTTCTATTTAACCTCTATCACTACTTTGCTGTGAATTTCAGAGGTTAACGATTCAATTCGCTCACTCAATTGCCGCACAACCAAGGTCATTTCATTGTTTTGGTCAAGCAGCGAGAGAAGTTGCCGCGTCTGCTGCAGCGCCAATTGCTGCTCCTTATGCATTTCAAACGCAATCTCTTCCCTGTGTTTTGCATCCGCTTCTGAATGGGCCTTATCCCTATCCGCCTGCCTGGTTTGGGCAAGCAAAATCAACGGGGCAGCATAGGCAGCCTGAAGGCTGAAGGCCAGATTTAGCAGAATAAATGGATAGCGATCAAATGTAGTGTAGTTAGCAGCATTCAGATAAATCCAACAAATAACAATCGCAGACTGGGCCATCAAAAAGAATGGGGTGCCAAAGAAGCGCGCAAAACTTTCGGCCCCCTTGGCGAACCAGTCACCGCCGAAGACATGGGATAAATGGGCGTGCGCTGCCAAGAAGCGCAGATGATGGGGGGTGCTCAATCGTGTCGAAGGCATCTCAGATAGTGAAGATGAGGGTGCGTTTTTCCAGGAAATAGAATACTCAGCCCCCCAGCACAAGGGCATCGCTGATCTCATAGTTCTCGAAGTTATTGCCCAACCGCAGCAGCGAAACATCGCCGCGCCGCTGCATCGCCAGCGGTTCGGGTTGATCCGAAGCAACCGCCTTGCCCTGCACGAACAGAAATTGACGCTTCTGGCCCGCGGGGTTGGTTACCACCACCGTGGCGCTGTTGTTGGCCCTGCGGATCACGAAGGCCTTGCACCAGGCGACCTTGGCGCTACCACCAGAGCTACCACCGGAGCCACAGGGCACCTCCGCTGCAGCGTGATATGGGGTGCCCGGAAGCAGGGCATCGCGGCTGGCGGGCAGAGGGGCAAGGGGAGTGCCCACTATCGCCAGGCGCAGGCTGTAGTTGCTCGTTTCCTGGCGCCGCGCCGCCGGACGCATCAGAAACAGCCTCACCCGCACATCGCCGTCGCTCGGCAGCAGGCCGCGGAAGCTGTTGCCGGAGCTGCTGCCGATGAACAGAGCGTTTCCAGAGCCAGCTGCCATCACGTTGAAATAGTTCTGCGGATTGGAACCCTTGAGTTCAACCGTCAGGGTCTGACCGGCGCCGGCCCGCAACTTGTAGTCGATTGTCTGGTCGCCCTTGAGCTGGCCCTGGAGCTGAATGGAATTTGTTCCTGCAGCAAACGAAACCCTTTGGGCTTCGATCGCGGTCTGAGCCACTCCAGCCCCCATCGGCGGATTGATGGCCAGGAAGAATGCGGCACCCAGAACGAGTGGGGCATTGATTAGGCCCTTGGAGATAACCATGCTGAAACCCTAACTCGGCAGATGAGGAAGTGGCCACTCAACTGAAGATGCACTAATAGGCAAAAGCAACCCGATCAAAGCACTCTGATCAAAGCAACCTGACAAGTCGTTGCTTCGGCTGCCAGGGGGCCTAAACTAGAAAATGTACGCATGTTGATCCATGGTCAGGCCCTTTACTGCAGCGATGCTTTTTTTGAGCCTTGTGTTGGCTGCGCCTTGGGCTTCGGCATGTGAAAAGCACATCAACGGCCATCAAAACAGCAGCGATACTCAAGGTGAAGCTGTTCAGAAATAGATGTTTCTAAGCGGCCATCATCAACTCCAAGTCGCCCTGCTTGAAGGCTGAGCCAGGGCTTCCTAGCCTGTTTTGCTGATTGGTAATGGCGGTGGGCCCAGCCCTCGCCAGTAGATTCCCTTTCAGCTGTTGGCCCTGTTGATGCTCGCCGTAGCGGTGCTGGCTGCCGGAAAGGGCACCCGCATGAAAAGCCAGCTTCCCAAGGTGTTGCAGCCGATTGCCGGTGCGACCCTGGTGGAGCGAGTGCTGACCAGTTGCGAACCGTTGGCCCCCGTGCGCCGGCTCCTGCTGGTGGGCCACCAAGCAGAGAGGGTTGAAGCCTCCTTGGCCGGCCATGCAGGGCTGGAATTTGTGCTGCAATCCCCCCAGAACGGTACCGGCCACGCCATCCAACAGTTGCTGGGTCCCCTGCGGGACTTCCAGGGCGAACTGCTGGTGCTCAACGGCGACGTGCCCTTGCTGCGCTCCCAAACCCTGGAGGCCCTGCTGGCCAAGCATCGCGACAGCAAGGCTGCGGTGACGCTGCTGACGGCCCGCTTTCCAGACCCCACGGGTTACGGCCGCGTCTTCAGCGATGGCGATGACCGGGTGAGCTGCATCATCGAGCACCGGGACTGCAGTCCCGAACAGCGCCGCAACAACCTCACCAACGCCGGCATCTATTGCTTTGACTGGCAGAAGCTGGCGGCCGTTCTGCCGGACCTCCACACCAACAACGACCAGGGTGAGCTTTACCTCACCGACACCATTGCCCTACTCAGTCCCGCCTGCCATCTGGAGGTGGAAGACCTGGCGGAGGTCAGTGGCATCAACGATCGCCTGCAGTTGGCCGAATGTGAGGCGGCCCTGCAAGATCGGCTGCGCCGCCATTGGATGGCGGAGGGTGTCACCTTCACCGATCCGGCCAGCTGCAGCCTCAGTGAGGCCACCCGCTTCGGCCGCGATGTGGTGGTCGAACCCCAATGCCATTTCCGGGGGGCCAACACGATTGCCGATGGCTGCCGAATCGGTCCCGGCTGCCTGATTGAGGCCAGCAGCCTGGGCGAAGGGGTTGAGGTGCTGTATTCGGTGTTGCGCCAGGTGCGCGTCGATGCCGGCTGCGCCGTGGGCCCTTACGCCCAGCTCAGGGCTGGCGCCCACCTGGCCGCCGATTGCCGCATCGGCAATTTCGTTGAGGTCAAGAACAGCCAGTTGGGCGAGGGGGTCAAGGCCAACCACCTCAGCTACCTCGGCGATGCCGACGTCGGCGCCCGGGTAAACATCGGCGCCGGCACCATCACCGCCAATTTTGATGGCGTCCACAAGCACCGCACCGTGATCGGCGCTGGCAGCAAGACCGGCGCCAATTCGGTATTGGTGGCCCCCATCGAATTGGGTGCAGGCGTGACGGTGGCGGCCGGCTCGACCCTCACCAAGGATGTGCCGGCGGGAGCCCTGGCCTTCGGCAGGGCCCGCCAAGAGATCAAGCCGGATTGGCGGCCCCCGGCTCCAGCAGCTTGATGCGATAAAGCACCTCCTCCAGGGCATCGGCCGCCCGCATTCCGGCGTAGCGCTGGGGAAGGGCGGCGCTGATGCAGGCCGCCACCGGCGCCAGTTCGGTCCAGGGACGGGGATGACAGAACTGCACCACGCTCAGCCGCGCCTCGCAGCTGCCTTCGGGAGCCACCACCCGGTGCCAACCGGCCGGCATCAAGCCATTGCTGAGGCGCTCGAGCATCAGGCCGGTGTTGATGATGACCCGCCCTGCCGGAGGTCGCACCGGCTGCCATTCGCCTCGCAACCGCATCTCCAGACCCGGACCCGTGGCGCGCGGCAGGGCCGTGATCAAATTGATGTCCCCATGGGGCGCAGCCCAGAGGTGGCCGCCGGGGGGCGCCTCGGCCATGGGCGGGTAGTGGATGGCGCGGGTAAGGGTGGGGGCGTCGCTGACGATCTCCTCAAAAAAGCTTTCGTCGCAGCCCATCGCCAGGGCCACCACCCGCAAAAAGCGGCGCTGAAGATCGGCGATGGCCCGATGAAACTCCTGCAACACCGCCGTAATGCCAGGCACCAGGGCTTCCGGGAGCAATGGTTCGGGGTAAAGGTGCGGGAAGCGGCGTCGCAGGGGATGGTCCGGGTCTGGAGGTTGGGACCAATTCAGCATCTCTTTCCAGTCCGCCAAGGAATGGCCGGCGGCGGTTTCGACCAGCGGGCCGGTATAGCCGCTTTGACCGTGACTGCCGGCGGCAATACAGCTGCGCTTGGAGGCAATTCCTAAAGCAAAAAAGCGGCCAAGAAGACCGTAGGCCTCATCCAACAATGTTTCGTTTAGATCGCTGCTGGTGTAGACAAAGCCCGATGCCAGGCTGCGCCTCACCCCATCCACCACCGCTTGCCGCGCCCCCCAATCTCCCCGCTCAAAGCGCAGCAGGTCGACATCAAGAATGGCCTCGGCCATGAGTGGGTCTGGTGGGGCCCCCATTCCAGCCTGCCGGGGGAGGCCGGCAAGCCGGAATGGGGGGTGACAGCCAGCAAAAAGCCCCGCGCAGTGCAGGGATTAGCTGGTTGACTCTGGTCAGAGACCGACGGCGTTGCGGTGCAGTCCCAGCAGCTCAGCCCCATACTGTTCACTCATGCTGGCTTGCAGTTGCCAGGCGGTGAGCAGGGTTCTGGCGACGCGGCGCAACTCTTCAATGTCGCCGCATTCGTCGATGGCCCGGCCGTGTAACTCCATGGAGAACTGGCGGCTCAGGGAAAGTGAAGGGACCGTCATCAGCGGTAATCTCAAAACGTCACAAAACGTTAACGCGTGCTGTCGGTAGCGGTGGCGGCGGTTTACCGGACCGACCATGCGAGCGACCTAACGGGACCCTGGCAGCTGCCCCCCGGGGCCCTCAAAGCAGGGCAATGCTTTCGGAGGCTTGGACAACCACCCGGTAGGTCAGCTGGGAACCGACACCCGTGCCCCGGTAGCGGCCGCTAACCGCCGCCGCCAAACGGTGGTCCGGGGCCGCTGCCAGCACCACATGGCCCTCGGCCACCGCCAGCCCCAGACTGGGGTCGTAGCCCCGCCAGCCCGCCCCCGGCAGATACACCTCGGCCCAGGCGTGCAGTTCGTGCTCGGTGACCTCGGGGGGGTGATGCATCGAGTAGCCGCTGACAAAGCGGGCCGCCAGGCCCAGGCTGCGGCAGGCGGCGACGTAGAGCATGGCTGTGTCGCGGCAGGCGCCGCGCCGTGCCGTCAGGCAGGCGGCGGGTTCGAAGGGATCGCCATCGAAGCGTCCGACATGGTCGAACTCATGGTGAATGGTGTCGGCCAAGTGCATCAAGAAAGCGGCTGTGTCGTGGTCCACCGCGGCGGCCAGCTGCCGGGCCCAGGGGCCCACGCCACTGAGGTCGGGGCCTGGGGGGGCCAGGCAAGGGGCCAGGGAATCGGCCTCCTCCGGGGGGTAGGTGGCTGGCAGGCGGCGGCTTGGCGCGTGGGTGATGATCCAGTCGAAAGGATTGGTCCGCAGGGTCTCGACCCGGGCCTCCAGCTTCAAGCTGAGGTGGTCGGTGAGTTCCTGGAACCAAATGCTGACCGCCTCATTGCCGTTGGCTTCGAGCACCAGAGAGCGTCCGCTCGGATCGGGACTGACCTCCAGGCTGTGGTGCAGCAGCCGCTGGGCCGGGTCACTGCGGGGCCGCAGCCGCAGTTGAAAGGGCTCCAGAAAGACGGGCCGGTCGTAGCGGTAGTCGAGGCGGTGCTCGATGTGGAAATCCATGGCGGCCGGCTGGGGCGATCAAGGCAGAGCCTGGCGTACCTCGTCGCTGAAACCCGGTTCGATCAAGTACGTCTGCAGAACCTCAGAGCCCAGATCTTCGACCAAGGGGAACAGGTTGATCTGGAACCAGTGCCTGAACATCTCGAAATCACGAGGGTTGGGCCAGAGGGCCCGATCCAGGCACCAAAGCTCGAGCTCGGCCTCAAAGATGGCGCCATGGTGCTGCTCAAGCAGGGTCATGGCGCTGGCCTCATCGTCATAGGTGGGCACCAGATAAATGCTTTTCTCGTCGCCCAGGCTTTCCATATCCTCCCGGGTCCAAAACGGCCGGCTCCAATCGACCATGGGAGGTTGCGGCGAAACGGACACCGCGCAGCGATTGACTACGGCCATCAGTACCCGAAAAAATCATGGCGAAAACATAGGGTGCCCCAGGCCTGTCACTGGCATGTCACTGGCCTGCCCCAACCTGTTTCCACCCCTTTTTGAGCGGTGAACTACAGCGGCCTAAATCTAGTGCTGGGGTCAGCCTCAGGATTCGAGTCGGGTGTCGGCTTCCCGGGAGACCAACCGATTCAAGTTGACGCCGGCCTCGTAGGCGGCGGCATGGAGATGGAGGCGCTGTTCGGGGCTGAGGCCATCCCAAAAGGCATGGAAAAGGTCAAGGGAGGCCTTGCCCAACCCCACTACCCCCAAGACCGCCATCGGCATGGCCAGCCATGGGCATACCAGCAGCACCAGGCTCAGCACCAGGCTGACGGCCGTTCCCTCCTTCATCGAGGCCCAGACCGATCGGCCGATCAGGGCCACCTGACCAGCCCGGCCCAGTTCGCCGCGCCGCACCATCGCCTCGGTGCGCAGGCCACTGAGCAGGGTCTGATATGCCGCATACACCAACACCCCCGCCAGGGTGGCTTCGCTGATCAGCTGGCGGGGGCCCAGGTTGGCCTGGCCGCCCAGCAACGGCAGGGTCGCCAGTCCCGCCAGGGGAATGGTTTCAAGGCCCGCCCGGGGGATGCGAAAGGGGTCCAGTTCACGCGCCATGGTGACGGTGTCGGCACAGAAATCAACAATCATCTTGGCGTGGACGGAGCGGGCTGACCAGCGGTGGGACCGCCATGGCTGGCCCCCGGCGGTGAGGATCTCCGCCAGATGGCACCAGCTCTGATGGCACCGGCTTCAGCGCACGACCAGCACCGGCACCGTCGAGCGCAGCAGCACCCTCTGGGTTTCGCTGCCCAGCAGCAGCCCCTCCATGCCACGGCGCCCATGGGAGGCCATCACGATCAGGTCGCAGCCCAGCCGTCCCACCGCCGCCAGGATGGCCCGGTGGGGGATGTCGTCTTTCACCCTTTCGCCAGCCACCGGAATCCCAGCCTCAACGGCCAAGGCGCAGGCCGCCGCCAGTGCCGCTTCGCTCTCCTGGTGGCGAGCGGCCACCAGGCTGTCCAGCAGGGCTGGATCCAACCCCTGACCGATGCCAGTCAGGGGCATCGGCACCGCCGCTTCGGCGGTCAGCACGGTGATGCGGGCTGCCAGGGGCTTGGCCAAGGCCACCGCCGCGGCCATGGCCCTGAGGGCGAGGTCGGATCCATCGGTGGGAACCAGCAGGTGCTTGGGGGTCATCGGGGTAAGCAGGCTTTACCCCTGTCTAGTCAGCTGCGACCGCGCCAGCCGGCCAGCTGGGCCGCCGCCTGGGAACGCACCAAAGCCCGCGCCGCTGGCAGGGCTGGATCGAGCCGCTCCGAGCTGAAGGGCGGCAGCGCCCGCCGCCGCAGCCAGGCCCCCCAGCGGAATTCATGGAAGGGAATCAGGGGTGCCGGGGCGATGTGGTCCTCTTTTTTGAGTTTCCAGACCAGGCTGCGGTAGGGATCGTCCTGCAGTTGGTGAAGGCTGGCGGGCAGGGCCGTGGTCGCCAGGGGGCCCTGGCCGCGGCCATCGAAGAGGTAAAGCCAACCGCGGCGCTCCAGTTCTGCCAGCACCAGCAAGGGGTCTGGGCTGGGGGCCTCGAGCACGATGTAGCCATAGGCCAGGGCTTGGGGATCCAGTTCGATCAGGCCCCGCAGGCGGTGGTGGCGATCCACCATCCAAAACTGGCCATTGGCGCCGCGCACCAGGGGAACGGGTTTGCGGCGCAGATAGTCGAGTCTCTGGGCGGCGGTCTCCTGGACGAAATCCTGTTGCCGCGACCTCACCTCCGCCAGGCCGACGCAGAGCTGGGTGGGCCGCAGGGCGGCGATCGGCACGGTGATCAGCGGCTGCTTCGGATCCGGTGCTGGCAGCGGTTGATAATCAGGGAGGTGCAGAACCATCGATCGC
>JBKDVK010000117.1:0-19204 GCA_046338875.1 Cyanobacteriota bacterium | reverse complement strand
AACCAGGCCCGTCACTGGCAGGTCCAACGGGGTGATCGTGCCGGAAGCCGTGGCGAGGCTCACGGCATAGTTGTTGCCGTTGTTCCCATCAGTCAGCGTGTAGTCAGTACTGACTTTCAACGTGCTCTGATTTGTTCCCAGTACGTCTTTGATGTCAAAAACCTGTCTCAAACCAGTCAATATGTCGCCTTTGAACAGCTCACCTGACGTCACCGTCGGCGCAGCGCTGGAGCTGGTGGTGCCGTCGTAAACGCGGCTGTCGGTCACGGCGCTGATCGTAAGCGGCGCTTTGCTGATGGTGTAATTGGGCGTTGCAGTTGTAAAGCCGCCCAAAAAGGAGTAGTTGCCCGCATCAGCGCCCGTCAGACCCGATGCGCTCTGGCTGTAGCTGCCAATGATTGGCTTGCCGCTTGTGCTCAGCGTGGTGGTAAGAACCGACGCGCTTGAGGCCACCTTATCAGAACCGACGATGTTGCCAAAGCTCACCGCACCAGGCGCCAGGGCTGAGCCATAGATCGAGCTGCCAGGCGCAATGGCCGCAGCGGAGAGGGGGAGCGGGGTGATCGTGCCAATGGCACCAGAGGCTTCAGTGCTTGAAAGGTTGTAGCCAAAGACAGCAACTTTAGAGGCGCTTTCAGTGGCATCGGCAATGGTTAATCCTGATACAGAAACAAGCTTGCCGGTGCCGGCATTTTTGTTATCGTAGGCGCCGACAGCGGGCTTTATTTTCACCAAATCCCCCGCTAAAATGCCAGTTACATTATAGTTTGACGCACTCAAATTAACCTCAACTTTGCCGTCGTAAACCTTGCTTACTGGCAGCAAATTTACCGAGATCGCAGGGCTATTGGCAAAGAAAAGACCATTACCAGAACCCAGAATTGGATTGGATCCCTGGTTGGTATCGAAGGTCTGGTTGTATTGCTTGAAGCTGTAGGGCAAGCCGCCCAGATTGAGGGAGGGAGTTGAGGTGGGGTTGTCTGCATAGATCGCCCAGGTGGCACCGAGTTGTTTCACCAGAGCCGTAGCCCCAGAGGAGGATTTATTCAAGAAGGCACCGCTGCCGGCATCAAGTGTTATGGCCCTGCCTAATGGAGCGCTGGCGGTGAGAACGGCAGCGCCCGATAGGGTGATGCCTGAGGCGCCGCGTGCCAAAACTGTGCTGGCGGAGATTGGCGCGTTGATTTGCAAAACTCCAGGGGAATAAAGATTGTTAACTGGGCCCAAACTTAATGAAATTAAAGCATGCGGACTTGCAAGGGTAGCGCCAGTATCAACGGTTAGATTGCCTGCTCCGATGTCTCTAAAACTTGGCAATAAGCTTGTATCATTGGCAATCAGATTAATTGGACCTGAATATTCACCGACATAAGTGATAGGCGACTGCAATGTTATTGAACGGCCTGCTTGCATGGAAATGCCCCCAGAGCCGGCAGTGGGACTTTGGATTGTAATAGATGAATTAGGCATGAGGGTAATATCATTATTGGCCTGCAGCACAACATTGGTGCCCTGGTTTGCGATAGTCTGAATCTGTATGGGCTGTAGAAAAAGATCACCGCTTGGATTTGATGAAGAGCTGCTGGAAGAAGGCACAAAAAGAGACCAAGAAAGAATCTCGTGCTTCCCAATAGCGCCTCCGGTTGCGGCAGTAAAGCCAAATGATGCCAATGAAGAGCCATTAACTTCACCAATTATATCTTTTAAGCCCATTCCATTTTCAAAAGCATAGCTAAGGGTAGGGGCAGCAGGGCGAGAATTAGAATCAGCAAGCCTCACATCCACAACTCGCGAGTTATCGTTATAGTCCACCCAAGCAGTCCATACCAATGTCAATGTATTATTAAAATCAGTCGCTACGTAGGTGGCAACTTTAGATTCCATGCTACCATTTAAATTGATACCAACATGATTGCCATCAATATCTTTATACGCTTTTTCTACGACTCCATTGTTATAAGTGTCAAATTCGATGCCCAAACTATTATTTATCCCTAAATAGCCAAGGCCCCCGCCAATGCCGCCAATAGCATCTGCATTACTATTCTTAACTACAAAGACAAGACCATCTGCGCCCCCTTGGTCACCGTTAGAATCAGATATCTTAAACTGAAAAGAAGTGCTGAAAGAGGCATCATTGGCAAGGGATATTGCTGTGTTGTAGAAGAAGCTCCCAGCTTTGTCATTGTCCGACGGGGTAAGTACAGCTCTATTACCATCCCAAAATGCTTCTCCACCGAATTGCAATTTGTCCACTGCCAAGATATTGGTAGTGGAGTCAATGATGATGTTTTTGGGATCAAATAACACGCTGCCCGCCTTCCCGGCCGGAGCTGCCGCATCCACTGCTCCAGAATAGCCAACTCCCCCTTTGCTGGAAACTTCCAGGAAGCCTCCATCACCCCCACTGGGCCCTCCCCTGGCGCTAGTGGTCCCGGAGAAGGAGGTTTGTTGCTCCGACCACAACACCACCGTGCCCCCATCCCCCTTCGCCAGGGCATCGGCGCGCACCGTGCTGGCCCCATCCACCGTGGTGGTGTTGGCATTGGGCACTGCAGGGTTGGCGCCGCGGACATCACCCCCCAGCAGCACCGTGCCACCGCCGGCCGGGCCGCTGGCATCAAGGGCGGCGCCCGTTAGCGCCACCCGCTGGCCCGTGATCTCGATGCGGCCACCCTTGCCGGACCCGCCACTGGCCACCGTGCCACTAGCCACCGTGTCACTGGCCGCCGTGCCACTGCCTGTTGCCGCAATTCCCAGGGCCTTGAGCTGGCCCGCGACGACGGCATCACCGCTGGCACTGATGCGGATCCCGCCGCCATCCAACCCGGCGGCGGCAATCGGTGCGGCGGCGGGGGCAGGCGGAACGGGGGTTTGAGGGGTGGGGGCGGTCGTGGCAACAACCGCTGGATCTGCGGTAGCTGTCGCCGGTGCCGTTGTCGGGCCGGGAGCCGGCACCGGCGCCGCCGGCGCCTGGGCACTGGTGCTCACCAGCGCACCCGCGGCCACGGTCACGTTCTTGCCGCTCAGTTCGACGCTGCCGCCGGGAGCCGCCAGCTGGCTGCCGGCCTGCAACAGCAGGTTGGCGCCCTGGGCATCCAGCAACAACTCCGCATCCACCTGAATCAAGCCGCCATCCACCACCAGATCACCGCCGCTGGTGAGGCCATTGCGCTGGGCCTCGGCAGGATCGCTGCCCAAGCCGCCCTTGCCACGGAGCGGCGCCCCCGTTAACAGGGCCGCCTCGGCCGCCGTGGTGCGAAACACTTCAAAACGGCCACTGCCCAAGCCCAGGGAGCTGGCCGTACTCAAGGTGAGTCGGGGGGTATTGAAGAACTGGGCCCCCGCTCCCACCTGCAGCCCCCCGGGGGAGAGAAAAAACAGGTGGGCCGGCGAGCTGAGACTGATGCCCTTGTTCAGAAAAGACCCCATGGGGTCCAAAACCCCCAGCACCACGGTGCTGTGGACGCCATTGTGAATCGAAACACCCCTGATCTCCCCCCTGGTGTCAAAGCGGTTGAAGCGGTGAAACAGGTTGGCGCCCGCCGCCGTGCCGCCAGTCACCTCGCATTGGCCCCCCTGGCAGCGGCCGCCCGCCACACCGTTCACCCTCGTGCCCAGATCCAAAGGGCCCTGGGTGGCGGAAACTTCACCCGCCCTGGCCGCAGGGGCCAGCAACAGGGCCAGCAGCGAACCGGCGGCCACCACCGGCTGAATCCAGGCCGCGCCGGCCAGGGATCTGACCTGGCCTGCACCAGCAAGCTCGTGGCGGCGGCGGCGGGACATGGGCTTGACGCTTTTAAGCAGATTTGCTCTGCCAATGATGCCCCAAGTCGGCACCAGGAGAGGGGCCCAGAACACCAAGAAAGATGGGCCGAGAACAGCCACCAATCGTCCAGCTCGGCCGCGGCCGCCAAATCATGCTTTCTACGAGCCATCTTCCCAATCCTTCAGCGGTTCCTCCCCTGGCATCGCCAGGCTTGACACCGATAACGCAGCAATAACATCATTTGCATCATTACCAACCATCTTGCTTGCCATTCCTGCTGGCCCAGCTGGTGGCCCCCCCCCTCCAGAACAGTCCTGTGCGGCTGCCGACTCCGGCTCTGGAACAACCGCAACGGCGGCCCAACCAGCCCGCAGCCCCCATTCTGGAAGCACCGATTGAGGCGAGCCCACCAGACCAGTCACCGCCGTCCTTGCAGCCCAGCGGCCCCGTCGATCTCAGCAAGCTGCCGGCCGTCGCAGGCCCGGTTCCCTACACACCCCAGCAGCTGGCCGCCATCCTGCAGCCCTGCAGCTTGATCAACCCCGAGGCCGAAAAACTGCGGGCCTGCGCCGCCGCCCTCACCTCGCGGCTGGTCCTTGATGGCTACGTCAATACAAGGGTATTCGTATTCGCGGATCCACCCCCGGCCCGTCTCCAGGTGGTTCAAGGAAAAGTCGTTGAGCTGCGGGTGCAGGGCCCAGACCCACGCCTGAACGCCAAGGTGCGGCGCTGGCTAGCGCCAACCCTTGGCTCCAGCCTGCATCTCCCCTCGCTGGAACGCACGCTGCAGCTGCTGCAGAGACGCCCCGAGATTGCATCCGTGCGCAGCCAGCTCACCCGCCTTGGCAGCGACACCAGCCAGGCCGTGCTGGTGGTCAAAGTGGAAAGGGCCTCACCGGCTTGGCAGGGAGACCTCAATCTGCGCAACGACGGCAGCATCGGCAGCGGCCAAGCCCGCGGCACCGCCACCCTCTTGCGTCCTTCCCTGCTGCGCCAGGACGACAGCCTGCTCTTTTTCGGCGAACTGAATGGCAGCGACACCCCCCAGCTGGGGCAGGCCTCAGGCTCCTTGAGCTACACCTACCCCTTGGGTGAAAGCGTCAATCTCACCGGCGCCTTCGGCTCCAGTTGGCGCAAATCGATCGAGTTGCCCGCACCCGGCAACGGTTTTTCCACCACCCAATGGCAAGGCTTAGTACAGATCGAATGGCTGTTGCGCGAAACCCTCACCCAACGCTGGAGCGCGGCCCTGGCCTATAGCGGCAACCAATCCACCAACCAGCTCAACGGCGAGGACCTGCCAGGCTTCCTGCCCGAGCGGCTGCGCCAACCCAGCAACGGCTACCTCAGGTTCGAACTCAATGGTTCCGGGTCCGGTTCGAATCTGTATTGGTCTGGCCAACTTTATGGCCTCCAAGGCCTCTCCGCTGCCACCCCCTCCCAGCAACTCAAGGAACTCGCCTACAGCGATATCGTGCCCGGCAAAGCCAACGCCGTGGGCACTTTCCTTTCCCTGGGCTGGAGTTTCCTCCCCAAATTGCAGCTCAACCTGCGGGGAGGCGGTCAGGTGGCCCTCCACAAGCTCACAGATCCCATGCGTTTCAGCCTCGGTGCCGATGTGGGACTGCGCGGCTTGCCCGGACAGCTGATCAGTGGTGACAACGGCTGGCTGGGTAGCGCCGAACTTGGCTGGACCTTCTGGAGCCGGCGCAACCAGACGCTTCAACTGGTACCGTTCATTGGTGCTGGCGGGGTCAGCACTACACTGCAAGGCCAGGGTTTCAGCGACCGTTTCTACGACAACGTGGGTGCAGGAGGTGTACTGGTGCGTTGGCTGGCGGGACAACACTGGATTACGGAAATCGGCTGGGTGGATCATTTTTCAACCGAAAATAATGCCGAAGTCTGGAATAACTGGCTTCTTGGCAACGGCCTTTACGCCAAATTGAATTATCGCTTTTAATTGGCATGGCTCCCGTGCGACAGGGAAAACCCTCAAACCAAAGCGAAAGCCATAGCTTTTATATCTCCAGCCCCTATCTCGGGCTGATCAAAGAAAGGGAGCGTGTCAAAGATCTGATCACTCGGGCCGGCCACGCCTATCGAGACAGCTACAGCGGCTCCAGTGATCCTGTCGTCACCACCTGCCAAAACGACGTCCGCAGCTCCGATCACTACATCCTGCTGCTTTCCTATCGCTATGGCTCCCTTGCCCAAGACGGCAGTGGTCTCTCGATCACGGAACTGGAATTTGAGGCCGCCCTGGAAGCTGGCAAGCCGATCAGGGCCTTTTTCCTCGAATTCACCAGTGATCTCAAGAACGCCTTTGAGCGCGATCCCGAGGCCCAGCAGGCCCTCGATCGCTTCAAGCAGAGGGTTGGCAGCCTTTGCACCCCGATGCTCTGCATCGACGAACCCGGCGGCGGCGCCAGCGGACCGGAACTTTTCGAACAGGCCATCGTCCGGCTCGCCGCCAATCCACCCCCCCGCCAAGGGCAGCAGCAGGCACCCCAACCTCCCAGTTACGGGCCAGTCCAAATCGATGCCTGGCTGGCAGCCCATTTCGAGCCCCTTGCCGCTGCCTTCGCCAAGTTGCCCGTCGTGGCCGAACGCCGGATCCATGTGCCCCTGAACCTGCGCCTGGAGGTGCCCGGCGAGAAACCCAAGCAACTGCTGCTCGAACCTGCCGACCTCCAGCACACTGTCGCCGGCTCCGAGGCCCACATGCTCCTGATCGCGGCCGAAGGCGGCTCAGGCAAAACCAGCCTGGCCGTTCGCATCGCTTTCTGGGCCCTCGAGGGTCTGCTGGGGGGGGTCAAACGGCTGCCCGTTCTGATCGACCGCGGCTTGGCAGAAAATGAAACCTTGAGCGACCGGGTTTGCCTTTGGCTGGAGCAGAGCATTGGCAGCGCCCAACTGGAACCGGAACTGGTGGCAGCCCTGCTGCGTCAAAAGCGGGTGCTGCCGATTGTGGATCATTTCTCGGAACTCCCCGAAGTGGCTCGCCAACGGGTGCGAGAAACCATGCCAGCGGGTCTGTTGATTCTCACCACTCGCCGTAGTGGCTTGGAGGGCTTCCGTGAAAGACCCATCACGCAGATCACCCCTTTGCAGATAGCCACAGACCGCTTGCAATCCTTCTTTCTCGAATACCTCACCAATCTGGGCCTCGACAATCGACTCAATGACAATGAACTCGTGCCAGCCCAGAATCAATTGCGCCGCATCGTCGCCGACAAGCCGATCTCCGTGATGCTGGCCCAAATGTTTATCGACGACGTGATCGCCAAACGGGAGCAGGGCCATGGATTGTTGGCGGGCTCAGTGCCCGAACTGATGCTGGGCTATGTCAACCGACTCGATCGCAAAATCGATGCCGCCCAGCGACTTCGGGCCGGCCTGGAAATCACGCCAAAAGTGGTGCAAAAGAGCCTCCAGATCCTCGCGCTCGCAAGTCACAAGCAAGGGCCTGAGGGTCGGCCGCTCTATCAACCCTTGGCTTTTTCCGATGATTGGGCCAACCAAGCCCTCAGCGCTGCACCGCCCGATGGCATGGGCCTGGCCAGTAGGCGCCAACGCCAAACCCTGATCAACTATCTGCTGGAGCAGCGATTACTACAAAATCCAGGTGCCGATCTAGATCAATTCTGCTTTCCCCTTGATCCGCTTTCCGAATACTTGGCGGCCATGCGCCAACGGGACCTCTTCGAATCAGGGCAGGACTGGCTTCCCTTTCTGCAGGATCTGGAGCGGCGCTCCAGTAGAGAAAAAGAAGGCATGCGGGGATTTGTCCTTGCCCTTCGTGATGCCTGCAACGATCGTCTCAAACCCAATGAAAGAGCTGGCCTGATTCCCCAGGAACTCCCCGATCGGCTGGGGCCCATCGCCGATCTGGATCCGGAAGAAGAACGCACCCGCCTCGAAGAACAACGGGCCCACAAATGGATGTGGGAGCTCGCTGTTCCCGTCGACAGCGAGCGGCAAGACGCCATCAGGAAGCTGGCCGCCATGGCGGCACCCAATACACCCCCCAGCAGCCGGCGGGCAGTCCAGCTAGTGGCCAGCACACGCCTGGCCCAGATGGTTGACAACCAGGAGTTGCCGCAAACGGAGCGCCAAGATGCGGCCACCCTGCTGGGCATGCTCGGTACCCCACCGGCGGTTGAAGCCCTGCTCAGGGTGGTCAAAGACGTTGCCGCCCAGCCAGGAATCAGGCGAGCTGCCTGTGAGGCCCTGGGCCTGCTGGATGCCGCCAACACCAGGGCCCATGAAATCGAAGCAACCCTGATCGACCTGATGGAACAAGCGGCGCTCCAAAAAGAAAGCAAGCGCGAAACGATCGAGGCCCTGTTGCCCCTGGCCCAAGGCGCCAGCAGGGCCTCATCGCTGCGGGCTGCCAGCCAGCTTCCGGTTTGGGGCCGTGCCGAAGGCCTCCCGGTGCCCATGGTCACCCTTACCCAGGGCCATGGGGCCGTCACCACAACCATTGTGAAAGTGAAGGTTTGGCGGCTGCCATTGCCCGAAGGCCAAAACCTTGAGCTTGTGGAAATTCCCGGCGGCACCTACCAACTCGGTTCCCACATCAGCGAAGCGGGCCATGACGACTACGGAGCCTTTCCCGAGTGCGCCGGCTGCGATGTCGAAGCCTTGCGCAGCGTTGCGTTGGCAGCCTTTGGTCTGGGCCGCTATCCCATCACCCACCAGCAATGGGCGGCCGTTGCTCGCCTCGAACCGGAGGGTTCGGAACCGGAACTCAACCCAACCCCCTCCGCCGCCATGGCCCACGAACTCTGGCCCCGCTTTGCCCAGCCAGGTTCCTTGCCCGTGGATTCCGTCAGCTGGAACGATTGTCAGGCATGGATCCGGCGACTCAACCGCTGGTTGCTGGGCGAACTCGGTGACACCTCCCCCCAACTCAGCCTGCCCAGCGAGAGCTGCTGGGAGGCGGCCTGCAGGGCCGGAACCAGCACACCCTTCCATTGGGGTGACACCATCGATTCCAGCTGGGCGAACTACGACGGCAGCTATGCCTACGGAGAGGGCGCCCTGGGGGTGTTCCGCCAGACGCCCGTCGCCATTGGGGAACTGGGGCTGGTTAATCCCTGGGGCCTCGCCGAAATGCATGGCCAGCTTTGGGAGTGGTGCCTGGACCGCTGGCATCCCATGCCCCTGGGTTGCCCCCCGGATGGCCGGGCCTGGGAAGATCCGGACCCCAACCTGCAGGGCAATCCCAAGCAAGAAGACCGCCTGGCCCGTGGCGGTTGCTGGTGCAGTGACCCTCTGCAATGCCGATCGGCCTCACGCGGCGGCATTGCACCGATCTTCCGTGACAGCTTCGTGGGCTTCAGGGTGGCCTGCCTACCGCCTGCATGGGGCGCCAAAGCGGATGGCGCAAGCCCCGCGAAACCGACCAAGCCACGACGCAGCACCACTGCCAGCACCAGCCGTCGCCAAAAAAGCAGCTGAGCGGCGGCGGTGGCTGCGCTGGATTCCGGGCAGCGCTGGATTCAGTGCGCGCTGGATTCAGTGGACCCTGGATTCAGTGGGCCCTGACTGCGTTGAACCTGAAAACCCGGCCACTGCCGATATGCTGCCGCCGTTGCCTTCCTTGAGAATGTCATCTCCTGTGCTCGTGGTCGGTGCTGGCTTTGCGGGCGCCGTGGTGGCCCGCGAGCTGGCGGAGGCGGGCCGCAGCGTCAGGGTGATCGACCGACGGCCCCACATCGGTGGCAATGCCTTTGATGCCCTCAATGACCACGGCGAACGCCTCCACGTTTATGGCCCCCACTTGCTCCATGGCGAGGCCGATTCGGTGGCGATCCGCTGGTTGAGTCGCTTCACCGAATGGGTGCCCTATGAGCATCGGGTGCGGGCGGTCCTGGCCGACGGACGCACCACCCCCCTGCCGGTGAATCGCACCACCCTTGAGGATGTTTTTGGCGTGGAACTCGCCACCGAGGCCGCGGCCAAGGAGCTGCTGGCCAGCGAGGTCGTGGCCGGCACGCCTAGCAACACCGACGAGTTTTTCCTGGCCAATGTGGGGCCGCGACTCGCCGACATCTTCTTTCGCCCCTACACCCGCAAGATGTGGGGGGTCCCCCCCACCGAACTCGAAGCCGCCGTTGGGGCCCGTCTGCCGGTGCGCTGGAACCGGGACGATCGCTACTTCACCGATTCCTTCCAGGCGATGCCCAAAGATGGTTTCACGGCCATGTTTGAACGCATTCTCGACCACCCCCTGATCTCGGTGAGCCTGGGCCAGGCCTATGGACCCGACCTGGATGCCGACGTTTCCCATACCTTCTTGAGCCTGCCGATCGATGAATACTTCGGCTTCCGTTTCGGTCGCCTGCCCTATCGCTCGATCCGCTTTGAAACCAGCAGCATCAGTGACGACCAGCCGGCAACGGTGGTCAACTACACCGACACCGGCATCTACACCCGCTGCACTCAGTGGGACCTGATCCCCAATTCCGGCCGTCGCCAGGATGGCCAGCACACCGTCACCCGCGAAATTCCCTGCGACGCCGCCGACAACAACAACGAGTGCTATTACCCGGTGCGCAACCGCGAAACCCTGGCCCGCTACGAGCAATACGAAGCCCTGGCGGCGACCGAACCCAACAAGACCTTCATTGGTCGTTGCGGCCTGTTCCGCTACCTCGACATGGTGCCCTGCGTCAACATCCATCTGCGCCTGGCCGCCACCTTCCTGGGCCAGGTCCAGGCCCAGGCCGTGGCCTGAACCCCACCCCTGACGCCCCCGGGGGAGCCAAACTGGCCACCATGACCACCCTTCCCGCATCGGCCAGCTGCACCAGCTCCAGCGACATCACCTCCGGCAGCAGCGCCACCCCCTCCAGCAGCGTCCTTTCCAGCGCCTCCTTCAGCGCCACCGACGCCTGTGTGCACTGCGGCTTCTGCCTGCCGACCTGCGCCAGCTATCGGGTGCTGGCCACGGAGATGGATTCCCCCCGCGGCCGCATCCATGCCCTCAAGGCGATCGCCGCCGGTGAGCTGCAACTGGATGCGACGGTGGCCAGCCATTTCGACTCCTGCCTGGGCTGCTTCGCCTGCGTGACGGCCTGTCCCTCCGGCGTCCGCTACGACCAGCTGATCGAAGCCACCCGACCCCAGCTGAATGCGCCGGAGCTGCGCAGCCCCGCCCAGCGCTCCTTTCGCAAGCTGCTCTTTGCCCTGCTGCCCTACCCGCAGCGGCTGCGGGCCCTGCTCACCCCCCTGCGGGCCTACGCCGGCACCCCCCTGCAGGCCTTCGCCCGCCGGCGGGGGTTGACCGGTCTGCTGGGGCCCCAGCTGGAGGCGATGGAGCGGCTGCTGCCGCCGCTGGCCCCTGAGGCCTTCCGGGATCGCTGGCCCGTAGTGGTGCCGGCCCAGGGTCCACGCCGTTACCGGGTGGGTCTGGTGCTGGGCTGTGTGCAGCGCCTCTTTGATCCCGCCGTCAACAGCGCCGCCATCAACGTGCTGTCCGCCAACGGCATCGAGGTGGTGATTCCGCCGCAACAGGGATGCTGCGGCGCCGTCACCCACCATCAGGGCGAACTGGCCCAGACCCGCGAGCTGGCCACGGCGCTCATCGATAGTTTTGCCCAGGTGGTGGGGGAGGGCCAAGCGGCGGGCCCCGAACCCCTCGATGCCGTCCTGGTGGCGGCCTCCGGCTGTGGCCACACCCTCAAGCACTACGACAGCCTTCTGGCTGAAGAACCCGCCTGGATGCAACGGGGTGCCGCCTTCGCCGGCCAGGTGGCAGACATCCAGGAATTTCTGGAGCGCGTCGGTCTCAGTCCTGGTTTCCAGGCGGCACTCAAGCCCCTGCGCCACGACGATGGCAGTGCCGCCACCGCCGAGCGCCCCTTGAATCTGGTTTATCACGATGCCTGTCACATGATCCACGGCCAGGGTTTGCGGGAGCAGCCCCGGGCCCTGCTCCGGCAGATCCCCCATGTGCGCCTGCGGGAAGCCGTTGAAGCCGGAGTCTGTTGCGGCAGCGCCGGCATCTACAACTTGGTGCAGCCCCTGGAGGCCGCCGAACTGGGGCGCATCAAGGCAGCCGACCTGAGCGCCACGGGCGCCGATTTGGCGGTCAGCGCCAACATCGGTTGCAGCCTGCAGATCCGCCAGCACATGGAAAGCCAGCCCCGGCCCATCCCGGTGCGGCACCCGGTGCAGTTGCTGGAGCAAAGCTTCAGGGGGGGCTGAGCTGGCCCTCCATCCATTGCCAAGCCTGGTGCAAGGTGTCCGCCTGGCCGAGGTTGCCGGGAAAGGTGAGGATCGGCAGTGGCCCTGCCCCCGGCTCGGAGCCGACCGCGGCTGAACCGGCCGGGGCCAACACCAGGGACAGCCCCGGCAGCAACTGGCCCTGCAGCTCGACCGCAGCCAGCTGCAGGCCCTCGGCGAGCAGAACATGGCTGGTGATGCCCCCTTTGCTGATCAGGTACCCCAACTGGGGCGCCAGGGCCGCCGCCAACCGAGCCATGGTGGCGGCCAGCACCTGGCCCAGGGCCCGCCGCTCGGCGGCATGGCGGCAAAGCAACTCGCCGCGACTGGTGTAAAGCACGGGCGTGCGACCGGAAGCCAGCACTGCCTGCAGTTGCTCCAGCCAGGCGGCCTCCAAGGAAGGCAGCAGCCGATCGGGCAGGGGTCCCTCCAGGAGGCGATGCACCTTGGCCACCGGCAGCAGCACGCCCCCACAGGCGGGATCCGCCAGCAGGCACTCCAACTGGGCATCGGCCAGGGGTACGTGGGAGCCCACCAGCACCAGCCCCGGCAGGGGTCCGGCCGGACCACACCGCCGCAGGCCCGCCAGCTCGGGGGGGGCCAGGGGCTGGGGGGGCAGGGCGGCCAAAGGGCCCAATACGGAAGCCGCCGATTGCAACAGCCAAGGACTCGGCCCCGGGGGCCCCGCCAGCGTCAACTGTCGTATCGCCGTCCCCAAGGCCGTCAGCTGGCCAGACCGCTCGGCATCCACCGCCACCACCACCCCGCCGCCCAGGGCGGCGAGGCGGGCCTGCAGCCGCTCCAGGCCAGGCCCACCCCCCTGCTCCTGGGCGACGGCGGCGGCTTCCATCAGCTCCAGATCGAGGCGCTGCACTTGGTCGGCGGCCACCCGCCCGCCGGTCTTCTCCTCAACCCACTGGGGCAGGTAGCTGCTGCCAAAACCAAACAGACGATCGCGGCCAAAGACGGTCTCGTGCACGGGGCGGCCGTCCAGCCGATGCACACCGGCCACGGTGGTCCGCCCCCCCTCCAAGAAGGCGGGCACCAGCAAAGTGGCCGCGAAGGGTCCCAGCCCCTTGGCGATGGCCTCCACCTCCAAGGGGAAATGGCCCCGCAAGGTCGAATCTCCTCGGCTGACCAGCAGCCAATTGCGGCACACCCCCTGCTGCACGGCTGCGGCCAGCAACGGGGCCAGGGCCGCGGCAATCTGGTCCAGCCGCTGCCGGGCCTCCGCAGGGGCAAGGGCCCTGGTGTTGGCCAGCACAAACATCAGCGGCGAAGGATGGCGCAGGGCCGCCGCCAGCTGGGGAGCGCCCCAATCCAGCAGCAAGGGACAACCGTGCACGGTCTGGGAGCCGGTGGGATCGTCATCGATCACGACGATCTTCAGGGGAATCGTCTCGGAACTGGAATCCATCGGTCCCAGCCTGCCCTGCCACGGGCCTGCCGTGCCCCTTGCCTCCCAAGCCACGGGCCTCCCATGGCAGCATCACGGCCATGACTGCCCCCGAAATCCTCCAGCCCCAAGCCACCGAGCTGGCCGCCCTCGTGCAAGCGCTGCATGCCGAGGCCCGTCCCTGGCTACCCGCAGGCCAAGCCAGCCGCCTGGACTGGGGCGCCGCCGTGACCCCACCAGCCTGCACGGTCGTCAGCAGCAGGGCTCTAGGGCGCATCCTGGAACACAACCCCGGCGACTTCACGATTCGAGTGGAGGCGGGGACGCCCCTGGAGACCGTGCAGCAGGCCCTGGGGGAGCAAGGCCAATGGCTGGCCGTCGATCGGCCCTGGGGCAGCGGGGCCCTGGGGGGCGGCAGCATCGGCGGCCTGGTGGCCCGGGGCCTCACGGGCGGCTACCGCCAGAGGTATCTGGGCATCCGCGACCAACTGATCGGCATCGGCCTGATGCGGGCCGATGGGGTCTCGGCCAAAGCGGGGGGGCAGGTGGTCAAAAATGTGGCGGGGTATGACCTGATGCGCCTCTTCACCGGCAGCTGGGGCTCCCTGGGCCTGATCACCGAAGTCACCCTGCGCACCATGCCCCTGCCGCCGCAGCGCAGCGGCCTGCTCGTTCAGGGCCCCCTGAGCCAACTGACGCACCTGGGCGAGTGGCTCCTGGGCTCCAGCCTGACTCCCGAGCGGATCGACTGGTGGAGCCCGGCCCTTGCCGCTGCAGCGGGTCTGGCGCCGCTGCCCCTGTTGCTGCTGGGGCTGGCCAGCGTGGATGCCCTCACCATGGCCGAACAGCAGGCCGCCATCGCCGCCCAAACGGCCCTCTCCTGCGAGGTTCTGACGCCCGAACGGCTGGGCGAGCTGCTGGCGGTGGCGGGGGGCGGTGAGGCCCCACCCCCCGCCTGGCTGCTGCGCCTGGGGGTCAATCCCGCCCAAGCCCCCCTGCTGCTGGCAGCCCCGGAATTACAAGGGATTCGCTTGGAACTCGGCGCCGGCAGCGGCCTGGGGGTCGCCTGGGCAGGGGCCCCAACCGACCACTCCCTTGGCGCCCAAGGGGAGTTGAACCCCGACCAGGTTGCCAGCTTGCGGCAGCGATGCCTTGCCCTTGGGGGCCATCTCACGGTTCTCAGCCAGCCCGAGGGCAGCCGCCTCAACGCCTGGGAGGAAGCCCCTTCCAGTCCCCTGATCAAACGAATCAAAGCTCAATTCGATGGCCTGGGCCAATTGGCACCCGGCCGGCTGCCGGGAGTGGCCCAGACCGCCGGCCATCCCCCCAGACCCCATGCCTAATCGCCACGCCGAAAGGCCACGCCTGGGACCCATGCCTGGGGCCCACAGCTAGGCAAGGCTGGCCAGCCAGGACCGCAGCGCAGCATTGACCGGTGCGGGCACCTCGTCGTGGGGGCAGTGGCCGGCCTCCAGCAGCACCTCGCTCGTGGCCGGCGGTGCATGTTTGAGGAAGCTGGCGCGCCGGCCGGGGGCATTGATCCAGGGGTCCCGCATGCCCCAGATCAGCAGCAGGGGGCAGGCAAGCTGGCTGAAAAGCTGGTCCAGGGGCTCGCCACTGGGAAGATCGAAAACGGTGCGAAACACGCCGAAAGCGCCCGCATCGCGGGAGGGCCGCAGGATCGACTCCACCAAAGCCTCATCCACATTGGTGCGATCGACATAGACCCGTTCGAGGGTGCGCCGGACCGTGGCCGGCCGCCGCAGGTTTTCAAACAGCAGGCGTTGCAGCAAAGGGCTGCGAAACAAGGCCCCGCCGATGCTGCGGCGCGCAATGGCCCCCCAGCCAGTGGGCGGCCGCTGCTCGTCGGCAAAAGGACCGGCGGCATTGATTAGGGCCACCCCGGCGGCCTGCGGCCCCAAAGCGGCGCCGGCCGCCAGAGCCGCATAGCCACCGAGGGAGTTGCCAACCAAGACCGTCGGCCGGCCTATTTCAGTGCGGACGTAGGCCTCCAGTTGGTCACGCCACAGGGCCCCGCCGTAGGGGAGCCCTGCCGGCTTGGCGCTACGGCCGAAACCCAACAGGTCGATGGCATGCACCTCATGGTGCTCAGCGAGCACGGGAATGTTGTGACGCCAGTGGTCCGTGGAAGCCCCAAAACCATGCACCAGCAGAATGGCGGGACCCTCGGGTTGCGGCGGTGATTGGCTGAGCCGATGCACGTGATGGCCCAGAAAACTCCAGGCGCCGGTTGGAGTTTCTGTGGCAGGGGTGGCTTCGGCAGCGGTGGCTTCGGCAGCGGTGACTTCCGCAGGGGTGGCTTCGGCAGGGGTGGGGGATTGCTGCTCTGGAGAAAACGTGGACGGCATCGGCTGGGTTAGTGCCGCAGCCCCACAAGGGGCGATACGGAAGGTGCTTGATGCTAGGGAGGCTGACGCGGCGGCACCCCCAGACCATGAGCTTGATTCCCGTGGCCCTGGCCTGGCCGATGCTCCTGCCCGGCATCGCCCTCTGGGCCCTGGCCGTCTATTGGCCCCTGAGCCTCAGCCTGGCCCCCCTGGAGCAAGGCCTGGCGAGCGGCCCGCTCAATGAAGCCAGCCAGCAAATTGTGCTGGCGCTTGCCAGCCTCAGCCTGGCCTTGGTGGCGGGATTGGCGCTGGAGTTGGGCCTGGGATGGGCCCTGGGCCCCAGCTGGGCCTCCAGCCTGGGATTGGTGACAGCCCTGTGGGCCCTGTTCTTTGTGCTGACGGGAAGGACGCCCTGAATGCTCAGGCCTCCTGGGTATCGCGATCGGGCCCGACCAAAACAGCCCGCAGCAGCAGCGGGGCCAAGAAGGTGGTGCCAATCACCATCAACAGAATCGCCGCCTCCAGGGAGGGGGTTAACAGGCCCGCCTGGGAGCCGAGGCCAAGAAAAATCAAACCGACTTCGCCGCGAGGCAACATGCCAAGTCCCACCACCAGTCTGCGGGTGGGTTCGGCGCTGAAATAGGTCCAACCGGAAGCCAGCTTGCCAGCAATTGCCACGGCCAGCAGGAAAGCGGCCACCACCAGCCCTTGACGGTTGGCCGGATCGAAGGGGTTCAGCACCGAAAGGTCCATGGCGGTGCCGATCAACACGAAGAAAATGGTGGCAAAGAGGGCAACCAAGGGTTTGACCGTTTCTTGAATCGCTTCGGTGCGCTCGGATTTGCTCAGGATCAAACCGGCGGCAAAAGCCCCCAGGGCCGCCTCCAGCCCGATCGCCTGGGAGGCAAAACAACAAAGAATGAGCACCACGAAGGCGGCTACGACCACCTCCCCCGGCGCCTTGAGCCGGTCGAGCAACTTGTCAAATAGGGGAGCGGCCCGCTCGCTGAGCCAGATCGCTGCAACCACGAACACCAAGGCCGCCAGAACCAGCTTGAAAATGGGCGCGAGGCGCAGGGCATCGCCCGAAGCCAGAGACACCACAACGGCCAGAATCACAATGCCAAGAATGTCGTCGAGCACGGCGGCACCAATGACTATCTGCCCCTCCCGGGTTTTCAGGAAGCCCAATTCGCCGAAGACGCTGGCGGTGATGCCAATACTGGTGGCCGTCATGGCAGCCCCAGCAAATATCGCAGCGATGGCGGGTAGATGGAAGAGGTAGTAGAGACCGGCGCTGCCAGCCACAAACGGCAACACCACCCCGGTCATGGCCACCGTGGCCGCCTGGGGACCCACCGCCACCAGTTCATCCAGTTCGCTCTCCAGACCGGTCAGAAACAGCAGGGCATAGAGACCCAGGGTGGACACCTGTTGGAGGCTGCCAAAGCTGTTGGTATAGATCTCCCGCACCCGCTCCGTGGAGACTGCGGCCAGTTGGCTCACGAGCTGCACGGGCCAGGCAGCCAGCTGGGCGCCGGAATCGGGCGGCAGCAGCAGATGCAGACCAGACACGCCAATCAAGACACCAGCCAGCAACTCCCCCAGGATCGAGGGCAATTGCAAGCGGACCATCAGCTCGGCGAGGCTGCGGGCGGCGAGAAAAATAATCAGGAAACGACCAACCAGGATCAGGGTTTCCGCCACCTCCTCCTGGTGGGAGCCGATTTCAAGCAGCAGGGGCACAACCATGTAATCAGCTATCCGGGGGCGACCCTAGGGCGTCTGGCTCAGCGCTAGATAGCCGGTCGTTGCCGACTCCAGTGTGGATCTCAGCGCCGGAAACGTGCCAAACAGCAACTGTGGCTACAGTTTGATTCGTACGCGCTGCCATTGAGGCCAGCGCCTAGCAGCCGGAGCGCAGCAACCATGACCGAGCTGAAACCCCGCAACCTGCGCCTGCCGACCCCGGGCTGCTACGCCGACCCAGACCGCAGCGGGCTGGAAGCCAAAGATGTGTTCGACGGTATGACCGAACATCTCTTCTATACCCTCGGCAAGCTGGCCCCAAGTGCCAGCCACCACGACCTTTACATGGCCCTCAGCTACGCCGTGCGCGACCGGCTGATGACCCGTTATCTCGCCGGGATTGAAGCAATCAGTGCCACTCCCACCCGAGTTGTGGCCTATCTATCCGCCGAATTCCTGATCGGTCCCCAACTTGGCAACAACCTTTTGATGTTGGGCATCCAGGAGGAGGCCGCCGAAGCATTGCGGGGTTTCGGCATTACAGACATCAACGAAATTCTCAACGTCGAAGAAGAACCGGGTCTGGGGAATGGGGGCCTGGGGCGACTGGCGGCTTGCTTTCTGGAATCCCTGGCCTCGCTCCAAATTCCAGCCACCGGCTATGGCATTCGCTACGAGTTTGGCATTTTCGACCAACTGATCCGCGACGGCTGGCAGGTGGAGATCACCGACAAATGGCTCAAGAGCGGCTGGCCCTGGGAAATCCCTCACCCGGACCAAGCTTGCTTAGTGGGCTTCGGCGGCCACACGGAGAGCTTCCGCGATGAGCGTGGCGTCTACCGCGTGCGCTGGATTCCCGCCGAACACGCCATCGGAGTGCCCCACGATGTCCCGGTGCTGGGCTACAGAGTCAACACCTGCGACAGGCTGAGGCTCTGGCGTGCAGACGCCAGCGAAAGCTTCGATTTCCAGGCCTTCAACATCGGCGATTATTACGGCGCCGTTGAAGAAAAGGTGGGCAGCGAAACTCTCTCCAAGGTTCTGTATCCCAACGATGGCACCGACGAAGGTCGAAAACTGCGCTTGAAGCAGCAGCATTTTTTCGTGAGCTGCTCGCTGCAGGACATGATGAGAAACCTGGAGGCCAGGGGCATTCCCATCCAGGAATTCAGTGACCACTGGGCGGTGCAGCTCAATGACACCCACCCCTCGATAGCTGTGGTCGAACTGATGCGGCTGCTGCTCGACGACAAGTTGCTCAGCTGGGAACAAGCCTGGGACATCGTGACCCGCTCGCTGTCGTACACCAATCACACCTTGTTGCCAGAAGCCCTAGAAAAATGGGACCTAAATCTCTTCGCCTCGCTGTTGCCAAGGCACCTGGAACTGATCTACGAGATCAATCGACGTTTCCTGCAACAAGTACGCCTCAGATATCCGGGTAACGATAAAGTTCTACGCAAGGTTTCCATAATTGATGAAGATGGATCCCGATCGGTGCGGATGGCCAATTTGGCCACCGTAGCCAGCCATCACGTCAATGGCGTTGCCGCCCTGCACAGCGACCTGGTCAAGCGTGATCTGTTCCCTGAATTTGCGGCCCTCTGGCCCGAAAAGTTCACCAATGTCACCAACGGTGTCACGCCGCGCCGTTGGTTGGCCCTGGCCAATCCCCGCCTCACAGCTCTGCTCAATGAAAGCATTGGC
>JBKDVK010000116.1:0-23712 GCA_046338875.1 Cyanobacteriota bacterium | reverse complement strand
GCAGAAAGGACCTGTTAGTGACGGGCCTGCTTGCCTTAGACAAAATCTATGACGCGACGACCGAGGCGCCCCTTGGTGGTAGCGCTGTTGTAAATCCCTTCAGCGCAGATATGGTGACCGTTAGCGGCAAGGCTATAGGTACTTTCGCTGACAAGAACGCGGCTCAGGCCAAGGTCGTCAGCTTGAGTGGGTTGAGCTTGAGTGGAAAGGATGCGGGCAATTACAATCTACTGCCCCTAACAAACTTGACGGCTGCCGTCACACCAGCACCGCTGCAGATCAGTGCCAGCAGCGATCGTAAAATATATGATGGCACCAGCAATTCGGGCCTCATACCGACGATCGCGGGAGGCAGTCTATGGGGTGATGATCGTTTGACCGGATTGGCCCAGGCCTTTGAGAGCAAAAATGCCCTTGGTACTGGCCAGAGTAAGTTAATCGTTAGTGCTTATACGCTAAGCGATGATAATAATGGCAGTAATTATGCCCTAAGTATTCTCCCCGCAGCCGGCACGATCAACCGCGCTCGCGTTACGCCGTCTTTTACGATCAAAAGCAAACCCGATGACGGCAGTGTCGCCGCTGAAATTGCTGGTAATAACTTGCAGGGTGCCCTTGGCAGTGATGACGTTTTTATAGTGGGAGCTTCGGCATATTTTGACAATGCATCCGTGGGAAATGACAAGCTTGTGACCATAACTGGCTATACTCTCTCCGGATCGGCTGCTAATAATTATCAGCTTTCGTCTCCAATTTCCACATCAACTGCTTCGATTGCGATCCAGCAAGACATCCGTGCCTCGCTGCCCAATGAAGAGCCGATCAAAAAAAAGGAGGCTAATCCTACTGTGCGCCTGCAGTTGTCCAAGCTAAGCTCACCAACAATCTTTAGATCTGTAGATATTGATATCAGTAATATTATGTGGCTCCCGCTTGGGGCTTCAACTATGGAGTCCACCCGATCTCGCTCTACGCAGTCCCAGCCATCTATTAATGCAAACGCCATGTCTACCGGTTCGGCCACAAATCAATATCAAGAATCTGATCAGCGTTCTGCTGATGATGCTAAAACTAGTTTAGACCTTTCCAATGCATCAACCACTGAGGACATATCGCCGGCTAGCTTGCAGCTTGTCATGCAAGATGCAGCCTCATTCATTCGCAAATACCCTGTTCGCATGCTGAATCCATAAGGTTTGTCCATGAAAAGAAGTTTGATTCTGTTACGGCTACTTTGTCCAATTGGTGCTCTGTTCTGCCTGGCAACCGATCGGCTCCCGGCTGAGGCGGTCCCGGTCCAGGCTTCTTCCGCCAGCACAAAGCTGCTTCCGTTAGGAGCATTGCCATCGCCTCCTTCGGCGGTTTTTCGACCCCAAGCTTATACTCCCGCCGGATTAAGACTTACCTTTACGCCACTGCGGGGGGATAAGAGCAAGGGATTTTTGGATTTGGTATTGATACCTATCCAGGGAGATGTTATTGGTAAGCGGATTGATGTTGATACGGCCAGCCTTAGAGCTTTGCTGAGCAAATTTTATAGTCAACTGGCCACCCAGGAAGTGTTTAATCTTGCCGATCCCCAGCTGCCTGCCCGCCAACTCTATGCGCTTTTGATTGCACCGATTGCAGCGGATCTGCAACGGCTTGGCATTACTACTTTATTGATTTCTACTGACACAACTCTGCAGGCGATTCCCTTTGCCGCCCTCACGGACGGACAGCGCTATTTCGGTCAGCAATATGCTTTTTCGCTGACTCCCTCCCTGCGTCTCACTCCCTTGCAGCCCCCTGAGACCCGCGGACGCCTAAGGACCTTGGTGGCTGGCGCCTCCAAATTTGCCGATATGGTTCCCCTGCCCTTGGTGCCCCAGGAGTTGAATCAATTAAGACCGGGCAACCCAGATCTTTATCTCAACTCTGCGTTTACCCCCTCGTTGTTGATCAATGCCGCTGCCGATCCATCGATCAAAAGGGTTCATCTAGCCACCCACGCTGAATTCCTGCCGGGCGGTCCTACCCAATCCAAAATTTACACGGGCAGCCGTCCCATAACCCTGGCTGAATTTGCCACCCTCAGGCAGCGACGTCTTGGCAATCCCCTTGACTTGTTTACAATCAGTGCTTGTCGTACGGCCTTGGGTGATACCCAGAGTGAATTGGGTTTCGCGGGCCTTGCTTTACAGGCCGGTGCCCGCACAGCTGTTGGCACGCTTTGGTATCTAGATGATGTGGCCACATCGGCATTCTTTGTGCAGTTTTATCGTTATCTTGACCTCGGCCTGCCCAAGGCGGAGGCGCTGCAAGCAACTCGCCTGGCATTCGCCACAGGAACGGTGCACCTGCAGGGCGATCGGGTTGTTGGTGAGACCGGCGAACTGCTTTCCGGCCTGACAACCGACCAAAGGGCACGTGTTTCGAATGGTATGAAGCATCCCTATTACTGGGCCGGTATTTCGATGCTCGGTTCAGCATGGTGAGGCTTGCCGGTAAGTGGTCTCGGCATTGCTTGCCCTGCCTCCGGACCCTGCGGCTTGCCTGGCTTGGATCCACCTGCTTGACGCTTTGCATTGCTGGCTTGGCCCCCACCGCGGCTTACGCCCAGATTGACATCGGCATTCGCAATAGTTTTCCTGGCCGACGCATCGGCGGCGGCACCAGGGGCGAATGCTGGTCCAGGTTGTACGCCCACCTTGTGCCTGCCAACAGTGTCTATACCCCCGGATCACCCCCGCTAATTGCCGTGCTGGAAGGACCGGCCAAGACTCCCCGGCCCCTGATCATTGAACTGCGGTCAGTCCGTCCGAATGGCTTGCCTGATCCCAATGGCAAACTTGTCTATAAGCGCACCTTATTGCCTGAGCCCCAGGGAATTACCGTGATCTCGCTTGCAAAATTGACAGAGCCAGTCAGCTGGACATCGATTTACTTTTGCCCCGAACATCCAGCTCCGAGCGATGAACCGCTTTTCTTTGTGACCACTGGCGAGCCGCCCCCATTGACCTTGCTGCTTCCTGCCAATCCCAGCCCCGAAGATCAGAGAGTCCGGGAGGCTCTGGGCCGTTTGTCCAAGGCCTGCGGCACAACATTTCCCCGCCAAGAACTGAAATATTTGTTCGGTTTCAGTGATCTGGCCAGTGATGATTGGCCAGATCAATTGCCCGTGCGTTGCTCTTGAATATCAACTGAACCGGCGCACCACTGCCTCGGCAAAACCCGAGCAGCTCAGCGGTTCCACCCGCGGCTCCATCATCCTGGCCAGGTCGTAGGTGACCTCGCCATTGGCGATGGCTGCACTGATGCCTTGGGTGATCAGGTCCGCCGCCTCCTGCCAGCCCATGTATTCGAGCATCATCACGCCGGAAAGAATCACCGAGCCGGGGTTGATGCGATCGAGGCCGGCGTGCTTGGGGGCCGTGCCGTGGGTGGCCTCGAAGATGGCCGCCTTGTCGCCGATGTTGGCACCGGGGGCCATCCCCAGACCGCCAACCACGGCGGCGGCCGCATCGGAGATGTAGTCGCCGTTGAGGTTGAGGGTGGCGAGCACGGAGTAATCGGCTGGTCGGGTTTGAATTTGCTGGAAAATACTGTCGGCGATGCGGTCATCCACCAGTACCTTCTGTTTCCATTGGCCCTGGCCATGGCTGGGGCCAATCGCCTCCAGGACACCCCGCACTTCGTCGCAGACCGCAGCCTGTTTCTCGGGGGTGAGGGCATCGAAACCTGGATCCACCAAACGGGCATTGGCTTCGATGCTGAGCCCCGGATCCTGGGCCACGTTGTCGAGAATCCAGCTTTCCCGTTCCGTTACACACAGATCGCGAAATTCTGTCGTGGCCAACTCATAACCCCAGTCTCGGAACGCCCCCTCCGTGAATTTCATGATGTTTCCCTTGTGCACCAGGGTCACGTGGCGCTTGTCTCCCTCCAATTTGAGGGCGTGCTGAATCGCCTTGCGGATGTGGCGCTGGCTGCCGTTTTTGCTCACTGGCTTGATGCCGATGCCGGATCCCGCCGGGATGCGGCGCTGGCCCAACTTGCCGTTGGCGGGGATCACCTCCTCATTAAGATGGCGGATTAGTTCGATGCCGACGGGATCACTTGCTTCCCATTCAATACCCATATAAATATCTTCCGTGTTTTCGCGGTATACAACCACGTCCAGGTCCTGGGGCCGCTTATGGGGGCTGGGGGTGCCCGCGTAGTACCGGCAAGGGCGCACGCAGCAGTACAGATCAAAAATCTGCCGCAACGCCACGTTGAGGGAGCGGATGCCTCCGCCCACCGGCGTTGTCAGAGGGCCTTTGATGGCGACCCCGTAGGTCTCGATCGCCGTCAGGGTGTCCTGGGGCAGGTATTGATAGGTGCCATAAAGATCGCAGGCTTCGTCACCGGCATAAACCTTGAACCACTCGATGTGGCGCTCGCCGCCGTAGGCCTGGGCGACGGCCGCATCCAGCACCCGCTGGGTGGCCGGCCAGATGTCCACACCGGTGCCGTCGCCGCGGATGAAGGGGATGATCGGGTCGCTGGGCACCACCGGCTGGCCGTTCTCGAAGCGAATTGCGCTGCCGCTTTGGGGGGGGGTGAGCTTCTCGTAGGTGGCCATGGCGTGGCTGGACGCAGACACAGTCGGCAGAGCCTATGTCTGCGGGCGGGCGCGGAAGGTTTGCAGGGATCAGCAAGGCGGCCGCTATAAGTGTTTGCTATGGCTTCTTGCCGCCTCGGTGCGGTTGCCGCAACCAAGCTCTCCATGGGTGGGGTTTTTTCTGCAGGATGGGGCCTATGAACGCAGCGGATCAGGCCCACAGTCCGGAGTTGGCCCAGGCCATCGCCGCCGCCGTCTTCCTGTTTCAAAAGGCCTTCCCCGATGCCCGGGCCAACCTGACTCCCTGGCGGGATGATCCTGAAACCCGCCGTTTCGATGCCCGCGACAACCTCGATTTTTCGCTGCATTTCCCCGGTTGGAGCCCCCGGCTTCAATGCCGATCCCTATTGGTGCAGCTGCGCCTGGAACGCTCGCCCCAGGGGGCTGCGGCCGGTCGCCCCCGCCTACTGGGCGTGCTGATCCGGGGCCTCACCTACGAAGCCGAACGCTGGCGCTTCACCACCCTGGGCGACTGGCAACCCTCCGGCTCCCATCTGCCCAAGCCAGAGGTGGTGGCCAGCCTGCAGGGGTTGGGCCGTGAGCTGTTCGTGTTGTTTGGCACCGGGGCGACGTCCCACTTCGGGGAGGACGACATCGCTTCTTGACGCCAGGTCCGTCGGCCCGTCCCGTTGGCTCCTGGTTGGCCCCCGCTGGGCCCCCGCCTGGCGCCGTAACCCTTCGCAACCTTGGCGTCAGGGTCGGAGCGCCACACCTAATTTGGTAGGAATGCTCCTCTTGCGTTTCAAGCGCCCGTCCGAAGATGTCTGTCGCCCTGGCTTCCCAGCTGCGTGAGGGAACGAAGAAGGCCCATACCATGGCCGAGAACACCGGTTTTGTGAGCTGCTTCCTTAAAGGTGTGGTTGATAAGGCCAGTTATCGCACCCTGGTGGCCGACCTCTGGTTCGTTTATAGCGCCATGGAGGAGGAGATCGGCCGCCTCGCTGACCATCCCGTCGTCGGCCAGATCAACTTTGCCTCCCTCAACCGGCGCGAATCCCTGGAGCAAGATCTCGCCTTCTATTTTGGTGCCGATTGGCGCCACCAGATCAAGGCCACCCCTGGAGCCCAGGAGTATGTGTCCCGCCTGCGCCGCGTGGCTAAGGAATCTCCCGAACTGCTGGTGGGCCACCATTACACCCGCTACATCGGCGATCTTTCCGGTGGCCAGATCCTCAAGAACATCGCCCAGAAGGCCATGAACTTGGGTGAGCACGACGGCCTGCGTTTCTACGAATTCGACGCCATCCCGGACGAGAAGGGTTTCAAGACCAACTACCGCGCTGTGCTCGATAACCTGCCGATCGACCAATCCACCGCCGATCGCATCGTGGCGGAAGCCAACCAGGCCTTCCACTGCAACATGAAGATGTTCCAGGAGTTGGAGGGCAACCTCGTGGCTGCCATCGGCAAGGTGCTTTTTGGTTTCCTGACCCGCCGTCAGCGGCTGGGCAGCACCGAAGCCGTCGTGGCCTGAGGCTGTCCGCCTGGGTTGACTTGCGCCAGAGTCGCGTATCGCTTGCGACTCAGGTGTGCGTCCCCTCCGTTTTCTGGTTCCTGGCACCACCGGCCGCTACCGCTGCGGCGGTTTGCTGGTCGAGATGCAGACCCAACGGCTGACGGCCCGTTTGCGCCACGCCGAGCTGGTCACCTATCGGCAGCGGGAGCCCGACCACCCCTTCTTAGACGATCTCTTGCGGCGGGAGCCCCGCCCCGGCGCTGCCCTCTGGATCGTCAGTTGGGGCTTTGATGTGCCGCCGATGCTGCGCCGCTTGGCCGGGCGCCCTGTGGCTTATCACGCCCACAGCAGTGGTTACGGCTTCGACCTGCCGGCCGGGGTGCCCGTCTTGGCCGTGAGTCGCAACACCTTGGGCTACTGGGGGGATCGGGCGCCGCGCCATCCCCTCTTTTTGGTGCCCAATGCCCTCCAACCTCGCTGGCTGGAGCGGGGCGATCGCCAGCCGCTTTTGTCGAGCGAGGGCCAGCAGCGGCGCAGGCGCATTGATGTGCTGGTGCAGGAACGCAAAAACAGTCGCTACGTGATCGATCACCTGGTGCCGGCCTTGGTGGCTGCCGGGCTGCGGGTGGAGCGGCAGCGCGGCTGGGTGGACGACCTGGTGGATCTGTTCAATGACACCACTGTGGTGCTCTATGACTCAGCCGATTACTGGCGGGGTAGGGGGGTGAGTGAGGGCTTCGGTTTGCCACCGATCGAAGCCCTCGCCTGTGGCTGTGTCGTGTTCAGCAGTTTCAATCACGCCTTGGCCGACAGCCTCGATCCCGGCTTGCTTGGTCATCAGATTGGCTGCGGCACCCTGGAGAACGACCTGCAAAGGATCCGTGCTGCCGTGGCCGACCCCGCGGCCTGGCGGCCGGCAGCCGAGCGGCTTGATACCCTCCTGGCTGGCTGCGTGGAGGAGACCTTGCTGGAACGCTGGCGTCTCGCCCTCGCCGCGATCGATCAGCATTGGGATCGACTGCAGGCCGGTGCGGCACCCCTGGCCAGCCCATCTGTGTGGCAGCTGCGAGCCGATCAATGGGCCCAGCGGTTGCTGCGGCGCTTGCCGGGCCGAACCTGAGGCACTCGTTTTGGCGCTGTGGCGCGACTGGGGCGGTAACGGGGCTGGCTGATTTCGGCGGGAACGGTAAGGGCCACGCCATAACGTAAAGGTATGTTCAGTTCTCCAGGGTGTGAAGTTGCTCGGCAGGAGTAAAACCTATCAGCAGCTGCGTGCCCTGATGACGTTTCTGCCGCAGCAACGCCTGCGACAGCTCAAGTGGTTGGTTCCTGTATCGATTATACCCGGGCTGCTTGATCTTATTTCAGTTGCTGTTATCGCCCGTTTGATGGGAGCCCTGGTGGGCAACAAATTGGAGGACCGTCTGCCTGGCATCAAGGTCTTTGGCGGCAGCCAGTTTGATCAGAGTCTATGGCTGATATCTTTGTTTGTTGTTTTGGCATGGCTAGCTTCGTTCAGTAAACTTGGCTTGCAATTTTTTCAGCAGCGTTTAACCGCAAGGGTCTGGATTGATCTCTCAAATCGTATCCACGCCAATGTGTTAGCCCAGGGCTACGAATATCATCTTTCGAAAAGTACGGCTAAGTTGTCAACAATGATGCTAAGTCATATCAAAAAGACTTCAAACTCCGTTGTCAATCCCCTGCTCAAGATGGTGGGAAGTGTCTTCTCAATCGTCATGCTTTCCATTGGGATCCTGGTTATCGGGCGCGGTTCTGCCTTGATCCTAATTGGCTGTTTGCTGGGCGCCTACGTGCTTCTTTCCCAGCTCATAACCCCCTATTTGCGTCACAATTCGAGGCAGAAAATCAGGCTTGAGTCAATGACGGCCCATATTTTATTTGAATCCTTGGGTTCGATAAGGGATATCAAGCTCACCGCCTCTGAAGACCACTTCCGCCGGGCCTTTGTCAATACGGGTGAACGGGCCAAGGGTCACGCCTGGGTGGCGGAGATATTGCCGATCATCCCGCGCATGTTGATTGAGCCGCTGGGTATCACCCTTATTTTCCTCTTGGGCGCCGTGCCGCCACTCCTACGTGGCGACCGCTCCGACATGCTGTCGATGCTGCCTTTCATGGCTTCCCTCTCGGTGGCCGCCCTGCGCCTTACCCCGCCCCTGCAGGATTTCTTTGCCTCCCTCACCCAATTGCGGGGTGGTCTGCCGGTGATGGATTCCACCCTGGAGTACCTGAGCTTGCCGGCGGGTCTGCCTGTGCTTGGCGACCCCGGTGTGCCCAGTCCGGCGGGTGTTTTTCCCTCCCGTAGCATCGCGTTGCAGGATGTTTGGTATGCCTATCCGGGGTCGGCGGATTGGGTGCTGCGCGGCGTCGATCTGACTATTCCTGTGGGTTCGAGGGTGGCGTTTGTCGGGGCCACCGGTAGCGGCAAGACCACGACGGCTCAGATTCTGCTGGCCCTGTTGCAACCGGGTAAGGGGCACCTCAATCTCGATGGCATTGCCGTATCCAATAACGACATTCCCGCCTGGCAGGCCTCCTGCTCCCAGGTGCCCCAGTTCATCAATCTGCTCGACGCAAGCGTGCTCGAAAATGTCGCGTTTGGTAAAGATGTGGAATTGATTGATCAGCGGGCGGTTTGGGAGGCCCTGGAAGCGGCCCAACTCGATGAATTCGTCAGTGAGTTGCCCTATGGATTGCACACCCCTATTGGTGAAAATGGTTTGCAGCTGTCCGGCGGACAGCGGCAGCGCCTGGCCCTGGCCCGTTCCTTTTACCGCCATGCAAAATTTTTATTACTGGATGAGGCTACAAGTGCCCTGGACAATCGTACTGAGAACGACATTATTGAAGCCCTCGATGTGATTGGCAGACGCTGCACCACCGTGGTGATTGCCCACCGACTTTCCACGGTGATGCGCTGTGATCGTATTTATGAATTTGAGGCCGGGCGAGTCAAAGCCTTTGGTACCTATCAGGAGCTGCAGAACCGTTCGGAGACCTTCCGGGATCTTGCTGGTTTGGAAAGGAGGCTGGTGGGCTGAAGTGTAGGATTTGTAGATAGATCGTTCTGCAGGCGTTCCGATGTCCTTGACCTTGGTGGCTGGTCCTTGTGTCATCGAGAACGCAGATCTCGTTTATGCGATTGCCGCCAGGGTGAAGGCCATCTGTGAACCGCTGGGAATCGACTACATCTTCAAAGCCAGCTTTGACAAGGCCAATCGAAGTTCGGGCAGTTCTTTCCGTGGCCCTGGCTTTGAGGAGGGGTTGGCAGTGTTGGCCGAGGTGAAACGGCGCTATGGCTTGCGGGTGCTCACGGATATTCACGAAAGCCATCAGGCCGCACCCGTGGCCGAGGTGGTGGATGTGTTGCAAATACCAGCCTTTTTATGTCGCCAGAGTGATTTGCTGCTGGCCGCCGCCGCCGCCACTCGGAGCACCGACAAAGTGATCAATGTCAAGAAGGGCCAGTTCCTGGCCCCCTGGGATATGGAGCAGGTGGTGAAGAAGTTGCGTGATGCCGGCGCTGAGCATGTCTGGCTCACCGAACGCGGCAACAGCTTTGGTTACAACACCTTGGTGGTGGATTACCGCAGCCTGCCCCAGCTCCAGGCCCTCGGCTGCCCCGTGATTTTTGATGCCACCCATTCTGTGCAGCAGCCCGGGGGGCGCGGCAGTAGCAGCGGCGGCCAGAGGGAGTTCGTCGCCCCCCTCGCCCGGGCGGCGGTTGCCGTGGGTGTGGACGGTCTTTTCCTTGAGGTCCATCCCGATCCCGAAAATGCCCTCAGCGATGGGCCCAATATGGTGCCGTTGCACCGGCTGGAGGCCCTCCTGACCCAGTTGATGGCGATACGGGCGACGCTCTCGGCGGGATTCGCAGAGAGTGTGATTTGATTCGCGGTGGCCGTTTCGTTTTTGCGCCTTTGGCGCCATCAATGGGCAGCACGCTGCAGCCACCTCGCCTTGCGCCGCCTGAGGCTTTTAGTCCTTGATGTGGATGGGGTACTCACCGATGGGGGGTTATGGACCACCGAATCCGGTGAAGTGCTCAAGCGATTTGATGTGCGTGACGGCCTCGGCATCCATCTGTTGCAACAGGCGGGAATTGAGGTGGCGTTCCTCAGCGGCGGCAAGGGCGGCGCCAGCGAACAACGAGCCCGCTATCTGGGAATTCGGCATGTGCTGACCGGGGTCAAGGACAAACCCGCCGCCCTCACCGAATTGCAACGCACTTTGGCTGTTTCGCCCGGGGAGTGTGCCTTCGTTGGGGATGACCTCAATGATCTGGCGGTGCGCCCGGTTGTGGGTCTGTTGATTTGTCCGGCCGATGCGGTGGTGCCCCTGCGGGATCGGGCTGATTGGGTGTTGGATCGCAAGGGTGGCGACGGCGCCGTGCGCCGATTGGCGGAAGCAATCCTGCAGGCCCGGGGCGACTGGGGCCGCCTGGCCCGCGCCGGCTGGAGGGGGCGCAATGATTGAAACCGGCCGCCTGCGCCACTGGCTGCGTGAGGTGCTGATGGCCGCCAACAGGCGGCCGCCCCTGGATTGGCTGGTAGGTCTCGAGCGCGACCAGTGGCAGTCGTTGGCGGCCTACCGAGGGCTGGTGCACCAGGCGTTCCATAGCCAGCCCCTGGCCCCCCAGGTCAGTGCTGACTATTGGCAAGACGGTGCATTTACCAATGCGAAGCTGCAGAAAGCTTTCTTCAATCCGGCCCAGCGCGAGAGGGAGAACTCCTCCCATCATTACGGTCACGATGTGCAGCTGAAACGCCATGCCGGGTTGCCCCTGATCGGCCCCCAACTGCCCTGGGTGTTGGAGCACGGGCTCAAGGTGAGCCGCAATGCCAGCTTTGAGAGCCCCAAAGCCTGGATGCGGGGCTACATCTGCATGGGTCCCCTGCGCGCTCGCTGGCTGCGCGAGCGCTATGGGCTGCCGGCGGTTCCCATCGGTCCCTGGATCAGCTACGCCAGACCCGTGTTGGAGGCCAGCGCCATGGCCCGCTTGCGCAGCCAGCTCGGCCCCATCTTGTTGGTGGTGCTTGCCCACAGCTGGGACAAGGTCGAGCGGCGCATGGACCTGGGCGCCTGCATCGAGGCCGTAGCCCATCTGGCCCGTAGGGGTGGCTATCGCCGGGTGATCTGGTTGCGGCACTGGAAGGACCCGGAGCTAGAAGGTCTGCCGGCCGACTGGATCGTGGCCTGCAATGGCCATCGCTCCAACCCCTGGTTCCTGGATTCGCTGCGAACCCTGATCGAACTCAGCGACGGTTTGGCCAGCAACGCCTTCGGTACCCATCTCGGCTACGGCGTTGCCCTGGGGCGGCGTCTGCACTGGATTCCGGTGGCGGTTGAGCAGGATCTCACCTGCCTATCTCCGGGGAAAATCACCGAGGAGCAAGCAGAATGGCAGGAGCGCCAGCGCTTGTCGGCAGAGTTGGCTGATCGCCTGGAGAGCGCCGATGGGGACGATCGGATGGTTGCCGTGCGGGAGCTGCTCGATCCCTACTGGGGGTTTGGGGCCATGAAGGACCCGGTGGCCCTGGCAAGGGTGCTGCGGGGGCGGAGGCTGGCGGATGCTGGCTGAGCCGGCTGCCGCGATGGTGCCTTTCCCGACCGTAGCTCCCTTTCGGATTGATCAGGTGATGGCGGCCCCCGGGGCGATGACGCTCCTGTTTCTGGGCCAGCTCCTGGCGGCGGCGTTGCTCTCCTGGTGGGCGGTTTGCCAACCAGGTCGCAGGTCCTGGGGCCTGGTCTGCGCCGGGCTGTTGCTGTTGCAGGTGGCTCTGTTCTTCACCCTGGCCAGCTGGGGGACCAGCGACATCACCAAACTTAGCCACTTCCTGAGCGTTGACCGTGCTGCCATCAAGGGTGAACCGTTCTGGCTGTTGGTGGCCCCCCTGATCGTGCTCCTGCCCTTTCGCATGGCCATGGTGCATGGGTTGGTGGTGGCGGGCTATGGGGCGGCGGCGCTGCTGGTGGCGCGTCACTGGCGGGCCTGGAGTTGGGCCGGTTGGTGGGTCCTGTTGATCTGTTGCAGTCCGCTGCTGCGGGGTTTCATGCAGAACTCCCATTCACGGCAGGCCCTGTCGACGCTGTTGCTGCTGCCGGTTCTGCTCTGGGCGGGTCGCCTGGCCCGGGTGCCTCGGCTGACCCTTGTCGTCTTGCCCCTTTGGGGGCTCACTTGCCATACCAGCGCCCTCTTCACCTTGCTGCTGGCCCTGTTGCCCAGGTTGCCGGGGATGGGGGCCTGGCCAGGGGGTTCGGGCCGCCGGCTATTGCGGGCTCCGGCCCCCTGGGCTCTGGCCCCCTGGGCTGCATGGGTACAGAAGCAGTGGCGCGCCGCTCCCCGGGGGATCCTGCCCCTGGCCATGGGGGGGCTGATCCTGGTTGGGGTGCTGGCAGGTCACTGGGCCTGGGAACTGGTTGCCATGGTGCGGACCAAGTTGGACAGCTATTGGTCCCAGCAGGGTTATGCCAATTCCTATCCCCTCGCCGCTGCGGTGGGGCGTCTGCAGTTGGCCATGGCCATCGGGGTGATTCTCAGCTGCCAGCAACGGCGTGTTGGTCTGGCCCGGTTCCTGGCCTGTGATCGCGGACGCCAACTGCTGCTTTACAGCTTGGTTTACGGGCTGGTGGAGGCTGGCCTGGCCCTGGGTTTGCTGCCCCAGATCACCAGCCGTCTGGCCGATCCAGCTGGCTTTTTCCTGTTGATTGTTTGGCTGGCCTGGCTGGAGCGCTACCGCTGCCTGTGGGCGGCCCTGCCGGCCTTGCTCGTAACCCTGGATTACTGGCTGGTGGAGCGATTGGCCGGTTCCCAGGCCCTCCTTTGCGGCAGCAACGACACCTTTTTGTGCATTCCAGATCGCTGGCCTTGGCAAGTGCGCTATTGAAGATCCGTGATGCCCTCTCCCCCTCCCTTCCCCCTCGTTGCCCCCTTTCGGATCGACCAGGTAACCCAGGCGCCCCAGCTGATGGCTGCCCTGTTCTGGGCCCAGGTGGCGCTGGCACTGGCGATTCACTTGGCGGCGGTGCTGCGACGACCGCGGCTGTGGTGGGCCGCTGTGGCGGTTTTTTTAGGCCTGATCCTGATCTTCTTCACTCTGGCTAGTTGGGGCAACAGCGATACCACCCGCTTTTCCCATGCCTTGCAATGGGATCCGGACCTCGCGCCGCCGGAGCTGCTTTGGGTGGTGCTGCGGCCCTTGATCCTGGTGCTGCCTTATCGCATGGCCGGGTTGCATGGCTTGATTGCCGCGGGATACGCCCTGGCCGCCGTGCTTGTGGCCCGGGGATGGCGGGCGCCGGCCTGGGCCGGTTGGTGGGCGTTGTTTATCTGTTGCAGTCCCCTGCTGCGGGGGTTTCTGCAGAACGCCCACAGTCGTCAGGCGCTGGCCTCTCTGCTGCTGCTGCCCCTGTTTTTGCAAAGCGCCCGTCTGGCCAAGCCCCCCAGGATTGGTCTGGGGGTGGGGGTGCTGCTGTCGGCCTTCAGCCACAACACGTTTATCTGGAACCTGCCGATCAGCCTTTCCCCTTGGCTGGTGCGACTGCCGGAGCTGGCGGCTCGCCGCCGGGACCAGCCCACCGCTGGCCCAGGGCGCTGGCGCCGCTGGCTGCCTTGGCTCCTGCTCGGTGGGGCGGTGCTGGCGTTGTTGGCCCTGGTGGCGCCCGCCGCCCTGCAGCGTTTCCGCGATTACAGCAACGACGACTATTTCAACCTCTATCCGCTCCGCCCGGTGGTGGGGCGTTTGCAGCGGGCCATGGCCCTCGGTCTGGTGGTGGCGTGTGTGCAGCGACGACTGGATCCGAGGATGTTGTTGCGCTGTCCCCTGACCCAGCTGCTGCTGATGTTTGGCTTGTTGTATGTGGGAATCCAGGCCTCAATTGAGCAGCAGTGGTTGGCCCAGATCACCAGCCGCCTTGCCGATGGTGTCGCTTTCTTTCTGCTGATTCTTTATCTGGCATGGCTGCACCGTTACCGGGCCCACTGGTGCTTGATCTTTCCCCTTTGGGTCACCCTGCAGCATTGGTTGGATGGTCGCATCCTGCGTTCAGCGCTCTATGCCTGTGGTCAGAACGATGAATTTCTCTGTGTGCCGGACCGCTGGCCCTGGCAGGTGCGCTATTGAGGCGGGAATGGGCGATGACGCTCGCATTATCTTGACTGTGCCGCCGTGAGGGTGCCAGTGCCTGAGCTGCCATGACTTGCTACTACCCGATCATCGGCCTGCCACGAGGGATCGTCTCCCATCTCAGCTACTCCACACTCACCCAAAACCAGCGCACTTCGGGTTCGCTCCGCCCCCGGAACCACTCGCTTGATATGGCGATCTACGCCCCCCGCTGTGAGGGCTGGCAGTGCCTCGATCGCTTCGCGCTGCCTCCGGCCGGGGATCTGCGCATCCGATCGAGTGACTATCAGCTTGGCCCCGGCGAGCTGCTGGTGGCCGTTCCCCTCAGCCGTGGTGAGGCCCTCGACCCCGCCGATCCGCGACTGCCGCTGCCCTGCAGCAAGAAGGTGGACCGATCGCCGGTTGCGGAGCGCTGCTCTCTCGCCTTCACCTGGCGGGGGGTGACCAGTTCTTATCAGGGGGAGTACCCGGTACGGATGGCCCAGTTGGAGGGCGGCACCCTGCTGAGCTTCGATGCACTGCTGCAGACCGGGGCCAACGTGGGGCTGAACCTGCTTTGCCTTGTGAACCTCGGCCGTGGCTGCCGCAGCGACGAGCACAACCTGGAGGTGTTCGTCGCCCGCAGCCGGCGGAGACTGCGCAGCATTCCTTACCGAAGCAACAGTTGCTGTGTGGTGGAGATCAGCCCCGATGAGGCGGCAGGGGGGGAGATCTTTATGCGCAGCACAACCAGCCTGGGAATTCCGATCTTTATCACCCTTTCCAGGGAGGATCTGCCGGCTTCGATGAGCGTGGAACACACCCATCCACCCACCGAGCTCTTCTCGGAGCGGGATCGCATGAGGGGAAGCAGGATGATCAAGAGATCCTGGCTGGGGATGCCGCTGCAATGAATACTCCGCCACCTATCAGAAGGATAAAAGCGGCCCTGGGCAGGATTCGCTATCGCGCCTACCTCCCACATACCACGTTGCCGATTTCCTTCGCTGAGGGTGTCAGCATCTCGGATCAGTTTCTCTATCGCGGCGACATCGCCGCAAATCGTTTCGTTGCCGAGAACACTCTGGCTCTGCTGCTGGGAGAACCACTTGAAGTGACCCATCGCCTGATATTCTTCGATGCCGATGGCAGGCATCTCTGTGAGCAGAGCCACCTCACGAGCAGCTATTTCGACACAATTGATATCGAACCGATCGGTGTCGCTTATGCCACCTATGTGCACACCACCAGCTACGCAAAATCCTCGCTGCTGGTAGAGGAGCTCCGCTCCCTGCAGCGGCATCATCGCGGCTACAGTCTCTTCAAGCGAACATCTGACTCTGTGTTCGCCGCTGTGCACGGCAACTTCGGCGGAATCGCCACCGATGGCTCCAGAACGATGGCGCGCCACCAGCTGCTGGCGCGCCATCGTTCGCCGTTTCTATACACCCCCCAGCACCGCTTCACCAAGGGCGATAGCGTGTGGCTCTACGTGATGAATTCCTGCTCCTCCCGCGAGACCGTGGAGGTGATTCTGCCGGAGACGGAACACGAGCCGGAACCGCGGATTCACACAAGTCTCAGCATCCCCTCCCTGGGGGTGGGGCGCTGCGTGCTGAACGGAGTGGATGGGTATCTGAGCTTCCGGTCACGGCTGCCGATGTGTCGCCCCTTGGTGTTCGTGGAGCGGGCAGACAACCGGCATCACTTCGACGTGTTCCACACCTGAAGGGGCCGCCTCTTCAGGAACCGGTAAGCAGCGCCATCCGCCGGACCCGCAGACAGCGATGCAGAAACTCCAGCGGGCGGCGGCGATAGCCGGGGTTCCAGCGCCAGAGGGGAGCCAGCGGCAGCCACACCACCGAGGCGCCTGTGAGCTGACGCACCCCGTAGAGCGCCGAGGTGAGCCCGGCCACTAACACTGGCCGGCCGGGACACTCGCACTCAAGCAGCCGCACCAGCACCTCCAGCGGCACCGACGTGCGCGGCGGACGGCCCAGCCATGACCGCTCCAGAACTGCGAAGCTGCCTCCGGGCGGCGCCTTCGGATGGTCGATCAGCAGCAGGCGGTCATAGCGTCGATCGAAACCATGATGCCGCTCCAGCCCCTTTAGCCAGCCCTCCAGAACCACCGCCGGGATGCGGGCGCCTGGAAACTGATGGGCCAGGTTGGGCACGGAGCAGAGCCACAGTGGCCGGCCTGGATCGCTCCCGGCCAGGCAGTAGGCCAACGCATCGGCTGCTTCCTGGCGTTGGCTGTTCACGAGCAGGGCGAACAGACCGGCCCTCTCCTGCACGGGCGGCACCAGGCCCGGCTCGGGGGGGCGGTGCCAGACGGGCTGGCGGCCGCTGAGCACGTAACGCACCCGAAGACCCGGCTCCGGGATCGGCCGGTTCAGCAGGCTGGGAAGCAGCGCACGCAGTTCGCGGGCACAGCGGTAGTAGAGGCCGAGGCCGTCGCCGCAGACTACTAGATTTGTGATGTAGTGCCTTTCGAACACACTGCGCTGGCCTATCAGCCACTGGTTGTTGCACAGGCAGATCTCCCAGGGGCCAGCTGGCAACTCGGTCTCCCTGGGGATCAGGGCAAGCTGACCGTACCGTTGGGGATCGCTGCGCCGCAGCAGCGCAAACCAGCGCTCAATCACCGCCTGCAGGCCTGCCAGCGCCACGGTGTCGCGGTTGAGCACGCCGGTGATCAGCACGGCGATCCGGGGGGGCTCACCGCCGCCGGCGTGGAACTCATCGAGGGCCTCAAGCGCGGCCAGCTGATGCACCAGATGGATCAGCCCGCCGCTTAGCACCAGGACCCGGGGGCCAGAGTTCAGCTCGCTCAAGACTCGCCGCCCGGCAGGGGTTCGATCGGGGCCAGGCGGGGATCCAGAATTTTGGGACCCATCCCCTCAAACTTCACCGCCAGGGAGAGCCTCTCCCCGGAGCCGAAGAGGTGGGTGATCGTGCCGACTCCGAAACTGGCGTGCCGCACCGGATCGCCCACGGCCCAGGGTCGGGCGGGGGCGCGACGCCGCACGGCGTTGGCGGGGCGGGCCGCTTCTCCCCCGGCCGCCACCCGCCGGCTGTCATCCCGATCGACGCGGGTGAGCCGCTCCAGCCGCTGTTCGCGGCGAATCGCCGCCCCGCCGCTCTGGGGCAGGTCGCCCTGGAGTAGCTCGGCGGGCAGTTCGGAGAGAAACACCGAGGGCACGGCCGGTTCGCGCATGCCGCCCCACAGCCGCCGTTCACTGGCATGGCTGAGGAACAGGCGCTCCTTGGCTCGGGTGAGGCCCACATAACAGAGGCGGCGTTCCTCTTCCAGGGCGGCTGGATCCTCCAGGGAGCGGTAGCTGGGGAACAATCCCTGCTCCAGTCCCACCAGGAAGACCACCGGAAATTCCAGTCCCTTGCTGGCATGGAGGGTCATCAGGGTGACCCGGTCGGCGGCGGTGTCCTTGCTGTCGGCATCACTGGCCAGGGCGGCGCTGGCCAGGAAGCCCTCCAGGGAGCCCTCCTCGTTCTCCTCCTGGTATTGCAAAGCGGCATTGACCAGCTCCTGGAGGTTGCGGCGGCGTTCTTCGGCTTCGTCGCTGGCCTCCGCGATCAACTCGGCCACGTAACCGCTCTGCTCCATCACCCGCTGCACCAGCTCGGAGGGGGGTGAGTCCTGGGCGCGGCGGGCCAGATCATTGATCAATTCAGCGAACTGCAACAGACCCTTGGCCGACCGCCCGCCGAGGGAGCGCACCGCCTCGGCATCGCTGACCACCTCCCAGAGGGGCAGGCCCAGCTGGGCGGCGGCATCGCTGAGGCGCTCGACGGTGGTCTTGCCGATGCCGCGGCGGGGCACATTCAGCACCCGCAACAGGCTGACGCTGTCGGCGGGATTGACCAGCAGGCGCAGGTAGGCCAGCACATCTTTGATTTCACGGCGGTCGTAGAAGCGCAGGCCGCCCACCACCAGGTAGGGGATGCCCCAGCGCACCAGGGATTCCTCCAGGGCCCGGCTCTGGGCATTGGTGCGATAGAGCACCGCCATGTCGCCCCAGCGCAGATCCGGGTGGGCGGCGTCCAACATCCGCATGCGATGGACCACCGCTTCGGCTTCGGCGATTTCGTCATCGCAACGGATCAGGTGGATCGGTTCGCCCTCGCCGCGGGTGGGCCGCAGCACCTTGTCGATGCGCTCGCTGTTGTGGGCGATCAGGGCATTGGCGGCCTCCAGGATCGTGGCGGTGGAGCGGTAGTTCTCCTCCAGCTTCACCATCGTGGCGGTGGTTTCATCGGCGGCCCCATCGCCGAAATCCTTCTGAAAGCCCATCAAGATGGTGAAATCCGCTGCCCGGAAGCTGTAGATGCTCTGGTCGGCGTCGCCGACCACAAACACCGAGCGTTCGCCCCATTCTGCAAACTTCTCGGGGTCCTGGCCATCGGTGACCAGTAACTTGATCAGGTCGTACTGGGTGCGGTTGGTGTCCTGGTATTCGTCCACGAGCACGTGGCGAAAGCGGCGATGCCAGTAATGGCGGACCTGTTCGTTCTGGCGTAGCAGCTGCACGGGCAACAGCAGCAGATCGTCGAAGTCGAGGGCGTTGTTGGCCGCCAGGGCCCGCCGGTAATGGCGGTAGGCCTGGGCCACCTGGCGATCGCGCTGGCCCCGGGCTTCGGCCTCCAGGTGCTCCGGCAGTTGGCCTTGGTTCTTGGCGCTGCTGATGGCCCAGCGCACCTTCTTGGGTTCGAAGCGCTTGGGATCCAGCCCCAGCTCTTGGGTGACGATTTCCTTGACCAGGCTCTGGGCGTCGTTCTCGTCATAGATCGAGAACTGGCGTGTCCAGCTGAGCCCTTCGCCGTCCTTGTACTTATCGATGTCGAAGCGCAGCAGCCGGGCGAACAGGGCGTGAAAGGTGCCAATCCAAAGGTCCTTGATCACTTCCCGGTAGATGCGACCCCGCAATTGCCGCTGTTCCGCCGCCGGCAGGGTGCTCCAGGGTTGGCCGAACTGGCTCTGGGCCAGCTTCTGGGCCAGCAGCAGCTCCAGCCGCTCTTTCATTTCCCGAGCCGCCTTGTTGGTGAAGGTGACGGCCAGCACCTCGGCCGGATCGACGCCGTGGTGGCCGATCAGGTGGGCGATGCGGTGGGTCAGGGCGCGGGTTTTGCCGCTGCCGGCACCGGCCACCACCAGCAGGGGCCCGGTGTGGTGATCAACGGCCTTGCGCTGGGCGTCGTTGAGGCCGGCGAGGAAGCTCATAGGTCGATCGTATCGAGGCCCGTTGCTGATGTTGGACGGGGATCTACATTGACCCTGCCCTAAGACTCGGCAAGCGTTGACCCAGGGAACAGCGTTGCCCCCCATTCCGATTTTCATCGGTTACGACCCCCGCGAGCGCGCCGCCACCAACGTGCTGATCGACAGCTTGTATCAGCAGAGCAGTCGACCCCTAGCGATCACGCCGATCGTGAACAGCCAGCTGCAGTCGCTGTTTTGGCGCGAGCGCGATCCCAAACAGAGCACCAGCTTTTCTTTCACCCGCTTCCTGGTGCCTGCGCTGATGGGCTATCAAGGCTGGGCGATATTCATGGATTGCGACATGCTTTGTCGCGGTGATATCAGTGAACTCTGGGATTTGCGCGATGATCAATATGCCCTGCTTTGTGTAAAGCACGAACATGTGCCCAATGAGACGGTCAAATTTCTAGGCGAGGTTCAAAGCCCCTATCCCAAAAAGAACTGGAGCTCTTTGATGTTGTTCAACTGTTGCCGTTGTACAGCTCTAACTCCTGAATACGTCAACAGCGCCAGTGGCTTGGATCTGCATCGTTTCCACTGGCTAGCCGGTGACCACGAAGTTGGTTCCCTCCCCAACCGCTGGAATCACCTGGTGGATGTGCAGCTTGCACCGCAGGCCAGCGCCGAGGATGGCGGGCCAATCCTGTTGCATTGGACCCTGGGTGGGCCCTGGTTCCGGGAACAGCGAACGATGGGAGGGGTGTTGGCGGCCGAGTGGTTCGGGGCCAGGGATGATGCCCTGAGCCTGTGGGACTGAAGCAGGGGGGCGCCGGCCAGCCCCGCCTCAGTGTCGTGACCGTGTGCATGAATCGCCGGGACCACCTTTGGCGTTCGGCCCCCTTGGTGGCCCAGCTCCCCTGGCATGACGAGCACCTGGTCGTCGATTGGAGCAGCCGCGAACCCCTGCGCCGCGAGGACCTCCCCCCTGATCCCCGCCTGAGGCTGCTGCGGGTCGAGGGTGAGGGCCGTTGGAACCTTTGTCGGGCCTACAACTTTGGCTTCGCCCGGGCCACCGGCGAGCTGATCTTGAAGTTGGATGCCGATGCCTGGCCCACCGAGCGCTTTGATCCGGCGGCGGCCCAGTTGCAGGGGCTCGCCGCTGACCCCAGCCAGCAGCAGCTGTGTGCCTTTGGCAGCGGGCCTGAGGGGCGCAAAGGTCAGTTTCTGATCGAGCGGCGCCTGCTTGCGGCGGTGGGCGGCTTCAATGAACTGCTGGTGGGTTATGGATTTGATGACAAGGATTTGCAGGCTCGGCTGGGGATGCAGCTCGGTATCCAACCGGCGCCGATTCCGGAGGCTTGGTTGGCGGTGATTGCCCACTCCGACGCTGAGCGCGCCGAACGGGGAGCTAGCGATCGGGCCGGCAGCATCGCCAGCAACCGCGGCGAGGCGGCGATGCGGGCCACTCGGCTGGCAAACCGACTGGTGGCGGCCCATTGCCCCTGGGGGCCCCGCAGTCGGGCCAGTCGCTATCAAGAAGAGCAGCCCGGCCGCTGGCGGGTGGAGCCCGCCTCGGTGCCCCATCCCCCGGGGGCCGTGGCCGCTGAGATCGAGCATGCCTGCCGCATGACTTTCTGGGGCCATTTCCTGGCGATACCTGAGGTGTACCTGGAGGTGTTGCCCTATCGACTCTTCCCTCCTGCCCGTGGGGGGGTGTGGCAGGTGCGGCTTTGGCATCGGCTCTGGTGGTACACCGGCCGACAGCTGCTGCAGCTGCCAGTGCGCCTCGTGGTGGGGGCCATGGAGTTGGCGCGGGGACGCCAGGGCAGGCACAAGCCGCAGGGCGGCGGTGCCCCCAGGGTGGGTTCATGAGCCTCAGCATCGTCACCGTTTGCATGAACCGGAGCCACCACCTGTTGCGGTCGGCGCCCCGGGTTGCCGCCCTGCCATGGCATACCGAGCACCTGGTGGTGGATTGGAGCAGCCGCCAGCCGCTGCGGCGCGAGCAGTTGCCCCCGGATCCCCGTTTGCGGCTGCTGCGGGTGGAGGGGGAGCGGCAGTGGAATCTCTGCCGGGCCTACAACTTCGCCGTGGCCCAATCGCGGGGCGAGCTGATCTTGAAGCTGGATGCGGACGCCTGGCCTTCAGCCCGCTTTGACCCGGTCGCGCCCCAGCTGGCGGTGGCGGGTCGCCCCTGCGCCTTTGGCAGCGGCGGGGAGGGTCGCAAGGGCCAGATGCTGCTGGCCCGATCCCTGTTTGAGGCGGTGGGCGGATTCCATGAGCTCCTGGTCGGCTACGGATTCGATGACAAGGAACTGCGCATCCGTCTGAGTCAGCTGCTGGCCCAGGAGCCTGCTTGGATCCCTGCCGATTGGTTGGAGCTGATCAGCCACACCGATGCGGAGCGGGCGGGGGGCCAAACGGGAGCAGGGTCCTTGCTGGCCTCCCAGGGCTTGGCCGCGATGCGGGCCTCGCGGCTGGCCAACCGCCTGGTGGCCGCCCATGCTCCCTGGGGTGCCGCGGCCCGGCATTGCAGCTACGCCAAGGAGCCTGGGGGGGGCTGGCGGCTGGTGGCTGGCTCCCGGCCCCAGTTGGAGGCCGAAAGCGCTGATGAGATCGACCATGCCCGCCGCATGACCTTCTGGGGTTGCTTCCTCGCCATCCCCGACATCTTTTTGGAGGAACTGCCGATCAAGCTGGTCCCGCCGCCCCGCTCAGGCCAGTGGCAGGTGCGCTGGTGGCATCGGCTGTGGTGGCACACCGGACGCCGCCTGTTGCATGGGCCGTCGCTGCTGCTCTCCCTCGGCCGCGGCCGCCTGGCGCGCGTCCGTGGCTCTGATGGCCCCGATTGCCTGGACCAGGGGCGCTGACCATGGTCCAGGTGGTGTTGGCCTTCAATGCCATCCACCTGGAGGCGGCGCGGCGGATTCGTCGCAGCCAGCCTGCCGATGCGCTGCGGTTTGAACTGCTGCTCTACGAACCCAGCCGCCTCGCCCTGGAGGCCGGGGATCGGCGCCTTTGGCCCTGGCGCTGGCCCATCAACCCCCTCAGCATGGCCGTCCTGGCCCTGGCGGCGCGGCTGGGACTGGTGGGACGCCTGCGCCTGGCCCATCTGCGCGGCGCCGGCCGGGCCCTGCGGCTGCTGGCCCGCCATGGCCGCCAACTGGAGTTGCTCGACGACGGACTCGACCAGTACCGGTTGCAGCCGCGGGCTCTGGATCCGCTGCTGTTTGCCGCCGGCATTCCCTGCTGGTTGTTTTCGGATCGGCCGGCCCATCGCGCCCCCTGGTGCGCCCGTTTCGACTGCCGCGAGCTGGGCCCCCTCTATGGCACCCCTGCCGCTGCCGATGGTCTCGCGCCCGGGCGATCTTTCCGCACATTGATTGTCGATTCGCCCGGGGTCGAGCGGCTGGCTGTGGAGGCGGCGCACTGGCCCCACCCCTGGCGGCTGGTACCCCATCCCGTGGCGGCAAAACGGCACTGGAGCGCGCCCCTGGCATCCGAGGACCACACCCTGGGCGGCTCCCCCGAGGCGGCGCTGCGGGGGTTTGGGGGGGTGGTGGTGGTGGGCGAAAGCCTGGTGTTGCTCGGCGCCCTCGCCCTCTGCGGCCCCGGCGCCACGCGGGTGGTGGCGCTTCCCAGGCACGCGGATGCCAATTTGTGGCGCCTGATACGGGATGAGGCGGCGCTGGATACAAGAATTTGGCTGCTGCCAGATTTTAATACAATCTGACTGTGTTATTCATGCCTGGTCTTTCGTCGTCGTGGCTGCGTTGGGGTCTAATTTTTACTGCTCTGTTTCTGGCGACTCACTGGCAGGAGGTGACCTCCCCCACTTGGAATGTTGATGATTGGGACTTGCTGGGTAAGTCGATTGACCAGGCAAGCCAGAGTCGACCGGGCTGGGATGTTGTCTATAGAAGCCTATTTCAAAATGCCTATTCACCTTTCTTTGGCTGGTTGATCGCCGCAGGTTCGATTTATGCTTTGGCCGCTGCCCTGGCCGTGTTCGTGCCAGCGGTTACGCCCCCCTGGATCTGTCTGCTGGCGCTGCTGATCAGTGGCCACACTTACCTACTCGATCTATTCAACTTTAGTTTTGCCATCGGCTTGTATCTGTTGCCGGCGGCCCTGTCGGTGTGGGGCGCGGTCTTGATCGCTTACCGCAGTGGCCCGCCCCTGTTGGGGCGCCGTTGGCTCGATGCCTTGCTTGGCCTGCTGGCCATAGCCTTTGCCCTCTTGATTTACCAGCCTACTGGCT
>JBKDVK010000115.1:0-3626 GCA_046338875.1 Cyanobacteriota bacterium | reverse complement strand
CAGCAGAATGCAGGGTTTCATGGCAAGTTAAAGGAGAACCGCAACGATGAAAAAATCTCCCAACTTCTAGGGGATTCAGAGCCATTGTTACCGCCAAGGCAAGCCAATGGCAGTTCGGTTAGCCACCGTTCAAGCGCTGGTGGGAATCCTGCGGCCCGGCAGCAGGGTTTTGAAACCGCCGATGGATTACTAAACCCTTCTGCTGCACTGGCCTGATTGCCCAATACAAACGGCTCAGCCCCCAGACCCTGGGTGGCATATCTTAAGTAAATCTTTGGATTCAACATTTTGGATTCAAAGTCATGTCTGCTTGGCGCCGGCTGTTAGGACAAACATCAGGCCTAACGCTTCATAAGGTTAGGTCGATTCATATTCCATGTCCCCTGGAATGGGACACAGCTTGCATTTGTTTGTGAATCGGCATGAACTCCCCGGGCGGGATTCGAACCTGCGACCAATCGGTTAACAGCCGACCGCTCTACCACTGAGCTACCGAGGAATGGACCGGAAGGACCCGAGGGCCTAAATCTCCCAGAACCCTTGGAACCTACCCCTAAGCCCGGCCTTCGGGCAAGGGGGCCAGCTGGCTTCTCATACTGGCGCCACTGCACCAAGGCCCTACCAAGCCCCCTTCCATCAAGGCCGCTCCATCACACAGGTTCAGTTCTTCCAGTCGGTGGGTGATCCAGAGGGCGGTCAGAGGCTTCGCCGGGTCGCTGCAAAGCCTGCGGATCAGATGCAGCACCTCCCTTTGGCTCTCGGGATCCAACAAGGCCGTGGGTTCATCCAGCAGCAGCAGATCGGCCTGGGCGGCCAGGGTGCCGGCGATGGCCAGGCGCTGTTTCTGTCCCCCGCTCAGGGTGTGGATGGGTCGTTGCTCGAATCCCAGTAGGCCCACCTGAGCCAGCGCTTGATGCACCGCCCGTTGGCGTTGATCGGAGACCATCGGCCCCCGCAGGCCGATCATCAGGTCACTGCCACAGCTAGGCAGGAGCAATTGGTGATCGGGGTTTTGAAAGACCAGGGCGGGTCGCAGGTCAGTGTTGATGCGCCCCGACTGGTACTGCAACAGGCCCGCGACACAGCGCAGCAGGGTGCTCTTGCCGCTGCCGTTGCTTCCCACCAGCATCCAGAGACCTGAGCGGGGGATGCGCAGGCTGCAGTGACGCAAGGCCGGCTGTCCGGTAGGCCAGCAAAAGCTCAAGTCCTCCACGACAAGGGGGGAGGCCAGGCTGGCCGTTGGCGCGTCCTGAACCATCGAGATCAGCCGTCCAAGCTGAAACCTGGCCTTTTGCCGCTGGCGCCGATGGCTGATTTCTCATAAATCTGGATGGCGACAAGCTCGGTGCAAAGCAAGCTGATGCGCTTGTGCTCGTCCTTTTCGCAGGTCAGTTCAAGCAATTTGGGATGGCCTGCTTCCATCGCCTGACGAATTTCCTGGTAAAGCGACTGGGCAGCTGCCAGGTCCTTGCGCTGGACAGCGACCGGCATGGCGGTGAGGCGGAGAGAGAGCTCGACGACGTACATGGCAAGGACTGGGACCGCCCCACTCTGGCCGAAAGCCGCGGCCTTCAGGGTGGGGGGTGGAAAGGATGGGTTTAGGGGGTGGCCAGCTCGACGGGGGTGGGGGTGGCTATGGCGGTACGTTGACGCTCGCGATGGGCGGCTAGCTGATCTCCGATCTGCTGGCGAACGATTTCACGGTATTCGAGGAAGTGTTCGTTGTGGGCGCACACTGCTAGATATTGCTCAGCAACCCCCGGATTAGCGATAATTATGTGGACCAGATGGTGCCAGAACGCCAAACGGGTTCGACGAACCACGCCTTGCCGCCAGCAGACAATCAACAGGGCACGGACGATGACCCACTCAGGCAGTTTGAAAGGCGCTTTAACCCTCGGGGCGCCTAACTTAAGAAAATAACGATAGACACGGTCGAGGTATTTACCCGGTTCGTAGAGAGTGCAGAAAGCGTCAACATATTCATTGGCGATGTCCTCCACCGGCCGGGTTGGGATGAAGTTCATCAATGTGGTCTGATTGATATTGCCCCCATCGGCAACCAGACGACCCTCTTTGTCGAGACGGTGCCACAGGGCCGTATGGGGCAAGGCCTGAAGCATGGCAAAGGTGGTTGTGGGAATGCCGGTTTGCTCGGCAAAAGCCACGATTCTTTGACCTGCCCCGGCTTTCTCGCCGTCGAAGCCGATGATGAAACCGGCAATCACCCGTAGGCCTGACCTGGTGACTTTATCTACCGACTCATGGAGCGGTGAACGGGTATTTTGAAATTTCTTGGTAAATGAAAGACTTTCGGCATCAGGAGTCTCAATTCCCATGAAGACGGCGGCAAAATTGCAGGCCATCATCAAGTCGATCATCTCGTCATCGTCGGCAAGGTCAAGGGAGGCTTCCGTATCGAAGCGAAAGGGATAGCCGTGATCTCTCTGCCATGATTCCAACGCTGTCAGCAAAAGTTTGACATTGCGCTTATTGCCAATGAAGTTATCATCGACCATGAATATACCGCCGCGCCAACCCAGGTTATAGAGCACCTCTAGTTCGGCAATCAGTTGTTGGGGTGTTTTGGTCCGAGGTTTGCGTCCGTAGAGCACGATGATGTCGCAGAACTCACACTGAAACGGACAACCTCGCGAGAACTGTACGCTCATGGAGTCGTAGGCACCCATTTCGAGCAAGTCGTAGCGCGCGATCGGGGTCAGACTGACATCGGGCTTTTCACCATTGGCCGTAAATCTTCCGCTTTTGGCACCTTGCTGCAGGGCTTCGACAAAAAGCGGCAACGTGATTTCTCCTTCATCCAGGATGAGAAAGTCAGCTCCGGCCGCAGTCAATTCGTCAGGGGTTGAACTGGGGTAGGGACCGCCGACTGCAACTGGTTTGCCAAAATGGTGTGCTATAGCAATTTGGCGGATAATATCATCTTTTTGTACAATCATGGCTGACATGATAATCAGATCTGCCCATTGCCATTCCTCGGTGCTGACCGGACGAATGTTCACGTCAACCAACTTGAATTCCCATTCCTGCGGCAGGATTGCCGCGACAGTGATTAGGCCTAGGGGTGGGAGAAGAACCTTGCGATGGACTAATTCGAGAATTTTCTCATAGCTCCAGAAGGTCTTAGGGAATTGCGGATAAACGAGTAGAGCTTTCAAAGTTGCAAGTTTTTAATAGTTCCTACTTTAGGCCAATCTCTCCTTTCTGGCTTGAGCCATCCTTGATTTTGACCTCTTTTTGCTTAGTTAAGCCTTGCCCCCCTCCCCCCGGCCATGACCGGCTGCGTTCGCCCGGGCTGGCTTGGCTCAGGGTCGGGCTTGCGCCGATCTCCTGGGGCGTCTGCCGGCCTGCCCCTGCTGGCCTCTAGGTACTTATTCTTATTATTGGCGTCGTGCCAGGCAAGGCGGCTGCAGGGGCGTCGTCTGCCCCCTAGGATTTGCTTTGTAAAGCTTCATAAAGCCTCTCATGACGATTGCTGTAGGGCGGGCGCCATCGGCCCGGGGATGGTTCGACGTCCTCGATGACTGGTTAAAGCGCGACCGCTTCGTTTTCGTGGGGTGGTCCGGTCTGCTGCTTTTCCCCACGGCCTATCTGGCCCTGGGGGG
>JBKDVK010000114.1:0-5438 GCA_046338875.1 Cyanobacteriota bacterium | reverse complement strand
AGGGTGCTCAAGGTGGCTTGCCTGGGCAGGGGTTCCAGCAGGGGCTGCGAAAGGACGATCTCGCGGAAGCTCAGCCCATCGGCCCGTTGCCCCCGTCGGTAGAGGCCCGCCGTACGGGTCAATCTGCCGCCACTCCAGCGCAGGTCGGCCACGGGCTTGCCCGAACGCACCAGGGCGCCTGCGAAATGTTCGCGGTTGAGCCGGTGGAACAGGGGCAACAGGGGCTCCAGGGGCACGGGATCCGGTGCGCGGCACCGCTTCAAGGCAAGGCCAGTCTGGGCCCAGGGCCAGGAAGGCGGGGTCGTCGGTCAGACTCAAGTCGCTGTACGCCAAAGTTGACGTCATGGATTGGGGACTGGCCAGGGACTACGGCTCCAAGGGCCTGTTAGCCGGCGCGGGAGCCCTCCTCCTCTACTGGACGATCTCGGCGGTGAAACTGGTGCTCAGCGCCCGTGGCATCAACCCCCTGATCAAACAGTTCTTTACCCAGGTGGCATCAGGTCAAATTGATGGGGCTTACCTGCTCACTACCAAGAACTATCGCTCCCACGTCAATCGGCAACAATTCATCCGATTCCTGGCGGGCCTCAAACTCAACAACTACCGCAATCTCAAATCAGGGCGACCGCGGGTGCAAGAAGACCAGGTGATCCTCACTGTCAAGCTCAAGGCAGATGGCAGCAAGGACGAGCTGCCCCTTGACTTCACCTTCGTCAAGGTGGAGGACGCCTGGCGGATTGATCGCATCCAAGCAACTGCGGCGAGCTGAGCTGCTGCGGCATCTGTTGCCCCCTTCCGCCATTGAACCGTGAGCGAATCCCCACAATCGTCTCGAGGGCGGTCAGTTGAACCAGCCTCGCCGCCAGTGCTTCAAGAGCGGGTTGTTGAGCTGCGTAGCCTGCTTCAGCAGGCAGCGCATGCTTATTACGTCAAGGATGCTCCGCTCATGCAGGACGCGGTCTATGACCAACTCTTCCGAGAGCTACAGGAGCTTGAGCGCCGCTATCCCGCGCTGATCAGCCCGGATAGCCCCACGCAGCGCGTCGGTGGCGAGCCTGTCGAAGGTTTCCAGAGCGTCGCCCACAGGGTGCCTCTTTACAGCCTTAAAAATGCTTTCAACTTGGCTGAGCTGGAAGCTTGGTACGACCGCCTAGTCAAGGTCCTTAACAGCGTCCCCATGGCCGCAGCACCTGCCATGGCCATGGTGGGGGAACTCAAAATTGATGGCAATGCACTCGCATTGAGCTACGAGCACGGTCTTCTTGTGCGAGCAGCCACCCGCGGCGACGGCGAGCGGGGCGAGGAGATCACCGCAAATGTCCGCACGATCGCCTCGGTACCGTTGCGTCTGCGCTTGCAGCAGCCGCCCGCCTGGGTAGAGGTGCGTGGGGAGGCCCTGATCCCGGACGGGAGCTTCGCAACGATCAATGCCGAACGACAGGCCCGGGGCGAGAGCCTGTTTGCCAATCCTCGCAACGCCTGTGCGGGCACCTTGCGCCAGCTCGATTCCAAGGTTGTGGCAGCAAGGCGGCTCAGCTTTTTTGCTTACACCCTCCATCTACCCGATGATGGGCAAGCCAATCCGGGCAAACCAGCAACTCAGTGGTCAGCGTTGGAGTGGCTTGAATCAGCGGGTTTTCAGGTAAACCCCTACCGAGAGCGTTTCAGTGACCTGGCTGGAGTGGAATCATTCTTCAACCGCTGGGAAGGGGCTCGCAAAGAGTTGCCCTATGCAACTGACGGCGTTGTAGTTAAACTTGACAATCTCCAACTTCAAGAAATAGCCGGTTTTACGGATACTCATCCCCGCTGGGCCGTCGCCCTGAAGTATCCGGCAGAAGAGGCTCCCAGCCGCCTGCTTCGCATCATCTGCCAAGTTGGGCGAACGGGCGCTCTGACTCCGGTCGCAGAATTTGAACCAGTCCACCTTGCCGGCACAATCGTCAGCCGAGCCTCTCTCCACAACGCCAACCGAGTTGCTGAGCTCGACTTGCATACTGGTGACAGCATCGTGGTTCGCAAGGCAGGTGAGATCATCCCGGAGGTTGTTGGGGTATTGCCAGAGTTACGAAAACTAGACGCGATTAGCCTAGTTTTACCTGATTGCTGCCCTGAGTGTAGCTCCCGACTTGTAAGGGAGGAAGGTGAAACGGTCACTCGTTGCATCAACAGCAGTTGCCCGGCCATTCTTGTGGCTTCGTTGTGCCACTGGGTTAGTAAGAAGGCCTTGGATGTCGATGGCCTAGGTGCCAAGTCTATCGAGCAGATGGTTGAATGTGGGCTTGTTAAATCTATTGCAGATTTATATCGCGTCGAAGTCTCTGTGCTTGCTAGCCTAGAGCGTATGGGCGAAAAGTCGGCCCAAAATATCGTTGACGAACTTTCCAAGTCAAAAGCGAAATCCTGGCATCGTAAACTATATGGACTTGGCATCAGCCATATAGGCGAAGTCAATGCAAAAGCACTCTCTAGATTCTATCCAAATGTAGAGCTGCTAAAGCAGGCATCAATTCAGAATAGCGATGAAATAAGCGGGCTGGCAGGTTTTGGACCAGAGATGAGTAGGTCTCTGCAGCAATGGTTCTCCAATGCCGCGAACCAGCAGTTAATTGATGAATTGATGTCATTGGGCCTAGAGATGGGGAGCGGAGAAGAAGATGTTTCTCGGCAATATGCGTTGGATTCAATTAGACTAAATAATCCGCTATCCAACAAAAAATTTGTTTTAACAGGTAAGCTTCCATCTCTTTCACGAGCAGAAGCCCAGTCTCTGATAGAAGCAGCTGGTGGTAAAGTGATTGATAGCGTCAGCAAGCAAACTGACTATGTTGTGGCCGGAGATAAAGCTGGAACCAAGCTGGATAAAGCGGTCGCCCTAGGAGTATCAGTGCTAAGCGAGACCGACTTACTTGAACTGTTAAATACTTAGATTGGCCACAGAAAACTTAGCATTATTTATTTGTTAAGTAAGATTTGATGTCCTAGTAGAGATTTAATCGCGCTTGGTGTCGATTCTTGCATTCAGAAAGAGATGGAACTTGTGGACTAGTTTGGTAACTTTCCTGAGATCGCAAACCGTACAAATTCGTCTTGTGTTGAAGTGACTTCTCTTAAGCAGATTGATTTCAGGCCAGACTCAGGATCTGGGACATAAATCTTGAATGTCACCAGACCTGGATCTCTCTGGGTCTTCACCAAGTCTGGGGCGTCTTCGTTGAAACTTTTTAAGGAGACAGGTCTTGTTTTACCGATAACTACGTAGGAATCAATGGCGGCAAGCTTTTCTCCCCATGAATTAAGGCCGCAAACATCAGTATCATAAATGGTTGATCCCTCATTGAAGTCAAAGTTTCCGCTCTGGACCCATTCTTTCCAGCGCTCGGCAACTTGCCCATTGGAAACTTTTTGTTTGTACGAAAACTTCAGGCCAAGCGCTGCGTTGAAATGGGGGGGGAGACACAAATGCCAACTTGAAGGGGTTGGGGTAGAGGGGCATTTAAGTAGATTTTTTCCGATCTTCCTGGAGCCAGATATCAGTAAATCAAGTGCCGCCTCCGCCCCCGCAGCATCTTCTGCATAGCTAGCAGTCTGGGTCGAACAAGACACGTGTAGCGCCCATTGGTCAGACTTATCAATTTATCACTGCCTCTGCAATCTCGCAGGCGTGTCTGGAGAAAAAACTATTATATGGGCCCATCTGAAACCTCAGGACATCTTCGCCCTTCGCCACCATGGTCTTGGGCGGGCTGCTGGTTGTTGGACCAATTTTGGCTGATCACTGGCCGCTGCCGCGCCGCAGGACCCTCCAGCAGGCGACCCAGTGCCATTCGCGCTGGGATTGGCAGGCCAAGGCCGTGACCTCACCAGAAGTTGGAGTACAATTTAAGCGCCTGAATTTTGATCGAAGTGGTGGGCGGGCGCAGCAGTGCAACGGTCAGCCGCCCGGCCCATGCAGGGGGTAGGGGCACCGGCTGGATTCAATTTGGCCCAGCCAGAGCAGCCGCGACTCAAGGAATTAGGTTAAACGGAGCTTCTGAGTCTGATGCAAGGGGTCAGCGGCCTAAGCAATCCAGCATCTGGGCAGCTGGACAAGCCATTTGTGCTGTTGGACGAACTCTGCGCGAGGAATGGGCGGCAACCCAGCAATATGGATGAGCTCGTCTGACTCGTGGGACAGGCATCGCGACATACCTTTTTACCCTCCATGGCTTTCGATACCCAGCCTGATACCGACGTGACCCTTTCGGTCCATGGCCCCAGTGCTGGCCTTAGCTGGTTAAAACCCGACGATGAGGCCCCAGATGCGAGTCCGGCCTCTTTGTCAAACTGGGCCGAAAACATCGAACCCAGCCTGTGGCGGCAGCTGGCCCGCCACCAGCTGCTGCTGCCCCTGCTGCGCCAGGAAGTGATCAGCCGTGCCGTCTCGCAAGTGCAGCTCCCCGCCGAGCGGCAACAGCAAGCAATGCAGGAATGGGCCGCTCGTAAGGGTATTCGCAGCGCCGAGCAGCTAGCGGCGGTCTGCCGATCAGAGGCGATCAGTGAAGAGGATGTGAAGATTCAGGCCCAGCTACCTCTGCGTGTCGCCCACCACTGCCGGGAACATTTCATGCATCGGGCCGAGCAGCGTTTTCTGGCCCGCAAGCAACAACTCGACCAAGTTGTTTATAGTTTGCTTAGGGTCGAAAGTGGTGCCCTGGCCCAAGAGCTCTATTTGCGCATAGCTGAGGGCGAAGCCGATTTCGCCGAGCTTGCAGTCAAGTATGCCAAGGGACCGGAACGCACCACCCGCGGCGTCGTGGGGCCTGTACCCATTCTCCAGGCCCACCCCGCCTTGGCCGAACTGCTACGAACTTCCAGGCCGGGCCAGCTCAGTCCACCGATCATGATCGATAAGTGGTGGCTGGTGGTGCGCCTGGAGGTGATGAGGCCCGCTTCCTTTGATGAGGTTATGCAAGAGCGCATGTCCCGGGAACTTTTCGAGGAATGGGTCGAAGAACAGGTGAGTCAACTGGTGGCGAACAGGGAGAAAGCATGACCACCTCCTATCCCGTCCAGCTCGAAACTTTGGGGCAGCTGGCTCCCTTCAACCTCCTCTCGACCCCTGAGCAATCCCGCCTGTTGGAGGCCGCGAACTTGCAGCGCTTTGAGGAGGGCGATCCGCTCAGCACGGACTTGGCCATCGGCGAGAGGGTGCTGGTGGTGCTGGAAGGTGAAGCGAGGCTTTTGGGGCAGAGAGGTGATCGACCGTTCACCTTGGAACGCCTCGGGGCCGGTTCCCTGGTGGGTTTGGTGTCGCTGCTGCGGGTCGAGGCCTGTGAATATGTAACTGCTGCTACCCCGCTGCTGGCCGCTGCCCTGCCGGATTCCTTGGTGCTGGAGTGGCTGAAGCAGAACTCAGGCTTCAGTGACTGGGCCAGCGGCCAGCTATGGACCGCCGA
>JBKDVK010000113.1:0-23049 GCA_046338875.1 Cyanobacteriota bacterium | reverse complement strand
GGTGACCCTGCCGGCGGCCCTCAATGACGACCAGCGCCAGAAGCTGCGCCGCGCCGGTGAGGCCTGCCCGGTGAAACGCAGCCTGGAGGGATCGGTGCCGATGCAGATTCATTGGAATTAGGGGTCTTCAATGTCGCCCGGTGCCCAGTCCCTGGCCCCCGGTCTGCAGGAGCGCCTGCTGGTCCAGCTGCAGCGGTGGGCCCGGCCCCGCCACAGCCACTGGGATCGCCTGGCCCTGCTGGCCGTACGCGCCGAGCTGTCGGCCCTGCTGGCCCCGCTCGGCTCTTTTGAAGAGCATCGCTTTGGGCTTGGTTCGCAGGCCGGCTGCAACTTGATTCTGCGCCTGCCAGGCCGCCAATCGCACCGGCCTCCCCTGTTGGTGGGTGCCCACTACGACGGGCCGTTGCATTCCCCCGGCGCCGATGACAATGCCACCGGCCTGGCGGCCCTGGTGGAGTTGGCGCAGCACTGGGCCCGGCAGCCGCCCCGGCGGCCCGTCTGGCTGGTGGCCTTTGACCAGGAGGAATTGGGCTTGCTGGGCAGCACCGCCCTGGCGGCCCAGCTCAGGGCCAGCGGCCAGGATCTGGCCCTGATGCTGAGCCTGGAGATGCTGGGTTACACCTCCAGCCAGCAGCGCTATCCCCTGGCGGCGATGCGCCATCTCTATGGCGAGCGGGGCGATTTCCTGGCCCTGGTCGCCAACCTCAAGGCCCTACCCCTGCTGCCAGCACTGGCCCGGCGCCTGGGGCGCCATGTGCCCACCAAGCTGTTGCCGGTGCCCCGGGCCGGCCGCCTGCTGCCGGATGTGCGTCGTTCCGACCACAGCCCCTTTTGGGACCAGGGTTACGCCGCCGTCATGGCCACAGACACCTCCTTTCTGCGCAACCCCCACTACCACCAAGCCAGCGACACCATCGCCAGCCTCGATCTGCCCTTTCTGACGGCGGTGACCACCGGCCTGGCCCAGGGCCTCTCGGCCCTCTGAACTTGCGGTCTGCTCCGTTGCCAGCCCCCTGTTTTCAGCCGCCGCAGCGGCCCGGCGGTGCCAGCATTGCCGCTGGGGCTTCAGGGGCCGCCGATGCCGACCGCCGATGCCGGCCGCCGTTGGCGCTGGTCTGACCCCTGCGGCCGCGGCTTGGGACTCAATGGTCGGCAGAAGCGAATCCGATAGCTGTTGTGGGCAGCTCCCACCTGGGCGATCAGGGCTTCGCGGGCTTCGTGGTGCAGTTCCTCCAGGCTGGCGGCCTGCACCTGGAGGGAGCGATCCGGGGCGGTGGCTTCGATATGCCCGGGCCGCTCCGTCGTCACCAGGAAAACGATCTCGCGCATGCCGATCTCTTGTCTGCTGAGCTTTTGGATAGTTCCAGCTTCACCGCCCTGGCCCCGTGTTGGCGGACTTCTGGGATACGGGCATCCGTAGTCCCGGCCCTCCCTTGCCGCCATGCTGGGGCCAGTGATAATCGCCACCCATGAGTGCGCCGGCTTCCGCCTTCGGGCGTCTGCACGCCTACCTGCACCAAACCCGGCTGCTCGGCTCGATCAGTAGTTCTCTTTATTACGACCAAAACACGGTGATGCCGGCGGCGGGCGCCCCCTGGCGCGGCGAGCAACTGGCCCTGCTGGCCACCCAGTTGCACCAGCGCCAAAGCCAGCAGGAGTACATCGACCTGCTGGCCGCCGCCGAAGCCGAGCTGGAGCCCGATGCGCCGCAGCAAAGCCATCGCAACCTGCAGTTGTTGCGCCTCGAATTGGAGCGCCAGCGCTGTCTGGATCCCGACCTGGTAGGCCGCCTCGCCCAAGCCCAGTCCCGCGGCAATGCCCTTTGGCAGCAAGCCCGGCGCAGCAACGACTTTCCCCTGTTCGCGCCGGCCCTCCAGGAGCTCTTGACCCTGCGCCGCGACCAGGCCGCCCAGCTGGCGGCCGCCGAGCCGATCGCCCGCAGCCCCTGGGAAACCCTGGCCCAACCCTTCGAGCCGGACATCAGCAAGGCCCGTCTCGACGAGCTGTTCACTCCCCTCAAGCAGCAGTTGCCGGCTTTGCTGGAACGGGCCGCCGAGCTGGGCGGGCGCACCGCCGCCGGCCAGGACGCCGGTTCAACCGAGGCGTTTGATCTTGCCGAGGGAGCGCAGGAGGCCCTTTGTGCCGAGCTGCTGGAGGCTTGGGGCTATGACCCGCGCCGCTGCCAGCGCGCCAGGTCGGCCCATCCTTTTTCCTGCACGGTCGGTCCCCAGGACTTCCGCATCACCACCCGGGTCGTGCCGGGCCAACCCTTCTCCGCCTTCCTAGCCACGGCCCACGAATGGGGCCACTCGCTCTACGAGCAAGGTCTGCCGCGGGACGGCCAGCACTATTTCCCCTGGCCCCTGGGGGAGGCCACCTCCATGGGGGTGCATGAGAGCCAATCACTTTTCTGGGAATGTCGGGTGGCCCGCAGTCGTGCCTTCGCCGATCGCTGGTTGCCCCGCTTCCAGGCCGCTGCTGGCATCGAGGCCTGGGGCAGCAGCCAGGATTTCTGGCGCTGCCTTAACCCGCTGCGGCCCGGCCTGATCCGGGTCGAGGCCGACGAACTCAGCTATTGCCTCCACATCGTGCTGCGCTACGAACTGGAGCTGGAGCTGGTCGAGGGCGGGCTGCCGGTGGCCGACCTGCCCGCTGAATGGAACCGCCGCATGGTCGCCTTGCTGGGCCTGGAGCCGCCCAGCGACAGCGACGGCTGCCTCCAGGACATCCACTGGGCCGAGGGGCTGTTTGGCTATTTCCCCTCCTATGCCCTGGGGCACCTGATCAGCGCCCAGCTCAGCCAAACCCTGGAGCAGGACCTCGGGCCGCTCGAAACCCTGGTGGCGGCCGGCGAGGAGGAACGGCTGCGGGGCTGGCTGGCGGCCCGGGTCTGGCCCCTGGGCCGCTCGGTCAATGGCGAGGAGCTGGTGCAGCAGGTGACGGGCCGGCCCCTGGGGGCGGAGCCCTTCCTCACCTACCTGGCCGCCAAGGTCGACCAGCTGGCTGGCTGATCGGGGAGTCTTTCCTTAAGATTCCCCCGCTTTGCCCCCTCCCCTTGGCGAACATCGACCACGCCCCCAGCCGCACGATGCTCAACCTCCTGCACGTGCTGCCGGCCTTCGCCGACGAGGGCAAGCTGAGGTTGAACGCGATCGTCGAGCTCAATTCAGGCACGATCAACAAGTACGAACTGATCACCGAAACCGGTCACCTCAAGCTCGATCGCGTCGGGTACTCCTCCCTGACCTATCCCTTTGCCTATGGCTGCATCCCCCGCACCTGGGATGATGATGGCGATCCGCTCGATGTCGAGATCGTTGGGGTCAGCGAACCCCTGATCCCCGGATCCTTGGTGGAGGCCCGCATCATCGGCATCATGAAATTCGACGATGGCGGTGAAGTCGACGACAAGGTCATCGCCGTGCTGGCGGATGACAAGCGCATGGACCACATCACTTCCCATGAGCAGCTGGGCCCCCAGTGGCTCACGGAAACCACTTACTACTGGGAGCACTACAAGGACCTCAAAAAGCCAGGCACCTGCCACGTCAATGGCTTCTTTGACAGCGCCGAGGCCGTGAGGGTTATCAAGGAGTGCGAGCTGCGCTATACCTCAACCATCGACGCCAAGTTGGTGGGCTGATCGCCCCCACACCACTGTCATCGGACCCGCCTGGCCGGTTCCCTGTCCACCCGTTTCGCGACCAACCCATGAGCCCCAATCCTTGCGGCCCAACCGTTTGCCCATCCCATCCCGGGGCTGCCCGGGGCCTGGGCTGGGGTCTGCGCACCAGCGGCCTGATGGCTGCGGCGATCGCCCTTGGTGCCGGGCCCGCCCTGGCCCTGCAACCGCCGCCGCCCTTGCCTGCCATGCCTGCGGCCAGCCCCGCCGCCGCCCGTCCCCAGAGGGCGACTGGTGCGGCCCCGACCGGAGCGGTTCAGGCCGGAGCGGTTCAGACCGGTACGGTCCCGAGCCGGGCCGGCCGCGCCTCAGGAGCGGCGGTGCCGTCGGTGCCGGCTGCCACGGCCGCTGCTTACACCAGTACCCGTGAAATCCGTCTGAATTTGGGCAAGCGCACCATCAGCCTTGTCGACAATGGCCAGGTGCTGGGCAGTTGGCCGGTGGCCATCGGTGACCCCGCCACCCCCACCCCCACGGGGCGTTTCGCGATTCGCAACAAGGTGGTCAATCCCCAATACCAGAGCACCAAGACCGGTAGAAACAACCCCACCATCGGTCCCCTGGGGCCCCTGGGTGATCGCTGGCTGGGCTTCCACACCACCGCCAAAGACCAGTTCGGCATCCACGGCACTCCCCCGGCCTGGGAGCAGTGGGTAAAGACCCGCGCCGCCGTCTCCGCCGGCTGCGTCCGCATGTTGGGTCCCCATGTCCGCCAGCTGTTTGATCAGGTGGAAGTGGGCACGCCGGTGATCGTCACTCCCTGAGGTCTGCTGGGGCCGTCGCGATTGGCTGCGGCCCCAACCCAGCCCCAATCCAAATCTGAAAAGATTCTGGGGATTGGCTCAGGTTCTGATGTTCAACCCAAGACTTCCTCGTAAGCTTTTATACCTGTTTCAAGACCAGGCGTCCAGCATTGGCGCCCCTAGCCCTATGGCTCCAGACCCTTTCCCAAGCAGATACACCACCGATCAGCTCAACAGCACCGCCTTGAAGTGGGGCAGCGATGGCGAGCTTTCTGACCTCGACCTGCAACGCATCCTGGGTTTGCTCTCTCAGGTTGATCCCGTGGCCAGGGCCTTGGTGGCAAGTGATTGCTCAGAAATGACCTCCTGATGGTTTTGGCGGGCCAGGGCAATGGCTAAGCCATCCCGACTTGCTAATCCCCGCAACGCATCCAGTCCCAAGCCGCTTGACGGCAGCCCCCTAGGTAGTGGTCCGGCCAGACCGGGTGTCACGGCGAAAACAGGCACCTGACGGATCCCTTGGGGGCCTAGCTGGTCCTCCAGATCATCGAGATGGGCTTCATCCGCCAACCAGACCAGATCGTTGCGGCGGCATTCGCCCAAGCTCAACTGCTTGCCCCTTTGGTTTGCGGCGTTGAGGCCCTGCTGGATGTCGGCGAGGGTGACGATGCCCACCACCTTGGCTTCGGCTTCATCCACCACCAGTAAACAGTGGCCATGGGCAGCAATCAATTCGCTCAGGGCCGTCGCTGCCGGGGTTTGGGTCGGCAAAACCAGCGGCGCCTCCGGTTCCAGTGCCTCAATCACGCTTAAGGCCGCCAGCCGCTCCCGCCGCCGTTCTTCGTTGCGGTCGGCACCCAGCAGGGTGGTGGGTTTGACGCTTTGCCAGCGGTCGACAAGGGCTGCACTCAGGCCCGCCGCCGCCATCAAGGGCAACACAATCCTGATGTCCCGGGTCAGTTCGAACAACAACAGCAGGGCGGTCAAGGGGGCCCTGACGCTGCCGGCCAGCACCGCCGCCATGCCCACCATGGCGTAGGCGGGGGCTTCGGCCACCGGCAAGCCCAGCCCCCCTTCACCCAGCAACTGGCCATAAACGCTGCCCAGGGTGGCCCCCAAAAACAGGGCCGGGGCGAACCCGCCGCCCACGAATCCGCTGGCATTACTGACGCTGGTCGCCAGTAATTTCACCACCAGCAGGCTCGCCAACGTGATCAGGGGAATGCCCTGATCACTGCCCAGCAGGGCCTCAATCGTGTCGTAACCAACGCCCAGCACCTGGGGGAAGGCCAGGGCCATGGCCCCCACCGCCGCTCCGCCCAGGGCGGTAGCCAGGCCCGGCGGCAGTTTTTCCAGCAGCCGTTGCACATTGCCATCCCGGCCGGCCGCCATCAGCTTGATCAGGGCAAGCGACATAAGGCTGGCCAGCACCCCCAGACCCAGGTACAAAGGCAGTTCCAGCGGCGAGCGCACCTCGTAGGCCGGCAGCCGCAGGATCGGCTCATCGCCCAGCAGCAATTGGGTCACCAGGGCTGAGGCCACCGCCGCCACCAGCACAGCCCTCAGGTTGGGTCGGGTGGCGCTCGTGTTGGCATTGCCTTCGAAGGCAAAAAACACCCCCGCAATCGGTGCCTTGAAACCCGCCGCCAGACCAGCGGCCACCCCGGCGGCTACCAATGTCTGCTGGGATTGGGGCGACAGGCGCCCAAGGCGGGCCCACCACAGTCCCAAATTGCCGCCACTTTCGACGCTGGGGCCTTCAGGCCCCAAGGAGGCGCCACTGCCAAGGCTCAGGGCCGCCGTCAGCAGGCGCAGTAGCGGTGGAACGGGGGCCGGATCTTCGGAGCCCTCGGCCATGGCCATCAGGCTGGGCACGCCCGGTCCCAGGGGTCCGCAGAAGCGGCGCAACACCCCAACGGCCAGGCCCCCCAAAGTGGGCACCACCACCACCGGCCAGAGGGCCAGCCAGTCCGGGGCCGCCGGCCCGGCCGGCGGCAGGGGCGCCGGGGCCGGGGGAGTTCCGGTCAGAAAACCGATGCTGCCGAGGCCGAGTTGCAGCAGGGCCTTGAGCGGTGTGGCCCCATCGGGGGCCGGGGGAGGGGGCAGGGTCACTGGCGCCACCGGGACCTGGGCCTGGGCCGCTACCGCCACCGGGGAGCGGCTGATCTCCAGCAGCCCCTCGACAAAGGGGCCGAAGAGATAGTTATTGAGGAAATCGAGGACCTCATGGAAGGCCACGATCGCCAAACCGGTGCTGATCCCCACCAGGGCGGCCCAGGCCAGCAGGGTCCACTCGAAGGGAAAACCCTGGGCGTTTGGCCGCCGGTCGGTGTTGGGCTGCAGGGGTGGCCGTCGATTCTTGGCGGGCAGTTCAGTCCTGATCACCGTGACGGCGCCGAGGCTAGGTTTCGCGGCCCCAGCCCCAGCCACATCCGCAGCCCCAGCCAAGGCCCCAGCCCCAGCCACGACCTCAGGCTTCGGGTCGGACGGTGGCAAAGATCTCCTCCAGAATCGTGCCGGCTCCCTGGGCCCTCAGGCTTTGGGCCAGGGCCACCCCGATCGCTTCTGGATCGGTCTGATCGCCGCGGGCCTCATCGCGAATCAGGCGTTGACCATCCAGGCTGGCCACCATGCCCGTCAGCACCAAATCATCGCCTTCAAAGCGGGTGTTGACGCCGATGGGCACCTGACAGCCCCCCTCCAGTTCCCGCAGGAAGGCCCGTTCCGCCAAGCAGCGCCTGGCGGTTGGCAGGTGTTCCAACGCCTTGATTTGGCTTAGCACGGTGGCATCGCCTTGGCGGCATTCAATGCCCAGGGCCCCTTGACCCACCGCATGCAGGGAGATGGAGGGGTCAATGCGTTCGTGGATGCGGTCGGCCAATCCCAGGCGCTCCAGCCCCGCCGCCGCCAGGATCAGGCAGTCATATTCGCCGGAATCCAGTTTTTCGAGCCGAGTGATCACATTGCCCCGCACATCCTTGAAGACCAGTTGGGGAAAGTGGTGCCGTAATTGGGCTAGGCGCCGTAACGAGCTGGTGCCAACTACGGCCCCGTCCGGCAGGGTGGCCAGGCTGAGCTGGCGATGGCGTTCATGCACCACCAGGGCATCCGCCGGATCCTCCCGCTCGGTGATGCAGCCCAACATCAAGCCTTCGGGCAGGTTGGTGGGTAGGTCCTTGAGGCTATGAACGGCAATATCTGCCTGGTTCACTAGCATTTGGGCTTCTAATTCCTTGGTGAAAAGCCCCTTGTCGCCAATCTTGGCCAGTGCCACATCCAGAATTTTGTCGCCCTGGGTGGCCATGGCCTCAATGCTGATCCCCAGATCCGGGTGGGCCTCTAAAAGCGCCTCTCTTACCCAGTGGGTTTGCACCATGGCCAGCTGGCTGCGGCGGGAGGCGATGCGCAGGGAGGGGCTGGTCATCAGGGGATGGAAGGGCAGGCTGGTCTGCCGTCAGGCTTGGCCAGCCTAGGCATCGGCGGGATCGCCAGCCAGGCCTTACGCCGCGAACAGATCGAGGGGTAAAGGTCCCCAGGTCCCTTCCACACTGGGATCCTCGCTGTGGTGGCCGGTGATCAATAGGCCTTCGCCCAAACCATCCTCCTGGCGCAACAAATAACTGCCGCTGCGCTGGTTTCCCTTGAGAAACACCGACTGGCCGGCTGCGATGGCGGCGGGTTCGCTGGCCGCCGCCAGGGCGGACCAGCCCAGGCCAAACTCCAACGCGCGCAAGGCATCTAACGCCTCCGCTGCCCCCGGAGCCATCACCCCTACGGTGAACCACTGACAACGGGCCAGGGCCTGGAAAAGTTCCTGCTTCAGTTGTTGACGTTGCTCCAGGCTCAGCGTCGGGGCTGTCCTCAGACCCCGCAAGCGATCCAGGTTCAGGGTCTCGCCAGCGGGCTCCTGGCCGAGGGCAGCGGAAGAAGCAGTGGGGGCCAAGGCAACTAGTTGCAGTGCTCCCATGATGGGGTGTCATGGGGCGCTGCCAGGTCCAGGTTCCCCTTGCTAGCCCTCAGCTTGGGCGCTTGCGACTCGAGCGCCAAAGGGCCAGACAGACCGTCAGCCAAGCGGTGCCCACCGCCCCGCCGGCAAGCAGGTCGCTGGGCCAATGGGCCCTGGCCACCAGGGTGCTGACCCACACCAGCGTGATCCAGGCGCTGGCGGTCACCACCAGGGGGCGCCGCAGATGGGGATAGTGAGCGGCCAAGATCGTCACCATGGCGAAATAAAAGGCAATCGATCCGGCAGCATGGCCACTGGGGAAGATGTGTCCCTCCACCACCAGGAGCTTTTCGGGGGGCCGGGAACGGTCGAACAGGGGTTTGAGCACCAGATCCACGAGCGCCAGAATGCCTCCGGTCGATAGCACCAGCAGTCCGAGGTCGCGCCACCAGCGATTGAGGGCCACATAGGCCAGGGAGGCCGCCACGAGCAGGCCAGTAAAGCTGACACCGCTGAGTAGATACACCTTGAGCAGGCCAGCCCGCAGACCCTCTGGCAACCAGTCGTGCAGTCCATCCAGCAGGAAGCGGTCCAGGGCCGGGACCGCCTCCCCGTTGAGTAAAACGGCGAGGGCGGCCACCAGGGTGATGCAGAAGGCCACCAGGGTCAGATCCTGGGATCTCAGCTCCAGTTTCATGGGTTGCCTGTCCTTGGCGGGGTAAGGCGCCAGAGCTCCTGCTCGCCCCGACGGGCCAGCCGCTGCACGGCAGCATCGGGGAGACGCAGTCGCTCAAGCTGGCGACGATCGCCCAGGAGGCGGATCGAGGACGGCCGCTCGCCGGGGCCAGCCTGTCCGGGCTGGCTGTCATTGAGGTTGTCCTGCAATTGGTCGCGACCGGAGACGAAACGGGCCGTTTCGCCGCTATAGAACAAGGTGCTGTAGCGCTTGGTGCCCACCACCCAGAGCGGTTCGCCGGGGCGGGCCAGGCGGCGAGCCTCCAGGGCCAGCTGCCTGGGTGGGGCCTGCCGTTCCCGATCCAACAGGGGCCCCAGGGGGGCGATGACGAGGGCCAACAGGCCCGCGAAGCCAACCAAGTTAGGCAGGTAGAGCCAACGTCCCTGGCCCCGCACCAGCAGCCAGGCACTGGCCAGGGCCATGGCTGCCAGGAGAGCCGCCAGCAGCAGGGGCAGGCCGGAGCTGGCCAGGGCGGCGCCCAAATTGGGGTAGGCGGGGTCCGTTGCCGCCCAACGGGGCGCCTGGACGCTGGCCACGGCCATGCCCCCCAACAGGGCGGTCTGGATCCAACCAGCGGCGCTGAGGGGCCAACCACTGACGGGCCAACCATTGACGGGCCAACTGCTGACGGGCCCGCCGCCGGCCCGCTCGCTTGCGGCCGTGACCCCGGGGCGGCGGCGCTCCAGCTGGCCATCGGCGGGCCACGGTCGCCAGTACAGGCCCACCAGCAGGCTGGCTGCCGGCAGGGCCGGCAGGATGTAGCCGGGCAATTTGGTGGCGGCCGCCGAAAAGAAGGCCACCACCAGGCCTAACCACAGCACCAGAAAGAGCTGCAGCTCATCGCCGGGATGGCCCGTTGCAGCGCTCCGACGCAGACTCCACCAGCGTCCGCGACCGATAAGGGCCGCCGGCAGAAAGAAGGTCCAAGGCAACAGCAGTAGCAGCAGCCAGGGCAGGTAGAACCAGGGGGGGCCCGGGTGGTCGTAGATCACGCTGGTGAAGCGCTGCAGGTTGCTGAAGCCCAGAAAACCACTCAAAAAGGCGCCGCCATTGGCCTCGGTGGCTGCGGCATACCAAGGCAGCACAACCCCGAGAAACAAAAGCAGCATCGCCAGCAGCTGGACCGGTCGGGCCCAGCGTTGCCAGTGGCCTCGCCAGGTGAGGAAGACCCCGATCACCAAGGCCGGCAACAGCACGCCCACGGGCCCCTTGGCCAGCACGGCGATGCCGCTGAACAGGGCCAGGGCGATACGGCCCAAGGGTTCCCAGAGTCGATGGCCGGCCAGCCGATGGCTGATCAGAAAGCCGAAGAGCGCCAGGCTGATGGCACTGGCGAGAAACATGTCAGTGGTGGCGGAGCGCCCCCAGCCGATCCAGCCCGGGGTGGTGGCCAGCACCCCCGCCGCCACGCAGGCGCGGATCAGCCGGGAGCGGGGTGCTTCCTGGGCCGATCCCCACAGGTAGACCAGGCCACAGGCCGCCATCACGGTGGCTGTCGCGGCCAGGGCCACCGGCAGGCGAGCCGCCCATTCCGTGACCCCGAACCATCGGAAGCTCTGGGCCACCATCCAATAGCCCCAGACGGGGTAATCAAAGAAGGTCTGGCCGTTCCACCAGGGGGTCACCCAATCGTGGCGCAGCACCATCTGGTGGGCGACTTCGACGAACAGGGCCTCGGTCTTGTCCATCAGCCCCAGGCTGCCGAGGCCGTTGAAAAAAGCCAGCCAGCACAGGCTTAAGAGCGTGAGCAGGGGCAGTAGGGCACCCAGGGGAGCTAGCGGAGTCGGCCTGGGGGGGGCTGCCGCGGTGCCGGGTACAACCCACGGGCCCTGACCAGGTCTGGGATCAGCCGACATCGGCCACAGTACTTAGCTAGCTCTTAACCTACGCCCACAGGCTCATGCAAGTCCTGGCCCGGGGTGGCTGTTACCAGGGCAGGGCGAACGCAACAATATTGCCGCAGAAAATAGCAGCTAAAACTCAAAGCAGCGACCTATTTCCAGAAGAATTCGACCAGTGATCTGTTTGCCCTACTTGATGTATTCCTTTAGGACGCCATTGCGATTGGGATGACGTAGTTTTCGCAGGGCCTTGGCTTCGATCTGGCGAATGCGCTCTCGGGTCACATCAAAGATCTGACCAATTTCCTCCAGGGTTTTCATCCGACCATCATCGAGGCCGTAGCGGAGGCGCAGCACATCACGCTCGCGGGGGCTAAGGGTGGCCAGGACACCCTCCAGGTCTTCGCGTAGAAGATTTTTGGCGACATCTTGTTCGGGGTTTTCGATGTCTGCCTCGATGAAATCACCCAACCTGGAGTCTTCCTCTTTGCCGATAGGGGTTTCGAGGGAAATTGGTAGCTGGGCCGATTTAGCGATGAAGCGCAGCTTCTCAATGGTCATCTCCATGCTTTCGGCAATTTCCTCCTCGGTGGGTTTGCGACCAAATTCCTGGGAGAGAGTCTTAGTTGTTTTCTTAATCCGAGAGATGGTTTCGTAGAGATGGACCGGCAGGCGGATTGTGCGGCTCTGGTCGGCGATGGCGCGGGTAATTGCTTGGCGAATCCACCAGGTGGCGTAGGTGGAAAACTTATATCCTTTCTCGTGGTCGAATTTTTCGGCGGCCCGAATCAGGCCGAGGCTGCCTTCTTGAATCAGGTCTTGGAAAGAAAGACCACGATTCATGTATTTCTTGGCAATCGAAACAACCAATCGCAGGTTGGATTGAACCATCTTTTCCTTGGCCCGTCGCCCCAGCATCAACCGGCGCCGGAATTTGATCAGGGGCATCTCTAAAAGAGCCGCCCATTCTTTCGTGTCGGGATAATGGCCGTGGTCGGTTTCGAACTGGGTCGCCAGTTCCTCCAACTGCAGCAGGTCGGCGATCTTGCGGGCCAGTTCAATTTCTTCATCCGGCCGCAGCAGGCGGATGCGGCCGATTTCCTGCAGATAGACGCGGATGGAATCTTCGGTGTAGACCCCCTTAGGTCCTACCTTGATACTGCTGAGGGCCTTGGCGCTGCGGCTGTCTTTACCCTCGTCGCTGATTCCTTCCAGGTCGCCGTCCTCATCGAGGCTGGCCTCAAGCTCCACCGAATCGGCCGTCACCAAAAGGTCATCGGCCGCTCCGTCCAGGCTGGGAGCGTCGTCGCTCAGCTCGACAGCTGGACTGGCTTTGCGGGCAGTTTTGGCTTTGCCGCCGCTGGTTTTTGCCGCCGTTTTAGGGGCGGCCTTCTTGGTGCCGCCGGCCTTGGTTGCTGCCTTTGTCGCGGTCTTTGCAGCGGTCTTGGTCTTGTCGGAGATCAGCTCCAGCACCTCCAAGGTGGAAGTCTCGCCGACCAAGTCCGTGGGCAGGGTTTCACTGGCAACGGCGACGATGGAATCAACCTTGGCGGCTACGGGGGTCATGGAAACTCAGAGGGGGTTACAACCTGGGCAGGGCGGGAGCCTCACTGCCGATGGCGATCGCTGCAAAACGATCGGAAGCGACGCAGGAGTACTTGGCTTGGGGGATGATGGTGGGGAGGCCAGGGATCCGATGGGCGCACGGATCCTCCGTTGCGGAGGGCATGGGGTCGGCCATGAAGTCAGGGGGGGATGGCGATCCGGTGGCGCTGACGAGGCAGCGTTTCAAACCCGGCTTCAGGGTCCCGTTGAACTTCTTGATGGACGGAACTCTGCCTGGTTCCGACGGCAGTCAGTGGGACTGCCCAACAGCGACATTCTAGGAATGGAGTGAGAGGTTTGCAAGATTGGGACGGCCTGCCGTGAGCGCGCTAGCGGTCGCCCCCTCTGCGCCGACCTGGGTTGAGGTTTGGCTGGAGGCAGGTAGGGAGGGACGAATCTTCACCTATGCCAACCCCAAGGAGTGGCCCCTTCGTCTTGGGGACTTGGTGCTGGTGCGGCTTCAGGGGAGACGCCACTCCGGCCTGGTCGTTGGCTTCCCCACCACCCTCAGCGGCGAGCTGGCGGAGCTGGTCCTGCAGCCCATCGAAACGGTGTTGCAAGCAGCCGCCATCGATCCAGGTTGGCAAGACCTAGTGGCAGAGGTGGCCCAGGCCACCCACACCAGCCTTTTTCGCACCTTGCGCAGTGTGCTCCCGCCGGGATGGCTCGGCCAGCGCTCCGCAGCTCGGCAGGCTCCGGTGGCGGCGGAGCCGCAGGTGCTGACGTTGAGACTGGCCGATGCGGCAGACACCACAGCGGACGGACTGGCCGACCTGCCGGAGCGCCAAAGGCAAGTGGTGGTCCATCTGGCCACCCACCAGCAGGCGGTGGCCCAAAAGGATCTGCTTGCCGCCCTCGGATGCAGCGCCAGTGTGTTGACAGCCCTGGAGCGCCGAGGGCTGATCGAGCGGCAGCGGTTGAGCCGGTCCGCCGCTACCGCGGCGGCGGGGGCTGGGGCTGGGGGGGCTGGGGGGGGCCGGCACGACGCTGGCCCGCTGGAGTCGCCCCCCCAGCCCAGCCCTGCCCAGGATGAAGCCGTTGCGCTCATCAGCGCCGGGACGGGGCTGGCTGAGTTCCTGCTCTGGGGGGTGACCGGATCGGGCAAGACGGAGGTGTACCTCCAGGCTGCCGCCCGCCAGCTAGAAGCTGGCCGCAGCGTGCTTCTGCTCGCCCCCGAAATCGGCTTGATCCCCCAGCTTTTGGATCGCTGCCGCCGCCGCTTCGGCAGCTTGGTGCTCGAATACCACAGTGGCATGGCCGAGCGGGAGCGGGTGGCGGTTTGGCGGGCCTGCCTGGAGGCCGCCGGGCGCAAGCCCCTGCTGGTGGTTGGTACACGCTCTGCGGTTTTTCTGCCCCTGGGTGCTTTGGGGTTGATCGTGCTGGATGAGGAGCATGACGGTTCCTATAAACAGGAGAGTCCCATGCCCTGCTATCACGCCAGGGATGTGGCCCGCCTGCGGGCCCGTCGCTCCGGGGCCCGGCTGGTCCTGGGCAGCGCCACCCCATCGCTGGAAACCTGGTGGGCCAGCCACGAACCCCAGGCCCAATGTCGCCTGTTGCGCCTGCCGGAGCGCATCCAGGGGCGCTCGTTGCCGCCGGTTCATGTGGTGGACATGCGCGCCGAGTTGGCGGAAGGCAATCGCCGCCTGATCAGCTTCCCTTTAAAGGAGTCTCTGGGCCGTCTCGCAGGCCGCGGCGAACAGGCTGTCGTGCTGGTGCCACGGCGGGGCTATCGCACCTTTTTGAGCTGTCGCAGTTGTGGGGAGGCGGTGCTCTGTCCCCACTGTGATGTGGCCTTAACCGTGCACCGACGCCGGGATGGACACGAATGGCTGCGCTGCCATTGGTGCAACCACCGCCAGGAGAGGACTGACAACTGCGGCCATTGCGGTTCCACCGCCTTCAAGCCCTTCGGGGCGGGAACCCAGCGGGTGATGGAACAGTTGGCCAGCGAACTCCCGGACCTGCGGCTGCTGCGTTTTGACCATGACACCACCAGGGGACGGGATGGCCATCGCCGCCTGCTCGAACGCTTCGCCGCCGGCGAGGCCGATGTCTTGGTGGGCACCCAGATGCTCGCCAAGGGGATGGATCTGCCCCAGGTGACCCTGGCGGTCGTGCTGGCCGCCGATGGTCTCTTGCACCGACCTGACCTGCGGGCTTCCGAACAGTGCCTCCAGCTGTTGCTGCAGCTGGCGGGTCGGGCGGGCCGGGGCGAACGCCCGGGCCAGGTATTGGTGCAGACCTACAACCCCGATCATCCCGTCATCCGCCACCTGGTCGATGGCCGTTACGAGCGGTTTCTCGCCGAGGAACTGGCCCTCAGGCGGACGGGGGGTCAGATCCCTTTCGCCAGGGCTTGTCTGCTGCGGCTGGCTGGGGTTTCTGCCGCCACGACGGCCACCACCGCCACGGCCCTGGTGGAGATGATTCGGCCCCGGCTGGAGCAGGAGGGTTGGTTGGCGATTGGCCCGGCTCCCGCTCCCGTGGCGCGGGTAGCTGGTCGCAGCCGCTGGCAGGTGCTGTTGCACGGTCCCGCTGGCTCCCCCTTGCCCCTGCCGCCGGAACAGGAGCTGCGGGCCCTGTTGCCCCAAAAGGTTTCCCTGGCAATCGATCCGGATCCGCTCAACCTCTAAGGGGGCACGGCCAAGGGGCTGCGCTGCCTGGCGCTAGGCCGGCAGTTCGGGCAGGCCGAAGCCAAGGCTCACCCGCAGCCGTTGCAGGGCCAGGGAGAGCAGCAACAACAGGGCGATGACCAGGCTGCCCAGGCCCAGGGGACTCCACCGCCAGCATTGCAGTTCGAGGGTGTTGCGGCGCCCGCTTTGCAGGGGCCAGAGCACCCTCCCCAGTCGCTTGCCAAAGCCGGTTTCGCGGGGGGAACTGGCCGTACTGTTTTCTGAATCGGTGCGGATGGCCAGGGGCTCGGCTCGCCGCACATCCCCTGGTGCCACAGGATCAAGCAGTACTTCCAGCTGCAGGCCCGGCAGGTTTGGCACTGCGGTGAGGTCCAGATCCAGGAGCAGATGCTGGCGCACGCCCACCAGCCAGTTGCGCTCGCGCAACTCCAGGGTGGGCGGGGCAAGCGGCGTGGCCGCCAGCTCGCCGATCAGGCTGAGGCTTTGGCCTAGGGCTGCCAGGGCCTGGGGGGCAGCCAGCACACGGGTTTGCAAGATTTCCTGGCCCCCCTGACTATGTCGTTGAAAGCCGCCGTTGCGGCTTTGGCCCAGGGCCTCGACGAAGCGTTGTTGCAGGGGGGAGGGGCTGCCGCTGGCCGGGCGGAGGGCATGGCTGATCTGCAGCCGACCCGGCCCGGCGAAATGGATTTCGCTTTGCACCCGCATGCAGCCCCCCAACACTTGGGAAAGGAGCACGGACAGCAGCAGGGCCACGACCAGGGCGGCAAAGCCGCGCGGGGCCTCAAGGGGACCGACTGGAGGCGGGGCTTCCGGCTCCGGCAAGGCGGCGCGGCGCTGGCGCCACTTCCCCCGGCTCAGCTTTTCCAGGGGCGGGGCGCTGGCCAGGCTCGGCAGGCTGAGGGACCATTCCCTGGGTCGGGTCAGCTCAGGGGCCTCCAGCACTTGCAGCAGATCTCGGGCCTGCTGGCGCAGCTGCTGGTCTTGGCACCCCTGCAGGCTGCGACAACAGGCGGCGGCGCTGTCGGTGCGGCCTTGGCCCATCAGGGCAGTGGCCATCAGCAATCTCAGACGCCCCCCCTCCGAGCTGGTGGCTGGGTGACTGGCACAGAGGGGCTCCAGCAAACGCAGCACCTGGCCGTACTCGCCACGATCAAGGGCGACTCTGGCCAGTTGGAGGGGGTTCGTCGTCATGGCCGCGTCAGGCGAAGGGCGCGGGACCGGTGGCTTTGGTCAGGCCCTTGGTGGAGGCCACCACCATCGTGCCGATGCCTGCGTTGGTGAAGACCTCAAGCAGCAGGGAATGGGGCACCCGGCCATCAAGGATGTGGGCAGCCCCCACACCCTGGGCCAGGGCACGGATGCAGCATTCGGTCTTGGGGGTCATGCCGCCGGCCACGACCCCGCTGGCGATCAGGCCACGGGCCTCGGCCAGGGTGGTCTGGGGGATCAGGGAATTCGGATCATCCTTATCCCGCAATATGCCCACGGTGTCGGTGAGCAGGATCAGTTTTTCGGCCTGGAGCGCCGCAGCCAGCTCGCCGGCCACCGTATCGGCATTGATGTTGTGCACCTGGCCGGCCGGGTCGGGGGCGACGCTGGAGATCACCGGCATGTAGCCGTTTTCCAGCAGCGGCAGCAGCACGCTTGGATCGACATGGGCCACGTCCCCCACCAGCCCGTGGGTGCCATCCCCCAGGGTGCGGGCCGTGACCAGGCCGCCATCGCCGCCCGCCAGCCCAACCGCCCGGCCCCCCACCAAGTTGATCCCATTGACGATGCGTTTGTTGAGGCGCCCGACGAGCACCATTTCAACCACATCCATGGTTTGCGAGTCCGTCACCCGCAGCCCCTCGCGGAACTCAGGCTGGATCTGGAGGCGTTCGAGCCACGTGTTGATCTCCGGCCCACCGCCATGGACCACCACCACCTTCACGCCAACGCAGCTGAGCAGTACCAGGTCCCGGAAGATCGCCTCGCGCAGGTCCTCCCGCACCATCGCTGCACCGCCGTACTTCACCACCATGCAGCGTCCCGCGAAGCGCTGGATGAAGGGCAGGGCTTCACTGAGGACGGAAACCCGCAGGCTGTCGGCCTGGCTGACGGTGTGGTCTTGACTCACGGAGCGGCGGTGGCGGGGGGGCTGGCGTTGGGCAGCAGGGTGAGCAGCAGGTGGGCCGAATCCGGTTGGCTCAGTTCCGCCATCAGGCCAGGTCCGAAGAAACGTCCCAGCCGATCCTGCCGGTCCTGCCAGCGCTGGAATGGCACACCCTGGCAGCTGAACAACAGGCGGAGTCCGTAGCCGTTGTCCTGCTGGATTTCCTCGATCGATTCCAACTGGGGAGGTTTGTCCTCGTCCCAGAGCTTGAGAGCCTCCAGGGACGATTCCAGGTGGGCTTTCTGGCCATAACGCCAGCGGCTCACATCCTCAAGCAACTTGCGCAGACTTTGATTTTCGGGCAAGTCGCGCAAGGGGCGCAACAGGGTCGGGTCCGTCAGACGCCGGGCTGGGGGCAGCTCGGCTGATTTGAGCGCCAGACCTCCCAGCAGCACAGGGATGCCATAGAAAATGGCTGGCAGGCTCAGGTTCGGGCTGTCAGTGAGGTAGGCAACCGAGCCAATCACGGTGAGAACCGCTCCAGCGACGGTGATCAGCGAACCGGGGGAAAAAAGGGCTTGCATTCCCCCATCCTCCTGCAGCAGGGGGCAAGATGGCGACATCCCCTGGGATCGGCATCACTTTCCATGGCCAGCTCCTTCCCGTCGTCCCAACCTGCCCCCGATCCAAAGGGCGAGCAGCCGGTTGAGGTTGCGGACACGGCAACCCTGATCGCCCTGCTGGCCCAGGACCGTCAGTGGCTGCTGCGCCAGTTGGATGGTGGGCGCTGGTCCCAGTGGCGCCTGGATTTGGCGGCCCTGGAGCGGGAGTTGGGGCAGATGTTGGACCAGGCCAACGAGAGGTTTCCCCTGGGTTGAGATGGCTAGGGTTGATAAGGCGTCTCGACGAGCTTCAGAAGGGGATGTCGTCGTCCCCATCGAGCAGGTCGTCGGCCACCAAGGGCGAGGTGTTCCAGACCGGTGGTTTCTCGGCGGCCACCGCCGTACTGCGACTTGCGGCCACCGGGTCTGGCCTTGGGGCTTGGCTGGTTTGGGCGATCGGCCGGGGCAGGTTGCGGGGCGCGGGAGCCGCTGTCGGGGCCGCTTCTGGCCTCGCTGCCATCCCCGCCGCATTGGCTGTGCCCTGATGGGTAGCTTCCCCAAGGGGGTGGAGCCGCGCCAGGGTCAGTTCGGCCCGCTTTTCTTTCACTCCATCCGCCCGGCTTACGGTGTTGATGCGCAGGCGACCTTCAACCACCAGTCGCTGGCCCGCTTGGGCACGATTCTGCAGGTCCTGGGCCAGATTTCCCCAGCCGACAACTTTGATTTGGCCAGGGGGATCCTCCGGCCGCAGGCCGTCAAAGCGCACGGCCATTTCTGCCACTGGCGTTTGGTTGTCCTGGGTGTAACGCACCTGGGGGGCCTCCAGCACCTCCACCTCAAGCAAACAGTGATTCACTCCGATTCCTACGGATTGCTGATTCCATCTTGATGCACGCCGCTCCATGGGTCGGGGCCAGGGGCGGGCGGATCTGGCTGTTCGCCGGGACGGGCGAGGGCCCGGTGCTGGCCCAAGTCCTGTTGCAGCGCGGCTGGCGGCTCAGGATCAGCGTGGTCAGCCCCCAGGCGGCAAGGGCCTACGGCAGCGCCGCTGGCCAGGAGCTGCGGGTGGGAGCCCTGGCTGGGCAGGCAGCCCTGGCGCAGGAGTTGCTCGCCGCCCGCAGGGGTGGGGAGGGCTTTACCTGGGTGGTGGATGCCAGCCATCCCTTTGCCCGCCGCATTAGCGCCAGCCTGGCGAGCGCCTGTGCCGACCTCGATCAACCCTTGGTGCGGCTGCAACGGCCCCTGTTGCCCCTGGGCCGGGCTGAGGCGCTGGGGGACCTCTCCGATCTGGGGCGCCATCGCCTTGCCGGTGAAAGGTTGCTGTTGGCGATTGGCGCTCGCCAGTTGGTAGCGGCGGTGCGCCTCACCCCCGGTGCCGTGCACCATGGCCGCATCCTGCCCCTGCCCCTGGCCCTGCAGCAGGCGACGGCGGCCGGCTTGGCCCCCGAGCGCATCGCCTGTTTGCGGCCGGGAGGGGATGGCGCCATTGAGCGGGCCCTCTGCCGGCACTGGCGGTTGACCTGCGTGCTGGCCCGGCGTTCCGGTGGAACCAACGAAGCCCTGTGGCATGCCATCGCCGCCGATCAGGGCCTGCGTCTGCTGTTATTGGATCGGCCGCCTGAACCCAGTGGGGTCAGGGCCCTGCCCTTGGGTCGCCTGCTGGAGCAACTGGGGTGGCCGGCGCCGCACGGGCCCTGAACAATCTGCTGGGCGCAGGCCCCAGGATGTCAGTCGAGGTGCTTGGCGACCAGGGCGGGAAGGGAGGCCTGGGGTCGGGGGCCCAGTTGGGTGACGACCTGGCCGGCGCAGAGGGAGCCAAGCCGACCACAGCGTTCCAGACTGGCGCCTTCGGTATAGCCCTGCAGGAAGCCGGCGGCGTAGAGATCACCGGCGCCGGTGGTGTCGACCAGGGGCCCCAGCCGGAACGGTTCGATCAACAGGGTCTGGTCGCCGCTGAGCACCACCGAACCCTGCTCACTGCGGGTCAATGCCGCCACCTGGCAACGGCCCCGCACCTGCTGGGCTGCGTCCTCAAAGCTGTCGGCTTTGTAGAGGGAAGTGATCTCCATCTCATTGGCAAACAGGATGTCCACATGGCCGTCCACCAATTCAAGGAAGCTTTCGCGGTGACGATCGACGCAGAAGGCATCGGAGAGGGAAAGGGCTACCTGGCCGCCACTGGCGCGCATCGCGGCGGCCGCCGTCAGGAAGGCTTGTTTGGCCGCTTCGCTGTCCCACAGGTAGCCCTCCAGGTAGAGAACTTTGGCCTGGGGCACCAGATCCAGGTCCAGGTCCCCGGGGTCCAGGCCCACGGAAGCCCCCAGATAGGTGCACATCGTGCGTTGGGCATCGGGGGTGACCAGAATCAGGCAGCGGGCGGTGGAGGGGCCACTGGCCGCGGCGGGGGTGTCAAAGCGGGCACCCACCGATCGAATGTCGTGGGCGAAAATCGCCCCCAATTGGTCATCGCGCACCCGGCCGATGAAGGCCGCCTTGCCGCCCAGTTGGGCAATGCCGGCCAGGGTGTTGGCGGCGGAACCGCCGGAGGTTTCCAGACCAGGGCCCAAGCTGGCGTAAAGCCCTTCGGCCGCAATCTCATCGATCAGGGCCATGGTGCCCTTGCTCAGGCCATGTTCCTCAAGGAAGCTGTCGTCGGTTTGGATCAACACATCCACGATGGCGTTGCCGATGCCGACCACATCAAGATTCCGGTCAAGCGGCAGCAGGCTGTTGGGGGCCTGGAAGCTGGCGGCGCTCATGGGGGCTGAGGGGAGTGGAAGGGGTAGGGGGGGTGTGTCCGGCCTGACGACTAGACGCTGAGCAGGGCGCGCTTGGGCCCATGGATCGGATCCTCGACCACGATGGTCTGGTCTCGCTGGGCCCCAAGCGAAACGATGGCGATCGGCACCTCCATCAGCTCAGCCAGGAAACGCAGGTAGGCCTGGGCGGTGTCGGGGAGATCCTCCAGCCGACGGCAATCGGCGGTCGAGCACTGCCAACCAGGCAGGGTTTGGAAGATCGGCTGGCAGCGGGCAAAATCTTCGGCGCTGCAGGGGAAGTACTCAATCCGCTCCCCATCGAGATCGTAGGCAACGCACACCTGGATCTCATCGAGCTCGTCCAGCACATCCAGCTTGGTGATGGCCAAACAATCGAGACCATTGACTTCGACTGCATAGCGGCCAATGACACCGTCAAACCAGCCACAGCGCCGACGCCGACCGGTGGTGGTGCCGAATTCGCCGCCACGATCGCAGAGGTGGTCGTTGAGGCTGCCCTCCAGTTCGGTTGGGAACGGGCCTTCCCCGACGCGGGTGGTGTAGGCCTTGGCCACCCCAATCACCCGGTCGATCAGGGTGGGTCCCACCCCCGCACCGATGCAGGCCCCCCCGGAGACGGGATTGGAGGAGGTGACATAGGGATAGGTGCCGTGGTCTAGATCCAGCAGGGTGCCCTGGGCACCCTCGAAGAGAATGTTCTTGCGGGCCCGGGCAGCCTGGTGAATCGTGCGGGTGCAATCGACCACGTGGGGGGCCAGTCGGGCGCCGTAGCCGGCGTATTCGGCAATCACGGCGTCGGGATCCAGGGGCTCCAGCCCGTAGACCTTGGTGAGCAGTTCGTTCTTTTGGGTGAGGGGCGTTAGCAGCCGATCCCTGAGCCGGTTTTCATCCAGCAGATCAATGACCCGAATGCCGTTGCGTTCGGATTTGTCGGCGTAGGTCGGGCCGATGCCGCGGCCGGTGGTGCCAATGCGGCGGTCGCCGCGTCGCTGCTCAATCGCCAGATCCAGCAGGCGGTGGTACGGCATGGTCACGTGGGCCGTGGAGGCCAGCTTGAGGCCTGCCACCGAAATGCCGAGGTCCCGCAGGGTGTCGATTTCGCCCAGCATCACTTTGGGATCGACCACCGTGCCAGAGCCGATCAGGCAGACGGTGTCGGGGTAGAGGATGCCCGATGGGATCAAGTGCAGTTTGAGCACTCGGTCCTCAACCACAATCGTGTGGCCGGCATTGACCCCGCCTTGGTAACGCACCACCACATCGGCGGAGCGGCTCAGCAGATCCGTGATCTTGCCCTTGCCCTCGTCACCCCATTGCGCACCGATGACGACGACGTTGGCCAAGGACAAGGCGGCCCGTAGCCGCTTCACAGCACAAGCGAAGAGCGTGTCAGATGCAGGTGCCCTTCGTCAAAGACTTGGGGGTCGGTCTCGCCTCAGGTCCCCCGAACCACAGAGGCCTGGGCCTGTTGCAGTTCTTTCTCGATGCGGTTGCGCAGCGCTTCCGGCAAGGGGCGGTTGGCATAGCCCAGGTAATGGCCGGCCAGGGAGTTGACGGCGGTCACCATGGTGGTGAAGGAACCGAGAGAGTTGATGTCCTGGCGGGGGCGGTAGAAGGCCGTGTAGTCATTGATCAAGGCGCGGGCCTCTTTTTCGGCCTCACTGCGGCCGGGATCATCGGCATCCAGGTGGATGGTGGTCAGCAGGCTTTGGGCCACGCTGACGGTGTCATCTACATAGTTGCCGCTTAGTTTGCCGCTGGCGCTGCTGCTACAGCCGCTGAGACTGAGGCTGAGGCAAAGCAACAGGCCAATGACCGCCTTGAAGGCCCAGCGCCCGTCCAGGGCTGCGGCTATCCAAGTTGCCAGGCGTTGGATTGGATTCAAGGCAGCCATGGTGGTGCGGCATCTCAGCCGATCTTAAAGAGGCGTTGGAGTCGACCCCGATCACGCTGCGGCCAGGCGTTGCATCAGGCGGGGTAAGAGCTGGTCCGCTGCAAGGTCCTCCGGTTTGCCGTCAAGACGGGCAACCAATTCCACCTGGCCGCTGGCGGCCCCCCTGCCGACAACGACCCGGAAGGGTATGCCAATCAGGTCGGCGTCTTTGAATTTGACCCCGGCCCGTTCGTCCCGGTCGTCCAGCAGCACCTCCACCCCGGCGGCTTGCAATTCGCCATAAAGGCGCTCTGCCAGTTCCACCTGCAGCGGTTCATTGAGGCTGGCGATCACCACAATCACCGCAAAGGGGGCGATGGCCAAGGGCCAGCAGATGCCCCGGCCGTCGTGGTTTTGCTCGACGGCGGCCTGGGCCAGCCGGGAGACCCCGATGCCATAGCAGCCCATCCAGAGGGGTTCTGTTTGGCCGGCCTCAGTGGTGAAGGTGGC
>JBKDVK010000112.1:0-11183 GCA_046338875.1 Cyanobacteriota bacterium | reverse complement strand
AAGACCCGGCCCGCCCACAAGCCGCTGATATTGATGGGGGCCAATCTGGAACAGCTCCGCGACTTGTTGGCGGTTCCCTGGCAAGAGCCTTGGTTGCAACAAGCCGAAGCTTGCTGGCCAGGGGCATGCACCCTTGTCCTGCCGCTGGCAGGCCCCCTAGTTGACTTATTGAATCCAGGCGGCGCCAGCCTTGGCCTGCGGGTCCCTGCCTGTCCGGTGGCTCAGCAATTTCTCGATCGATGTGGACCTCTGGCGACCACCAGCATTAACAAGTCCGGCGAACCCCCTGCCTCCGATGCGGTAACCGCCCAATTGCTCTTTCCGCACCTGCCCCTACTCGCCCCACTGCCTTGGCCAGCCGGTTCCGGTCAGCCCAGTCGGGTAGTTCGTTGGCATGACAATGGTTGGCAACGCCTCCGCTGAAGCCACCGCTTCGGTGCGACTTGGCTCAGCGGTCGGCCTGAATGGGCGGGCCCCAAATTGAACTAAGAGGGTCTTGTGCAACCTGTCGTTCTTCTGGTTCTGATCACCTTGGCAATCAGCCACTGGTTATTGGAACCCATGGTGCTGCTGATCAAACCCTTTTTTCTGCTGAGTTGGTTGCCTTGGGTATTTCTTGGCGTCGGTTTGTGGTTGCTAGCTGGTGATGATCCCCAAAGTTCAGGTCGCTGAGCGAGGTTTGGCGGCAGGCGAGAAGCTGAACCAGTGGAGGTCGTCGATTTCGCCAAGTTGTTCAGGGGGCTTGCCGTGGCGTTGAACAGTTAGGAGATCGGGGCGCCCTGCCAATAGGCGCAGGCCCGTGCCGAGGGGGAGTCGGCGCTGGCCCTGAAAAGTTTCAGCAAGAACGGGGCGATTGCTGGCATCACGTACTTCCAGCCAGGTGGGTTCGGAGGCCCGCAGGATCAACGCTTCGGCTGCGGGGTCGTGATCAGTGCCAAGGGAAGGGAGGGGATCCATTGGTTTAATCGTTTGCCAACCGACCTCATCGATGCTTCCTAGTCGCCGGGGCGAGGTTCCAGGCAGCTGGATTGTGATGAGATCGGGGCGTCCTGCCAAAATGCGCAGGCCTTGGCCAAGGGGAATTCGGCGCTTTCCTTGGAAGGTTTCGGCGATCAAGGGATGATCGTCGGCGTCGTGGACTTCCAGCCAGGTAGGGGCCGATGCCATGAGGATTAACTCGCCCGGGGCGGCCATCGAAGCGGGCGCCTGTTGCTTGGGTTGGATCGGCGCAAGGCTGCCAGCCGCCGGCGGGCTTGGGTTGAACTGACGCATCCAGCTGGCAAGCGGGCCGATAGTGGCTAGCAGGAGAAGGGATGCCGCACCCGCCAGGCCAATGGGGAGGAGGGTTTTTGATCGGCGGCGAGGCACGACCGGCGTGTCGGCAGTTTGCCTGGGTTGGGCTGCCATGGGCGCATCGGTTGCTGCCGGCAGTACTTGGCGTTTGGGTTGATGGGCGGCAGGCAAAGCTCGATCAAGTTGCTCGCGCAGAACCGCCCCTTCCTGACTGAGGGCTCGGTTCTGATCGCGAATTGGCCGGAGCCGCTCTTCAAATTTGCGCTCGTAAAGCTCGGGCAGATCCCGTAGCAAGGATTGGTAGTTGGCGAGTTGATTGCGGGCCGCCTCCAACTCTTCCAGGGTCGAGAGATAGTCATCCTGATTTTCCATGTTTATTTTGCAGTGATTAACTTTCTCAGAAGCAGCCCGTTGAGCCAAGCTCTGGGTGTTGCATTTTAATCATCAATCTTTTGGATCACCGCACCAGAGCACCCTCTGGGAGGTTCCGGCATGCAAGCTCTGCGCAATCTCAATGCTTTTCGGCCGTTCCTCAGGCTCGCTTAAGGGGGGCTGATGGGCAGCCAACGGCACGATGTTGCCCCCTGCGGCTGGTGTCTATGGGGGCTTCAGCGATGCGGCGACCCTCAAGAGTCCGGGGTAGCTAGGCGATCGTTGAAGCTTGGCCCAGAGCAGGAGGCCAAACTGATAGGTCAAGTGAGAACAGCCATGCCGTGGCGATGGTTGCAGATTGGTGTCAGTTGTCCCGGGGCGAGCATGGAGGCACCAAGGGGGGAGTGGGAACTCCGCCCAATGATGGAGAACGCCCGTTTACGGGAGGGAGGGAAGCCGGCTAACGGATTTGAACCGATGGCCTTCGCTTTACAAAAGCGCTGCTCTACCGCTGAGCTAAGCCGGCCAGTGAACTCTGCTGCAGCATATTAGGACCGGGTCAGGGCCCAAACCAGCAATTCGCAACGCTGGCGACAGCCGCTCTTCTCCAGCATGCTGGAGACGTGGCTTTCCACCGTTCTTGGGCTGAGGACCAAGGCCGAAGCAATGGCCCGATTGCTCATGCCCTGGGTCAAGAGGTCCAGGACACGGCGCTCGGCGGGGGTCATCCCCATCAAACCTCTGTTGGCATCATCGAGCCCCGAGGGCGGGGAAGGGGGGAGCATGGTCGTCAGGGTGATTCAAGACCCAATGTTCCCCCCTGCCGTCACGGGGAAGTTTTCGGTTCAATGGCGGCCTCCTGGCCCTGAATCACCTCGGAGCTTTTGGAGGTGCTGGGTTCAGGTATTTCCGGGTTATCAACAATTGCAAGCACCCCCGGGTCGCTTGGGTTGGTTCTGGCCCCGGTTTCCAGGGAGAGGCTGGCTAGGGGCCGGGCACGGCGGATCGGCAGATTGGCCACCAGGGCTGTCACCCGGTCGTCGGTGGTCAGGCTGACATCACCACTTTCGATGTCGATCTCGACATATTTCTGCACCACTTCCAGGATCTCCCGACGCATGCGCTCAAGCAGCTCCGGGTTGAGGTCACTGCGATCGTGGGCCAACACCAACTGCAAACGTTCGCGGGCAGTGGTGGCGCTGGGCTTTTGTAGGCCCAGCAGGTGTTGAAGGAAGTCGAACAAGGCCATGCCGCTCAAAAAAGGCCAGTTGTGCGGCGAATCTTGCCCATCAGCCTGGCCCTAAGGCCCTGGCGTTCACGGGTGGGGTCGATCAGGGCCACTTCTTCGCCCCGCAGCCGACGCGCCACATTCATATAAGCCCGTCCGGCGGGTGAAAGAGTTCCATGGAGCGTGAGGGGCTCACCCCGATTGGTGGAGGTGATCACCTGCTCGTCTTCAAGCACCAGTCCCAACAGGGGTAAAGCGAGAATGTCTGTGACATCGCTGACCGCGAGCATTTCCTGGTTGGCCACCATCTTGGGACGAACCCGGTTTAAAACCATTTGTATCGGCGCCACCCCCTGGGTATGGAGCAGACCGATGACCCGATCCGCATCCCGCACCGCAGCCATCTCAGGGGTGGTGATGACGATGGCTTCCTTGGCGGCGGCGGCGGCATTACGGAAGCCGGTTTCAACGCCAGCAGGGCAATCGATCAAAATAAAGTTTGCTTTCTCTGCAAGCATGCCGACGATTTTCTTCATGTCGTCGGGGGTAAGCCAGTCGAGCATCCGCGCGTTGCCGGCGGGCAGTAGCGAGAGATTCGGCTCTTGTTTGTGCCTCACCAACGCTTGGTCTAAACGACAGGTTTCTTCGAGTACGTCCTGGGCGTTGTAGACGATGCGATTTTCCAAGCCCAGGAGCAGGTCAAGGTTGCGCAGGCCGAAATCAGCGTCCAAAACAACGGTGCGCTCACCGAGGCGGGCCAAGGCAATGCCCAGGTTCGCCGTGAGGGTTGTCTTGCCGACCCCTCCCTTGCCTGAACAGATCAGGATGATGCGAGCTGAGGTAGCTGTCACAGGGCACTGGGGCTGAAATCCACGTTAAGCCCCAAGGGCGGAATCCCAGGGAGGGGCCATCGCGGTGACGCCGGATCGATGCGAATTTCTCCGTTGATCAGCCGGGCTGCTTCGCAGAGGCCAGCAATAGGGACTTCATCCGGTCCCCGGGCCACGGCGTTGGCAATGCGGAGTTGGAGTGGTCGCATCTGCAGAGCCACAATTGTTGCCTGATCATCACCGCCGCGGCCGGCATGGGCCACCCCCCGCAAACGGCCCCAGACCAGCACGTGGCGCACGGCACTGATCTGGGCTCCAGGGTTCACATCCCCCAGCAACAGGACAGAGCCCTCAACGTGGAGATGCTCTCCTGATCGTAAGGGGCCCTGGTGAACCGTCAGGGCTGGAGCGGCGGGCGCCACATCGGGATTCCGGGGGCAACCTGTATTGGTACCCAACTGGAGCCCAAGGGCGGCCGCCGCCACTCGAGTTTCCGGCTGATCAGCCTGTACCTGCACCAGGGTCAAATCCTTACTTGCCAAAAGGCCTTGGAGGGCTTCCAGGTCGGGTAAGCGCAGTTGCCAGTCACCGCAGACCAAGCTCAATGGGCCTTGGATGTCGACCAGGCTGAGTGCCTGTCCAACTTCCTGCAGCAGGGGGCCCGCCTCCCGGGGGGGAGGGAGCCTCAGCAGGTGGGGTTGATAGGGATCAGTCGCAACGGAGAGTGCCGCTGCCATGGCGATACGGCTCAAGAAACCCGACCCTAAGGGCTCCGTCAGTAAGGGGTGCCTTGGGGGCCCTTACCCCTCGCCAACCACTCCTGCACCAAGGCCGCCAGCCTGGTGCCCAGGCTCGCTGGGTGGATCAGCCAGGCGATCTCTTCAGTGTGGCTGAGCACTCTGACCAATTCGGAGCGCTGTTCGATGGCCTGCAACCGCAGGCCATCCCAAAGTCGCAAGCCTCCTTTGTATGGGTCGTAACCCCGGCTCTGGCGCTGTTGCAGGCCGCAGCAACCGTCGGGGGGCAAGCCGGCGGTCGCCGCTAACCTGCGGGCCTCAGCTAATAGCTCCAGGCGTTCAGGGGAGCTGAATTCGCTTACATCCAGGGCCTTTAACAGCCGGCGATCCACGAGGCGGGCACTGGGTTCGGCAAGCTCTGCCGGGCCCTCATGGCGCCAGCGTTCAAGGTGGTAGCCAGTAACGATGTCATCGTTGGCTAAATAGGTTTCCAGGTCGAGATTTTGGGGGTCCCAGAGCCATCTAGCCATGGTTTTATCGGCCCACACCCGCTGGGGCCCCAACCGCCGGGCGACCTGGATGGTGTAGTGCAACAGCCAGTTGCAGACACCATTAAGCCTGTGGTTGTAGACGCTGCGATACATCAGCTGGCGCACGACTAGGTAGTGCTCCACCGCCGGCAGCCCCTTGGGGTGAAATGCCAGGTTGCCGTCCGGTGCCAGGGTGAGGCTGGCTAAAATGCGCTCCAAGTCGAGCTGGCCGAAACAGGTACCCGTGCTGTAACTGTCACGCAACAGATAATCGAGCCGATCGCAGTCAAGTTGGCTACTTACCAATGCTCCGATCGCTGCTGGCTGAGTTTGGCCCGTTTCCAACAGGGTGGCGACAGCCCCAGCGAGTCCAGGCCTGGTGGCTTCCAGACGGTCCCTTAATTCGGGATGCTCCAGCACTAACCTCGCAGACCAGGTCTCATGCCGCAGCCCATACATCTCTTCGCCGCTATGGCTAAGTGGGGCATGGCCAACGTCGTGGAGCAGAGCCGCAGCAAAAAGCAGGGGCCGGTGTTGGCCCAGGTCGCTTTGCAGGTTTTCAAGTTGGTTGAGGGCCAGTCGCGCCAGGTGCAACACCCCCAGGGAGTGGGTGAAGCGACTGGATTCCGCGCCGTGAAAGGTGAGGAACGCTGGACCGAGTTGGCGGATGCGCCGAAGCCGTTGGAAAGGGGCTGTTTCGATCAGATCCATGGCCATCGCTTCGGCAGGATCTTTTCGATCCAGACGGATTGCCCCATGCAGGGGGTCGTGGTAAGTGCGGCGACTTAAAGCCATTTCAGTTGGCCCCGGCCCCTGGGTCCAGCTGCTCGATGAGAAGAAGCTGGGCCTGTCCAAGCCAAGTGTCGCTCTTGCCGCCTGGGGTCAGCGGTTCTGGCTGGGTCAGGAGGTGATCAGGTGTAAGCCCCTTGGATTGGATCTCTCGACCCAGGGGGGTGCGATATCTGGCGACGCTGACGGCGAGGCCACTGCCATCCCCCAACGAAAGCAGCGACTGAATGAGGCCCTTGCCGAAGCTTTGGCTGCCCACCAAGGAGGAACGACCAGCATCCTGGAGGGCCCCTGCCAGGATTTCACTGGCACTGGCACTACCGCCATTGATCATGGTGATCAGGGGGCCGCCATACAGGACACCGGCCGAAGCCGACTGTTGTTCATTGACCCCCCCCCGGTCCTGGGTTTCGACTATTCCTTTGCTGTCAAGCAGGCTGTTGGCCACGGCAACTCCAGCGCTGACCAGCCCGCCGGAATTGTTGCGTAGATCCAGGATGACCCCTTCGACGGGGGCATAGTTGATCCCGGATTCGTCACCTTGGCCGGCAAAGCGACGCAGCCAGAGGTTGGCGAGTTCGGGAACCGGTTCGCTGAACTGGGTAATGCGTAAGTAACCCAGGCGATGCCCTTGCCGGTTGAGCACCTGGCCACGCACGGGCTGCAAATCCACTTGGCGCCGTTCGAGCACCACCTCCCGTTGGGATCCCTTGGTCGTGGCCAACCTCACCAGCACATCTGTTCCGACACTGCCGCGCAGCCGTGCCGCAGATCCCTCGAGGCCCAGTTCAATGCTGGAAGTGCCATCAACGGCGAGGAGTTCGCTGCCTGGCTGAATTTGGGCTTCACTGGCGGGAGAGTCATCCAGTGGGGCGATGACGACGACATGGTTGTCGTCGGCTCGTAGGCCCAGTTGCAGACCGACCCCACTCACCGTTCCCTGGGTGGTGGCCCTCAGGGCCAGGTAGTCGCTCGGCCTCAGCAGCCGGGTATAAGAATCATTTATGGGGGCCAGCATCGCCTCAATGGCCCCGTAGGCATCGGTCGAACTGTTGATGGACTTTTCCAGGGCCTCTTGGCGCAGTCGGCGCCAATGCACCTGTTCCAGCCGGTCGGGATCCCAGTAGCTCTGATTAACGAGTCGCCAAGCCTCCACCACCAGCTGCTGGGCATCGTTGAGGGCCAGGGCTCCAGAAACTGGCCATGGTCCTGGTCCACCGAGCAGGGCGCTGAGGAAAAAGGCGCCTGAGAGCACGGCCCCCAGCAGCTTGCGACCCAGAGCACTTTGGGGTCGTTGCCGGGGGCCAGGGATGCTGCGGCTGCGGCTGGGGTCCGCCGACGAGGGGGGATGGCCCGGATGGATCACGGCAGGGGCAGCACGATCGGTAGACTCTGGCAACCCAAGCCCAGCGCTGCATGGCGAATTCCTCTCCCGCCGGCAAGTCCACGCCGGTTTTCGACTGGTTCAACGAACGGTTGGATATCCAGGACGTTGTCGATGACATCGCCACCAAGTACGTTCCGCCCCACGTAAACATTTTTTATTGCCTGGGCGGCATTACTCTCACTTGCTTTCTGATTCAGTTCGCAAGTGGGTTTGCGATGACGTTTTATTACAAGCCCACAGTGGCAGAGGCCTATTCCTCTGTCCAATACCTGATGACCGACGTCAGTTTCGGTTGGCTGATTCGCTCAGTCCATCGCTGGAGCGCCAGCATGATGGTTCTGATGCTGATTCTCCACGTTTTTAGGGTTTACCTCACCGGAGGCTTCAAGCGTCCCCGCGAACTCACTTGGGTGACCGGAGTCACCATGGCTGTGATTACCGTTTCCTTCGGTGTCACTGGCTACTCGCTGCCTTGGGATCAAGTCGGTTACTGGGCTGTAAAAATTGTTTCCGGTGTACCTGCCGCCCTGCCGGTTGTAGGCGACTTTATGGTGGAACTGCTGCGAGGTGGAGAGAGTGTGGGTCAGTCAACACTTACCCGCTTTTATAGCCTCCATACCTTTGTTCTGCCATGGTTGCTGGCCGTCTTCATGCTCATGCATTTCCTGATGATCCGGAAGCAAGGTATTTCTGGACCCCTCTGAATATCTTGGCCCTGGCAACAACAATCTTTTCAAAGACCACTTGTTCCCTTTCTCTACTCCAACGCAACTCGGACCATGTCCTTCGTCAAAAAGCCTGATCTGAACGATCCCGCATTGCGGGCGAAGTTGGCCAAAGGCATGGGCCACAACTACTACGGAGAACCGGCATGGCCGAATGATCTTCTGTACATGTTTCCGGTAACTATACTTGGCACAATTGCTTGTATTGTTGGCCTGGCTGTTTTGGATCCTGCGATGTTGGGAGATAAGGCAGATCCATTTGCAACCCCGCTTGAAATTCTCCCCGAATGGTATCTTTATCCGGTCTTTCAGATTCTTAGAGTTGTTCCAAACAAGTTGCTTGGAATTGCCTTGCAAACTATGGTTCCTTTGGGACTAATGCTGATTCCATTTATTGAGAGCTTTAATAAGTTTCAAAATCCGTTTCGCCGGCCTGTTGCCATGGCGGTTTTCCTTTTTGGTACAGCAGTAACAATTTATCTTGGTATTGGTGCTGCATTGCCAATTGATAAATCCCTCACTTTAGGGTTGTTTTGAAAATGATACCTTAAGGGTATTTATTTAATATCATTTAATTTGCATCAGTTTAAAGTTTCATAGCCCTCTGCCATTTCCCTTGGCAGAGGGTTTTTTATTGAATCTTCTCTTGCCGGCGATGGTTCTGGTTGTTTTCAAGCCGACAGGGACCATGACTGATCGGCGAGGTGCCCAGCCTGTTAGCATTAGGTGCTATCAGAAGGTGTTTTTTTGCTAACTCAATCCCGGCGTCCTGGGACGCATGCCGATCCAGAGTCCAGCCTGGGATCTCAGCCTGGCAAAGCCAGTGGGGAAGATTTCACGGGGCCAGGCATCAATCTAGGATTGATCCTTGCCACAATCCCCTACGCTCTGGTACATCTTGCCTGTTTTGCGGTCTTCTGGACTGGCGTGAGTGTAGATGCTGTTTTGGTCTGCTTTCTGGCCTACGTGGTGAGGATGTTTGGGGTAACAGCCGGATATCACCGTTATTTTGCCCATAGGGCCTTCAAAACTAGTCGCGTTTTCCAGTTCGTCCTGGCGCTCCTGGCTACCAGTTCAGCCCAGCTTGGCCCCCTTTGGTGGGCCGCCACCCATCGCCATCACCACAGCAGTTCAGATACGGTTCAAGATCCCCATTCGCCAAAGCACCACGGATTTCTGTGGTCCCATATGGGCTGGTTTTTACACCCAAATCATCGCAAGCCCAATCATAATGCGATTCGTGATTATGCGAAATTTCCCGAACTCGTTTTTGTCGACAAGTGGTCTTTGATTGCACCGACAATCTTGGCCTTTTCTACCTATGGTTTAGGTTATATTCTTCAGCAGCAGGGTCGGCCTACATCCCCCATGCAAATGTTGATCTGGGGTTTCTTCGTGTCCACGGTGCTTTTATATCACGGTACCTATACAATTAATTCTCTTTCCCATCTTTTTGGAACCCAAAGGTTTGTCACCGGTGATGACAGCCGTAACAACCCCTTGCTGGCCATTATTACGCTTGGAGAAGGTTGGCACAATAATCACCACCATTATCAATCCAGTTGTCGCCAAGGTTTTTATTGGTGGGAGATTGATTTCACTTTCATGACACTTTCCTTGCTTTCCTGGTTCGGCCTCGTTTGGGATCTGCGCCCTGTACCAGACTCGATCTATGCCGAAGCCAAGGCAAGAAAATTATCCTGACCTTTTATTGGTGTAGAACCGCCAGCAATCCCATGACCATCGCTGGGTCGAGTCCTGATCAAGACAGGGTTTTGGCCTGTTGCGATAATCACCAATTAGCCAATTGGGGAATAGGTCCCGTTGCTGGCATTTTGACGATCCGGTTATGACAAACTCCGCAACCATCACCACCCAGCTCGGTCAGGAAGGCTTGGGTGAGCAGCCTTGGTGGGTGGCACAGTGGATGGAGCTAATTCATTCGTTTCGCTATAAGAAGCGCCTCGAGCGTGCCTGGACCTACGCGCGAGATGGCAACGTGCTTTCGATCCGCTTTGAGGGTCGCCGCGTCCATGCCCGCGTCCAGGGGACAGATAAGGATCCCTATAAGGTGAAGCTGTGGCTGGATGTTCTCAATGATGAAGATTGGGGCTATGTGCTGGAAGCCCTCAGCCAGAAGGCACGTTGGTCGGCCCAGCTTTTGGCTGGCATTATGCCCCAGGATATCGAGAGGGCTTTTGCCGCCAGTGGCAAGCGTCTTTTCCCGTTCAAATTGCAAGAGGTACGCAGTGAATGCAGTTGCCCTGATAAGGCAAATCCCTGCAAACACATCAGCGCTGTTTATTATCTTATGGGCGATCGTTTCAGCGAGGACCCCTTTGTGCTGTTCCAATTGCGCGGCCGTACCCGCGACCAGTTGTTGGGGGAGCTGGCCGAAAGGCGTCGCGCTGGGGCAACCCAGGCTGTCGCCCTTGCCCCCCATCCGCCCCATCCAGCCATCCTTGATGCAGGGCGATGGTGGCGCTATGACGCGCCGCTGGATCCCGATCTGGTGGTGATTACGCCAGCCCTTGAAGGGGAATCGGGCCTCGATGGGGCCGGCCCCCTGCCCCTGGCCGAAGATCACCGTTTTGAGGAAGCCAATCGCTTATTCCTGGAACGGCTCCAAGCCCAGGGCATGGCCATGGGGCAGCTAGCCATGGCCAGGGCCATGACTACTGGCGCCGAACCGATGTCCGACCAGGGGGGTTGAGTGGTCCCTGAGGAGCCGCCTTGGCTCAGTGTTGCGAGCCTGCGGGTTGCTTCAACAATCTTGGCGTGCCACCAAAACTGCTTTGGCAGGCCACTCTTGGCCGGCAGTGATACCTGGCCCGTTCGCCAGGCAGCCCAGGAACTGTTTGGGGCAACCCCTGTGGTGCTAGCCCACGATGGCGGCGCCGATCCGCGCTTGATTTATGCCAATGCCGCAGCGCTTCGCCTCTGGGATCGGCCCTGGGCGTCAATGGTTGGCATGCCCTCCAGACTTACCGCCGAACCAATTGAGCGCCAGGCCCGGCGGGCTTCCTTGGAGCTTGCTCGCCGGCACGGGGCCATCGCCAATTACGCCGGAACTCGGGTAAACCGTCATGGCCGCCGCTTCCGCATTGAAGGGGCCTGGCTTTGGACTCTGCAGGAGGGCTCCGGCCAGCCCTGGGGGCAGGCGGCCTGTTTCGAGAGCTGGTGGTGGCTATAGCTAGGGCAGGCCCCGTTAGTACCCAGCTACCTGTCCCCCTGCCTAAAGTTGCTAGCTCATCCGTACATGTCCACGCCGATGACAGCCGTACACGTTGAT
>JBKDVK010000111.1:0-18965 GCA_046338875.1 Cyanobacteriota bacterium | reverse complement strand
TCCTGGTACGTCGAAGCCCTTAACTACATCAAGGCCAACCACGGCATCGCTGGCGACCCCGGCACCATTGCCAACAACTACATCGATTACGCAATCAACGCTCTCGTTTGAGCTTGTAAACCCGTAGCCATCTTGGGGGCTCCTTTGGAGCCCCCTTTTTTCGTGTTTTTTGCTTTGGACGGCTCCAGAGCATTGTCACGACTGCCCACCAGAGGCGCCCCGGGGGGGCCGGCGATGGCAACATCAGCAAGTCAGCCCAACCAAGCCGCCAGGGCTGGAACCATGGAGCCGGAAACGCCGCCACCAGCGAATGCGGAGCCGATCAGCGAAGCCGAAGCCCTGAGACGGCTGCGCCAAAGCGAAGACCAATCCCTTCAGTACTACGGCGCCTGGTGGTTGGGGCGCATGCGCAGCCGCCATCCCGACACCGTTCCGCTGCTCTGCCAAGCCCTGCGTCAGCGGCAACCACGGGATGCCGGCGCCGGGGTTGAGCACAACGCTGTCGCCCGCAATGCCGCCCGGGCCCTGGGCAAGTTGGCCGATCAGCGCGCCGTTGGCGACCTGCTCGAGGCCCTGGAGGACGAGGACGACGGTCTGCGAGAGGCCGCAGCCCGAGCCCTGGGGGACCTGGGGGCGGCAGCGGCTGTGATTCCCCTTTGCCGCCGCCTGGCCAGTGGGCCGTCGGTGGCCGGAGCCCCGCAAATCAACAGCCCCAAGCTGCAGGAACCCTGTGAGGCGTTGATCGAGGCCCTCGGCGATATTGGTGTCGCCACTCCTGCAGTGCTGACGGCTATCGAGCCGTTCCTGGAGCATGATCGGCCCCTGATCCGCAGCGCCGCCACCCGGGCCATGTTGCAGCTCACCGGCGAACCCCAATGGGGCGACCGGTTGGTGACCCTGCTCAGCCACCCCCAGTTGCAGGTGCGTCGCGCCGCCCTGATGGACCTCGGTGCCGTGGGCTGGCGCCCAGCCCTTGGAGCCATCACTGCCACCTTGGCCGAAAACAGCCTCAAACTGATCGCCCTGCGAGGCCTGGTTGAAAAGGCCCCAAGCGAACCCGACACAGAAGCGGTGCTCCTTGCCATGGATGAGTTGCTATGACCCTGCCCGAAGGGCCCAACAAAGTACCGCCCCAGCCCGATCTGTCTCTATTGATCGCCGCCGTGGACGGGGCCCACAGCGCTGAGTCCCTTGTGCAGGCCACCCGGACCCTGGCCCTGGCCCTGGCCACCCCTCCGTCCGAACCAACCGCTGTCACCCCTGAGATGCTGAACGCCATCCGGACCCTGGTGGGGGTGATGGGCTTCAACAACCCGGGAGCCGCCGTTGCCGCCGTCGACGGACTGATGGCCTGTGGCCCAGCAGCCGTCGAACCCCTCCTGGAGGGCCTGGACAACCACAACTACGGAGCCCGGGCCTGGGCCGTGCGGGCCCTGGCGGGGATTGGCGATGGACGGGGTCTCGACCTATTGGAGGAGGCCTTGCAAGGGGACATTGGCCCCAGTGTGCGCCGCGCCGCCGCCCGGGGCCTCGGTCAGCTGCGCCTAGAGACCCTCGAAGCAGAGATCAGAGCCCCCGTTTGGAATCGCTGCCTAGGGGCTCTGGAGAGGGGCAGTCAAGACGATGAATGGGTGGTGCGCTATGCCGTTGTGGTGGGCCTGGAAAGCCTGGGCCATTCGCCCCATGGCCCTCGACCGGCCCCGGCAGCCCTGCTGGAGTGCCTGGAGCGCCTGGCCCAACCGGCCCAGGAAGCCATACCCGTGGTGCGCCTCAGGGCCCAGCTTGCACTCGATCGCCTTGGTCCGCCATGACATCACCCCCTGATTGCGAACCGAGCCCCAATCAACGCCCTACCCGGGTGCTGTTTGTTTGCCTGGGCAACATTTGCCGCTCCCCTGCTGCCGAAGCCGTGTTCCTTGACCTCATAGAGCAGCAGGGCCGCAGTCATCACTTTGAGGTGGATTCGGCAGGAACCGGTGGTTGGCATGTGGGCTGCCTGGCCGATGCCCGCATGCGCAACGCCGCCGCCCGCCGCGGGCTGCAGCTGACCAGCCGGGCTCGCCAGCTGCAGCCGCAGGATCTGCACCGCTTCGATTTGATCGTGACAATGGATCGCCACAACCTTGCGGCCGTTGAGGATCTGGCCCGCCGCAGCGGGGGAGGCGCCCGCATCACTCCCATGACCAGCTTCTCTGGTCGCCACCAAGTTGAGGATGTGCCCGATCCCTATCAGGGTGGACCGGAGGGCTTTGAACTTGTGCTGGATCTTCTCGAAGACGCCTGCGCCGGCCTACTGGCGTCACTGCCCTGGGAGCAGGGCCCCAAGCAAACCACCCCTTAGGTGACCGGTTCTGGCCAGGCCTCTTCAGGCACCCTGGAGCGGAACAGATCAACCAAAGCCTGGATGACGGCCTCGACCGCCAGACCATCGGTGACCAGTTCAACGGCATCCTCTGCCTGGATCAGGGGAGCGACGGCCCGGGAGGCATCCATGCGGTCCCGCTCGGCAATCTGGTGCTCAAGTTCGGCAAGGGGAGGCACGCTGAAGCCCCGAACGCGCAGGTCTTCGGCCCGGCGTCGGGCACGCTCGGAAACCGTGGCCGTCAGAAACACCTTGCAATCGGCATCCGGAAAAACGGCCGTGCCGGTGTCACGCCCCTCCGCCACCAAGCCACCGCGCTGGCCCATGGCCTGTTGTTGGCGGGTCAAGGTCTCGCGAACGCAGGCGTGGGCAGCCACCGTGGAAACCGCAGCCGTGACCTCCGGGCTACGGATGACCTCGCTGACATCAATCTCGTTGATCAGAACCCGCTGCCCCCCGGCCCCGAAGCCCTCGCTGAAAGTGATCTGAACCGACGCCAGCAGGGCTGGCAACCCGGAAGCATCGGCCGGGTCCATGCCTTGGCGCTGAATCCACCAGGTGAGCGCCCGATACATGGCACCGGTGTCGAGATAGATCAGGCCAAGGCGCTTGGCCAGAGCCTGGGTGACCGTGCTCTTGCCGGCCCCAGCGGGTCCATCAATGGCGACGATCGGTGCGCGAGTCATAAGAAAAACATGATCGATCAGTCGGCTAGGACCGCAATAGGCGGCGGCGGCCAACAGGGCCAGCCCCTCGACGCGCTGCAAGGGGGTCAGGCTATGCGCCCGCACCAGCTCGACATAATCCGGGCGCAAGCCAGCCGCCTCTAGGCGAGCGCGCACGGCGAAAACCAATCCCGCAGCTCCGGGATCTGAGCGACTGTCAAGGGCCGCCTGGGCAAGAGCCTGGGGCAAGGCGGCGGCGGCGGCGGCCTCCGCCTGACTCAGGTAGCGGTTGCGGGAGCTGCAGGCCAGGGAATCGGGGCCCCGCACGGTGGCACATCCCTCCAAGGTCACATTGAGACCCAGGTCAGCGACAACACGTCTAAGGATCAACAGCTGCTGCCAATCCTTTTCCCCCATCACCAAGCGCTGGGGCCGCACCAGGGCGAGGAGACGGCAGACAATGGTGGCCACACCCTCGAAATGGCCTGGTCGGCTAAGGCCGCACAAGCGATCGCCCAGGGAGGACGGCGGCAGAATGCGGGTGATTTCCGCCTCCCCCTGGGGAAACATCTCGCCCAAGGACGGGGCAAACAGGGCCTGGGCTCCGGCCTCAGCAGCCAAATCGCCGTCGCGATCAAGGTCGCGGGGGTAGCGATCGAAATCTTCGCCGCGGCCAAACTGCAGCGGATTGACGAAAACGCTGACGATGACTGTCGGGTCGCCACTGGAGCGGGGCTCGGCGGCCCGACGAATTAACTGCTGGTGCCCCTGGTGCATTGCACCCATGGTCGGCACGAAATGGAGCGGCCGGGGCGGCAGTCCGCGGCGCCAGTCCGCCAGTTGGGCACGGGTGCGTATCAGTTCCAAATCAGAACAACAAAAAAGCCCTGGCGCCAGTTTGGGCCAGGGCCATGGTGAGGGAGTGTGCAGGCCCTCAAATGTCAGTCGAGGACTTCGAGACGAACCTGAGCGATGCCGCTGGAGGTCAAGCCAAGGGCGCTGGCCGCACCATGGGCCAAATCAATGATTCGTCCGCCAGAAAAAGGACCGCGGTCGTTGATGCGAACCACTGCCTTGAGACCGTTGTTGAGATTGGTGACGCGCACCCGGGTGCCAAAGGGGAGCCAACGGTGGGCTGCGGTGTAGGTACCTGGCCTGAACACCTCACCGTTGGCGGTGCGACCGCCGTAAAAGCCCGGTCCGTACCAACTGGCCTGGCCGACCTGGGTGCCTGCTGTAGCTATCTGTTGACCGGGTGCCAGGGGAGCGATCCGGGGCTTTTGCAAAAAGCGATCGTCGAGGCTGGGGGCCGAATCGGTCGGGAAGATGCTGAAAGAAGGAATGGTGCCCGAGGAAAAGCCCGCAGCGTTTGCAGACATTGGGGCACTGCTAGCCAGCAGCAGAGCGGCAGAAGCGAGGAGACGAAGTCGAAGCATGATGAACGGAACGCCCTGGATGAGCAGAACGACTGGCGGAGGATTACTCCTGGCAGTGAACAGATCTTGCTAAATAGAACCCTTTTTCAGGTGATCTAGTTTGGCGAAGTTACCTGGGGAGTTCCTTACAGGAATAACAACGAGGCCAAGGTATCTGAATTTGGTGGACCCAAAAAATGAGAAAGTCGCCCAAATTGATTGATCAGATTTCATCATCCGTCGCCCGTCCTTTGGCCACGACTGACAACAGCACCCCTGACGCCAAAAAAGAAGATCAGAAAATCTGATCAAAGGCATTAGCCAGGCGAATCATTGAATGTGCCAATCACGGAATCGACCCCATCCCAGGAAGCTGGATGGCGGTCCAGGGCCGCCGCCATCGGAGGATCGGAGCCAGTTCCGGCAGCACGGCGATGGATTACCGCGACTCCGGTGTCGATGTGGTGGCAGGGCGGGCCTTCGTGGAACGCATCCGCCGCAGTGTGGAAAGCACCCACAGGCCCGAGGTGCGGGGCGCTCTGGGGGGGTTCGCAGGCCTCTGCCGCCTGCCGGGGGGTCTGCGGCAACCCTTGCTGGTGGCCGGCACCGACGGAGTCGGCACCAAACTGGAACTGGCCCAGGACCATGGCGCCCACCGGGGGGTAGGGATCGATCTGGTGGCGATGTGCGTAAACGATGTGATCACCAGCGGCGCCGAGCCCCTGTTTTTTCTGGATTACATCGCCACTGGCCGCCTCAGCGCCGAGGCCATGGCCGAGGTGGTGGAGGGGATTGCCGCCGGCTGCGCAACGGGGGGCTGCGCCCTATTGGGGGGTGAAACCGCCGAGATGCCGGGGTTCTATCCCCAAGGGCGCTACGACCTGGCCGGCTTCTGTGTGGGGGTGGTCGAGGAAGAGCAACTGATTGATGGCCAGGCCGTGGGCGTCGGCGATCGGATCGTGGCGGTGGCCAGCAGCGGCATCCACAGCAACGGTTTCAGCCTGGTGCGCAAGATTCTTGCGGCCAGCGGCCACCCCCCCCACGAACCCATCGAAGCCAACGGGCCATCCCTGATCGCGTCACTGCTAACGCCAACCCTTATTTATGCCCCGTTGGTGAAGGCACTGCAACGGCAAAACGTGCCCCTGCACGGCATGGCCCACATCACTGGCGGAGGGCTGCCGGAAAACCTGCCCCGCGCCCTGCCGGCGGGGGTCCACGGGGTCATTGATCCGGACAGCTGGACGCGGCCGGCGCTCTTTGACTGGTTGCAGCACTGGGGTCAGGTGCCCGAGGCCGACCTGTGGAACACTTTCAATCTGGGGGTGGGGTTCTGCCTGGTGGTGCCGCCCGATGCCGTCGAAAACGCTTTGGGGGTCTGCCAGGCGACCGGTTTCGAGGCCTGGGAGATGGGCCGAATCGCCGCCGGGGCTGCCCCCCAGGGGGCGTTGGCGGGATTGCCGTACTGAAAGATTGGTGACTTCGCCCACCCCCGGGTCTTTAAGGTCGTTGAGTGATCCCCTATACAAGTCCAAGCGTCCAGCTGGCTCGCCAGTACTGCCCCTCGTTTCTTTAGCGATGCTCGATACCTCGACTCGAATCACCCGTCGCCGCAGCTCAGCGGGTCCGATACCGCCCCAACGACCTGTCCAGCCTCGCCCCCGTTTCCGGGAAGCGGGTCCCAGCAATGGTTCAGGACCTCGCCCCACCTTCTTGACCCTGAGGGACCACGGCAAGGTGTACGTGGCCGATCTGCCCCGGCTCTCTGACGGTCAACTGGCCCATATCGTCAAGGAAGCGGAGGAGGTTCTCGAAAGCCTCAACCGCCGGCTCCATGAGCTTGAGGGGCAGATTTTTCTCAGCCAGACCGAGCAAGACACCCGCATCCGCGCCACCACCAAGCGGGATGTGACCGAGCGTTTTTTAGCGGCCATCAGTCAGGAACAGGATCTGCGGCGCAGCAACCCGGCGGTACGGGCGGCGGCGGGTGAATCCCTTTCTCGGGCTTTCCTGGAACTGGCCCGTCACCGACTCCCAGGGTCCACCTTTGATTCGCTGTTGCAAGAAGCCCTGGCTGCCTGCGGGCCCGGATCCGACAACGATGACAAGGGCTTACAGCGCGACGCCCACCTCTTGCAAGTCATCCAGGGCGGAGAAGGCGTCGAGCCGCGCCCCGAATCCCTGCCGGTGGTCATCACCCCCGACGCGGACTTTGAGGCTGAGACCCACTGAAGGGGCTGCCTGAACAGGGCCAGGGGATTTGAACTCTGGCTCTAGATCTTTAGCCCTTGAGCCCTGGCCCTTAAGCCCTGGCTATTGATCTCTTGCTCCTCAGCGGCTCTGGAATGGGTTCGCCGGCATCGCCACCGCCAGGGATGCACTGGTGGCGTCAAGCAGCTTGCGTTCATCGGCACCCAGTTGCCAGGCGAGAGCCGCTGCGGCCCCATCCACCTGTTCAATGCGACGCAGGCCAACGATGGGCATGGCGCCATGGGCCCGGCACCAATTAAGGGCAACGGCCGCCTGGGAGACACCGCGGTCGCCAGCGATGCTGCCCAAGGCCGCCAACAAGGGCTGGCAACCGTTCCAAAGCCGCCGATAAAGCAAGCCCCGGGGCCCTGGGGGCCAGGGCGGGGGATCCCCGGCGGGCTGGGTTAAGAGTCCAAGGGCGAGGGGGCTGTAGGCGATCAATTGGACCCCCAGCTCCTGGCAGATGTCTGCCAGCCCCCCTGGCTGGACCGGCTGGGGGGCCAACAAGGACAACTGCACCTGGAGGCTGTGCAGAGCCACACCGCGCTCTTGCATATGGCGATGGACCTGGCGCAGGCGGGCGGGACCCAGGTTGGAAACCCCAACAGCAGCAACCTCTCCCGCTAGCTGCCGATCCACCAACCCATCCAGCAAGGGGCCCTCCTGCCAGGGGGCATAACGGGCCGTGCTCCAGTGCAGTTGCACCAGATCGAGGTTGCCTTTGAGGCGCTGATGGGAGGCCGCGAAGGCGGCACGAAAGCCCTGGCGGCCCAGGCGCCAGGGGAAAGGGGCCAGCTTGGTGGCCAGCGTGAGGGCCTGGCGATCGGCCAGGGCCAGCTCCGAGCAGAACTGGCCGAGCAGGGTCTCGCTGCGGCCGTTGAAACGCCCGGTTCCATAAGAATCGGCTGTGTCAAAAAAGTGCAGCCCCAAGGCCACGGCCCGGTGGAAGCACTGGCGTAGGGCCTCGTCCTGGGCGGGGTCGTAGCCCCAGAGCAGCTGGTTGCCCCAGGCCCAGGTGCCCACACCGATGCTGGGCGATGCAGGGGTGGAAACCATGGGCACAGCAACAGGGCAATGGGCGCCATGATCGGACTGACCACCGGGCTCGCCGTCTTGACCCTGCCACAGACGCCCCCGGGCCAGGCCGGCACGGACCTTCCTTCCCCCCATCAGGGCTGGAAGACTACTGGTGAAGGGGAGGCCGCAGGAGCAGCGGCAGGGGCACCAGATGGCCCCACGGTGGAGGCCATTCTTTGCGGCCATTGCGGTCGTACCGCCAGCAACGGCATTTCGTGCCAAGGAATCTGCGTGGCCGACTCGGGCTATTGAGCCGCCACCTCCAACAACCGGCCCATCCGGACCATCGCAATCGGGAAAGCGTTGCCCGATGTTGCGTGATATGGCGATCTGGGGCAAATGAGGCCAGATCTTAAGATTTCCTTTAGGGTTTCGCCAAGTGAAGGCTCGAAGCATGTCCAAACCCAATTCCTTACTGGCGGCCATGGCCCTGATCGGCCTGGTCGTAGTCGAAATCGCCACCCGGTTGCTGTTCTGGGCCTGAGTAAGGCCATGGCCCAAACGGGGCCGAGGGACTAGAAACCTGCCTCCCTAGCTGCGGTTGCGGGGCGGTAGGGGTGAGCCAAATCGCAGGGCCTGGCGCCAACGGCCGGCCTGGATCCAGGCCCCGGCGGCCACCAAGGCCAAAGCCAGCCAGGCGGCCCCGGCAGGGGTGGGCCCCCACCAAGCGGCGGCCACCAAGGCTAGGGCCGTCGCCACTAGAGCGCCAGGCCGCAGCAGCGCCAAGCGCCGATCGACCGAGCTGCAGCTGCGGCAGTGGCGGGTGTGGCTCTCATAACGCTCCAGCAGGGGTTGGACGCCAAGCCGCTCCGGCAGGGGCGTCTGGGGGAATGGGCCGCCGCCCACCCGATCCACCCAATCGTGCAGGGCACGGACGTAGAGATCGGAGCGGGTGGCCAAGTAGCAGGCCTGGGCGAGGGAGGAGCCGCCGCCCCTCTCCTCCAGCACCCGCTCTTGCCAATGCAGGAATAGCTGGTCGTCTTCGAGCACCACGTGGTTACCGAGGTGTTGCAACCACTCGGGCCGCAGTTTCAGCAACCGACCTGGCCAGGGAGAGCCGAAGAAAAAGGGCAACCGCACAAATAGCCGGCAGGCCCCTCTGTGGATCGGGGTGGCGTAGACCACCGTCTGGAAACGGGTGCCCCCCTTGGTGGTGAGATCATGGATCATCAGGCTGGGGCCCGTGAACACTGTGGTCTGGCTGCCAAGACTGCCGCGGCGGGGCCCTTCCTGCCACAGGCCACTGAACCCCTCCGATCCACTGGCGGTGAGTTCAAGGTCCACCGGACCGGCAGTCTCACGCTTGCCCACAGTGGCGTGATGGGTAAATGGCACATGGCTGACATCGAGCACGTTCTCCAGCAGGGTGAGGGCGTCGTAGGGCAAATCACGGAAGGAATCCTGGACGGTCCAAGCGGCCGGGTTTTCTTGGAGCACCGGCACCAGGGGCAGGGGCACGGCGTCGGCCGCGGCGGGATCACCGCTGAACACAAACAGCAACCCTTGGGCCGCGGCGGTGGCGTAGGACCGGCAACGGCTGCGCAGGGTGTCGATGCTGGCGCCGGGATTGGCCTGGGGGATTGTGGTGCAGCGCCCCTCACCGTCAAAGCACCAGCCGTGGTACGGGCACTCCAGCTCGCCCTTGTCGTTGAGGCGCCCCTGGGAGAGGGGCACGAGCCGGTGGGGGCAGACATCGGCGAAGGCCCGCCAATGCCCGGCCTGGCGGTCGTGCCAGAGAACCAAATCCTCGGCCAGCAAGGTGAAGGCAGTGGGACGGTCCTGCGGCAGATCCTTGAGGAAGGCCACCGGGTACCAACTGCGGCGCCAGATCAAATCTTCGGCAGGCATCGCAGCACAGGAATGGAGAACACGATGCTGGCAGGCTTTGATCAACACTGGGCCGCAAGTCCCCAGGGTGATGGATTTATCGGCTGATCATGGTGACGTGGGGTCCGCCTCTAGCCCGACATCGCTAGGCGCTGGCCAGCTAGAATTAAGGGTGACATAAGCGAATTTCAGGATATTGCTCAGCCCATGGCCTTAAGCGATCGTGGAGAATCTGCCTCAAATTTTGGCAAAGGGGATGGTTGGCAAAATCTCTTTTGACGATCAGATAATCACCGCACTCCATATCCAGCTTGTAGGGCAATACCTTTTGAGTTGAATTATGTAAATTAGCGCCAAAAATAGAGGCAAAAGAAGTTGTCAGCTCAGCTTCGTTTCTGCCCTCCCATTTATTCATGTCATAGCGATAGATACTTGAGGGTGAATTCCATAGCCCCAGGCTTTTTGCATAGTCTTCAAAAACTGGGAAAGCCCCCTCTGGCAGGGCAAGGGAGGGGTATGCTGCTATGTCTTCTAAAGTTAATTCACGGTTTATTGAAAAGAGTGGATGGGATTCAACCGTGATCAGATAGCAGGGGAAGTAGGCCAGGGGAAAGCTGGCTAATGTGCTGTCATCGGCAGCCGGACAATCCGGGAAGGGCGCAATCAAAGCATCAAGTACGCCATCGCGGAGCATGGCGAGGGGTTGGGCGACATGCATGAAGTCATGGTTGCCCAAGACATAGTCTTCGATCGGTGACGAAAAGTAGGCTCGCCCTGACCAGAACATTGCATCAACCCTCAATGGGCGATAGCTTTTCCAGCGATGATGCTGATGAACGTTTCGCTCTAGATTAATCAGGTCGGTATTACCGGTGATCACATACTCGTTATTTATTTTTTTTACATTTAAGAAAAAGGCTTCACAGCATTTATGAAGGTTGCGACTGATTGTGGACTGGTTGAGGCCTGTCCGCTTGGCAACCTCATCGCCTGTGCGGAGCCACATCAGATAATCGAGACAGGCAAGGGTGTGAATTTCTACCATGATTAAAATGCCATTGACAATAAATGCGGGTTGGCAAACTGCCAAGAAATTAATCAAAAATTGGACGGTTATAATTTATATATCAACCGACTATTCATAACAGCTGTTGTCGATTTCGCTCCGATCCATTGCTGACGGAGGCCTAAGCCAGGGGCTGCGAGAACCCTTTCAGGACAGGATCTGGACGCATTCCGCGTCATCAAAACGGCTAGCCATACATTCCAGCTTGTGGCGTTCTTCGCTAGTTCGGGTGCAGGCAAAGCCGTAACGAGCCCGCACCCGCTCGGAGGCCTCCTGGAGGGCGGCGACTCCCTGGGTTCTGAGGGTGGATACCGGCAGGCTTTGGCCGGGTCGCAGCCGCCGCAGGATCACTGTCGAAGGGGAATAAAGAGCACTGGTGCTGCCATCCGGCCATTCCAGGGTGAGATGAACTTCAGGCATGAATGTCCCTCAGCAGTTAACTGATTCTGCCCTGACGGCCCCAGGCAAGCTGTCAATTCGATGATGCGACCATGTCATTTAGCTGAAGTCGAAGAGTCATCTGGTTGAAGCGGTAAAGCCCGTCAAGGCTTCCCCGCCAGGCCACAGCAGCGAGCAGGCTCCGGCCTGGATCAACGCCACTGACGCCGGGCCTGGCCCGAAGCGACCGATGGGCCCGCACCACAGCTCAGGGTGGGGCGCCACGGCGGCCGCCAGCTCGGCGCTGGCGCCTTGGTCGACCACCAGCAAGTAGCCATAGCTGGGGAAACAGGTGAGCCAGGCTTCCAGCCCCACCCCCGGAGGCGATTCGATGGCGTCCAGATCGAGCTGCAAATGGCATCCGGCCGCCTCCGCCAACATCACCGCCGTGCCAGCGATGCCGCCCATGCTCACGTCCTTAGCGGCCCGTACCACCCCCGCCCCGGCCAGTTGCACCAACAGCTCAAGCTGGGCCCGCAGGCGGGCGGGATCGGCTTGGGTCGCCGCATCCCAGAAGGGGTAGTGGCGATGGAAAGCGCCTTGGTGGTTGGCGAGCAGACAACAGATTTGCCCAGGCCGCGCCAGTCGGGCCGAGAGCACAGGCCCCGGCGCCATGCCCAGCACCGCCACCGAAAGCGCCGTGTATGGGCTCTGCAGATTGGTATGGCCCCCCACCATCGGCACCCCGAATTTGTCGCAGGCAAAGCCCATACCCTCCAGCAACGCCTGAGCCGGTGCCGGCCCCTGGCTCCAGAGGCTGTTGACCAGGGCCAGGGGCCGCCCCCCCATGGCGGCGATGTCGTTGAGGTTCACCAGCACGGCACTCCAGCCGGCGAACCAGGGGTCCTCGGCCACCAGCTGGGGGTGCAAGCCTTCGCAGGCCAGCAACAGGGGTCCAGGCGCTGCCGGCACCAAGGCGGCGTCATCCCCCAGGTCCGCCGCCGCCCCCAGCGAAGGGAAGGGTTGGTGGGCAAAGAAGCTTGCCGGAACCTGGATGTCACGCTTGCCCAGCAATCCCTCCAGTTGGGACAATCGCTGTACCAAGTCGTCCAGATCGACCTCCGCCCTGCTTCGGTCCCTCTGGTTAAGGTGCGCCCCGCCGCTGGCCTCGCCTTCCAGGCCGTCTGCTGGTGACCTCATGCCGCCATCAGGCCGGGGCGCCGTTGACTTGCAGGTTCGTAATAGGCCAGATCGGCCTCCATCAGATGGTGGCGGACGCCGCGGATGTCCATGGACTCGAGCGAGTGCCAGTGCAGGCGCTCGAAAAAACGCACGTTCTGGAGCTGCACCGTCGCCAGGAAGCGCTGGGCGCCCCAGCCGTGGGCCGTCGTCACGGCCTTCCAGATCAGCCCCTTGCCGATCTGGTTCTGGCGGCGGTAGCTGTCCTTAACCCCCAACCGCCCGCCGTACCAAATCCCCGCTTGCTCCTCCAGGATTCGCACCACCCCCACCACCCCGGAGTATTGGGCGGCGCCGGGATAGATGGCGGCGATGGGGTAGGCGTGATCATCCCGGTCATCGCGGTCGTGTTCTTCGAAGAGGTGCTGCTCCTGGCAGAAGATGGTGCTGCGCAGTTGCCAGTAACCCTTCATCAGCGGGGAAGTGGTTTGTAGCAGGTGGAAGGAGAAAAGGCCGGAATGGGTCGTCGGCGAGAGTCGAAAATCTTCCGCATCGACGCCAATGCCAAAGCGCACTGAAGGGGTAAAGGCCGCCGGTGACGAACAGGGACTGGAGCCAATCTTGAGGCTGTTGCCGTCCAGGAAGGGCATGGTTAGGCCTGCTGTTCAAACAAAGCCAGGGCTGAGCAGGCCCCGCATTTGGCGCAGCCCGCCGCCATCGCCTCCGCCCGCAGGTCCGAGGCCCGCAGCAGTGCCGCTACGGCCGTGTACACCTCAACCATGAAGGCGGTTTTGGGGGCTGGATGGTCTTGCAGGGGGGTGCCAGCAATGGGCACAAAAGGCACCACGAAGGGATACACGCCCAACTGAATGAGGCGTTCGCTGCAACTAATCAGGCTCTCGGCGCTGTCGCCCAGGCCCGCCAACAGGTAGGTGGTCACCTGGCCGCGGCCGAACACCGCCACCGCCTGGCCAAAAGCTTCGTAATAGCGATCGAGGCTGAGTTCGGATTTGCCCGGCAAGATGCGGCGCCGCACTTCTGGCTCCACCACCTCAAGGTGCATGCCGAGGCTGTCCACACCCGCGTCTTTCATCAGCCGATACCAGCTGGGGTCCTCCGGCGGCTCGCACTGGCCCTGGATCGGCAGATCCACCCGCGCCTTTACCGCCAGAGCCGTTTCGGCCATCAGCCGGGCGCCCCGGTCGTCGCTGTTGGGGGTGCCGGTGGTCATCACCAGTTGGCGCACGCCATCGAGCCGCACGGCCGCTGCCGCTACTTCGGCCACCTGCTGGGGTGTTTTGCGCACCAGCGTGCGCCCCCCCTCCAGCGATTGCTCGATGGCACAGAACTGGCACGATTGGCTGCGATCGCGAAACCGAATGCAGGTTTGCTGCAGCGTGGTGGCCAGCACATCGCGGCTGTGCAGCAGGGCAATGGCGCGATAGGGGATGCCCTCAGCTGTCTCTAGGCCATAAAAAGCTGGTTCGGGCGGCACCTGGACCTGGGCCTGCAAGTTGGAATCCCCTTGGGCCAGGCTTAGAGAGCCGTCGGCTTCGCTATGCAGCCGGTAAGGCGACGCCTGGGAGCGGGCGTTGTAAACCGGCACCATCACAGTGGTGCCATCAATCGTCAGGGCCCGGTGGTCGGAAGGACCAGCTCCCCCCCGCCGTCCCTGGTTGCCCGGCACGGCCGAATCGACCACGCCATGGACCTGCAGTTCAGTAAGCAGGGTTGCCAAGCGGGGCTCAGTCTCAGCCATGGGCTACCTCCAGGGGCACAGCCAGGCTGCTGGGACGCTCGGGTGCCAGCGGCTCCGGCCCAGGGGATCCCGCTTGGGGGAGCGCGAAAGAATGGGGGGGCGGGCTGGAGGCGGGCTGGGCCGAAACAGGGACGGCAGGCGAGCCCGGGGGGGCGGCCAAGGGGGCTGGTTCGTGGTGGCTGTGGGGCCGGCGGTCATGGCGCAGTCCCAGCAGGTCGGGCCGGCTGTAGTGCCCGACGCTGTCCATCATGCGTTTGCGCTTGGTTATGAGGTCGAAGTCGAGCTCGGCGATGGCCAGGCCCTCGCCCTCGCCCAGGGGTCCGGCCAGATAGCGACCCTCCGGACTGATCACCGCCGTGTGGCAGCCCCCCTGGAAAGCCCGCTGCAACGAGGCATCGGGCGTGATGCTGGCGTAGTCGCTGGGATCGAGCCAGGCGGTGCTGCACACCACAAAACAACCGGCTTCCAGGGCATGGTGCCGCATGGTCACCGCCGTCTGCTCCGTGAAGATGGGACCCACCAGGGACCCCGGAAACTGGGCGCAATGGATCTCTTCCCCCTGGGTCATCAAGGCGAAGCGGGCCAGGGGGTTGTAGTGCTCCCAACAGGCCAGGCTGCCGATACGGCCCAGGTCGGTGGCAACCACCTGGAGGCCGGCCCCATCCCCTTGGCCCCAGACCATGCGTTCGTGATAAGTAGGGGTAATTTTGCGACGTTTGAGCAGCAATTCCCCCTTGTCGTCGATCAGCAATTGGGTGTTGTAAAGGCTGCCCCCATCCCGTTCGTTGATGCCCAACAAAACATGCAGGCGCAACTGGCGCGCCGCAGCGGCAATGCGGGCCACCTCAGGCCCATCGACAAGGACGGCCTCTTCGTAGAGCTTGAGATGGGAGCGACCCATCAGCACCGCCGGCTCGACAAAGGCAAAGTAGGGGTAATAGGGCAGAAAAGTCTCTGGAAAAACAACCAACCTCACCCCTGCAGCCGCCGCCTCGGCCATGGCCGCCAGCACCCGGGCGACCGAGCCCTCCAAACTGAAGAGCACCGGTCGGATTTGGGCGGCGGCGACGATGATTGGATCGGCCATGGGCAGGCGAGTGAGGCTGAGGGTTATGGGGAATGGCTGCAGGTGAGGTAGCACTCAAGCCGCCATTGATTGTGCTGGGTTCAGAGGGTCCAGGTGTCCAGAATAAAGGCGCCTTGCTTGCGATGCAGCAAGATAATGTCCAGCACATCCAGGGGGTTGACCGGGGTGATGCCGGGAATCAATGCCCCTTCACCATGACCGTAGAGCGCCTGGAGGGCGAAGCGGCAGGCATAGACCTTGCCACCTTGATCCATGAACTTTTGCAGGCGGGCGTTGAAGTTGAGATGGCCATCAAAGGCAGCATCACCCAGTTTGGGGAAACCGCGCTGCACCCCCAAGGTAACGCCAGGCCCGTAGAGAAGAATCGAGGTTTCAAAACCTTTGTTAATCAGGCGACTGGCTTGGAGTAAGTTAACCAAACCAATTGAACCTTCAAAGGCAACGGTGTGGAAAGTGACCAGGGCTTTTTCGCCAGGTTCCGCTTTGACATCGGGGAAGACTTTTTGCTCGTAGTCAACAAGAAAATCTCCCGGCTGATTGGCGGGACGGGTCACTTCAGGCATGGGGAGCAGGGCCAGGGGCGCAGAACTGGGGCAGATTGCACGGCCAGCCCCTAAGTTTGTGTAGCAATTGCAACTAATCCGATTATTTTGGTGGCTATGGCTACCAGAATTTAGCCATTCTCGCCGCAGAATCCTTCTATTCCTTTCGCAGATTCGCTGTGCCCCCAGCAGCGACACCCCCATTGCCCCCCGCTGCCCCCGCCCAGGCGGCAACAATCGCCCCAGCAGTCCCGCCGCTGCCGTCCTCCTCACCGGTGGTCATCATCGGTGCCGGTCAAGCGGGCCTGGCCATGGCGGCCTGCCTGAAGCGCCATGGCATCCAGGCCCTGGTGCTGGAAAAGAACCGCATCGGTCATGCCTGGCAGCACCAGCGCTGGGACAGTTTTTGTCTGGTGACGCCCAACTGGCAGTGCCGGTTGCCCGATTTCCCCTACGACGGCGACGACCCGGAGGGTTTCATGGCCCGCGATGCCATCGTCGACTACGTACGCCGCTTTGCCGCCCAGCTTGATGTTGATGTGCGTGAGGGGGTCAGTGTCCAGGGATTGCAGCGCCAGGGGGAGGGCTATCGCCTCAGCACCACTGCCGGCCAGGTGCATGCCGACCAGGTTGTGGTGGCGATTGGTGGCTATCACCACCCCAAACGCCATGCCCAGGCCCAGCGACTGCCCGCCAGCCTGCTGCAACTCGATGCCCGCGACTATCGCAACCCGGACCAGTTGCCTGAGGGGTCGGTGTTGGTGGTTGGCAGCGGCCAGTCTGGCGCCCAGATTGCCGAAGACCTCTTTTTTGCCGGTCGCCGTGTCCATCTCAGCGTCGGTTCGGCGCCGCGCTCGCCCCGCCGGTATCGCGGCAGGGATGTGGTCGATTGGTTGGAGCGCATGGGCTATTACGCCATGCCGATCCACGAACATGCCGACCCCAAGGCCGTGCGATCCAAGACCAATCACTACCTCAGCGGACGGGATGGCGGCCACGACATCGACCTGCGCCGCCATGCCCTCAATGGCATGCAACTGCATGGGCGTCTGCTGGAGCTCAGCGACCAGGGCATCCGGTTCGCCGACGACCTTGAGGCGAACCTGGACCAGGCCGATGCAGTTTTCAACCGCATCGGCCAAAGCATCGATCTCTGGATCAGCGATCAAGGCCTCGACGTGCCTCCCCAAGATCCCTATGAACCCTGCTGGCGTCCGCTGCCGGGCCCTGCCCCGGCCCTAGACCTGGCAGCCGAACCCCTGGCGGCTGTGATTTGGTGCACGGGCTACAGCAGCGACTTCAGCTGGATTGACGTGCCAGTCTTCGATGGCGCGGGCTATCCCGCCCACGAGCGAGGCGTCACCCCCAGCCCGGGGCTCTATTTTCTGGGACTTCCCTGGCTGCACACCTGGGGCTCGGGCCGCTTCTGCGGCATCGCCGATGATGCCGGCCACTTGGCCGAAGTGATCCGGCTGCGACGGGTGCGGGGGGATGCCTTGCAGGAGCGGTTGGTTTGCACGGCTCTGCTGGGTTCCTGAGGCCCGCTGGTTTGGGAGTGCCGCTTCAGGGGTGCCGCTTGAGACCTGTCCTTTCAATCGTGCCGCAAAAGATTAAAATATATCGATATAAAGCTAGTTTTATCTTCTTAATTTATTAAACCATGCTAGCAAAAGTTAAGAATATTGGAATATTTTTCCAATACCGATCAATAAAATATCTTCACATATTTTTACGGAAGCATCTTAAGTGCTCCTTTTTTTGGCATATCTTTTAGTTGGTAGTGTATTGCTAGAAATTAAGTTTCAGCAAACTCTAAGTAGCATGAACACTCCAGGATTCGGGCTCTTTAAGACAATCCAAAATAATTTTTCTAGAATTAAGAACATCTCTTCCAATAATTCCATAATTACGAAAACGCCTACTAGGTAAAACCGCTACTGTTATACGTTCATAATAATCAAGTGAACCAGAATTATTGATAAGGGACAATAAAACACTACAAGTAGGATATTTTACTTCTTTCCCGGAAAAGTCTAATAAAGTAATATCGTTTCCAAATGTTAAAAAGTTTGGCATTTGATTGATTTTCTCTATGATATCAGAACGGATGCAGGTAATAGTTGCTCCTGTATCAATTATTGCGCGCGTAGGAGTACTTTTTTTATTTACTGGATTGGTAATTTTAATATATGCTTCTGGACCAACAATACTGTTCTGCAAGAAGCCGTAAGTGTACATAACGATAAGAATCAAAAAGACATTGAAAATGACATATCTACTGCTTCTAAGTCCGGTTCTACTGATTTTGAAATTATTTGAGCAAAAAATCTTTGTCTTTCAGGATATTTTTTTTCTATGAAGTCAAGTAAAAAATTTAGTTGATCATCGATAAAAAATTCACCATTCGCAATGACAATAAATTTCCCATGATTTTGTTGTATCCAATGGGTATCCTCAAGAAGTTTATGATAAATGTCAAGATTTGAACTATTAAAACTTGGGGAGACAAGAGAATTAGTGTTTTCATTGGTATATATTTCATTTAATGAGTCATGAGCGCGATGCAGAAAACTAATGAGTATTTTTTTAATATCAGATTTTAGACTTGTCCCTTTTTCAAAACTCATATTTGCTTTTTTAATATCATCCTCATAACGGGCAATATGAGTAGATATTATAACCACAAAATTCTGTGAATTAGCATTTTTGACATATTCTAGGATATCCAAACCTTCTGTTTTGCGATCTTGACCAAGACTCACATCTAGTATATAAAGCATTGGGCTATTAGATAAACTAATGATTTCTTTGACATCATCGATACCAGAGAGGAAGACAGGATCACATCCATAATTCTCAAAAATATCTTTGTATTGGAGTTGAAGTTCTTCATCATCTTCAACAATAGCTACCTCTCGTTTTCTACATAACTCTTGAATGATATTATCTGAGAATATGTTACTTTCGATTCCTGAAGATAAATTGTGAGAAGACTTCATTCCGTATCAAAGAACTTAGAAAAGTTTAGCATGTGTATATGGTTCTTAACGGATAAATAAACAAATCTTAACGTAGCCAGGACCTTTTGGTGTCGACTGGTACAAGTATAATGAACGTAGACCCAATATCCACCCTTGAGTCAAACTTGACACGCCCTCTCATTCTTTCTACCGCTTCTTTAATTGTGAAAAGCCCAATCCCTGTACCGCCATCACGCGTTGTAAATCCCTTTTTGAAAATATTTGGCTTTGTTTCGTTTGGTATCCCAATACCATTATCTTTAACTTGGATTTCGACAAATTTTATTTTAATTTACGTGATTTTTCTTACTTTTTGATGTATTTGTAGATCTCTTTTG
>JBKDVK010000110.1:0-11606 GCA_046338875.1 Cyanobacteriota bacterium | reverse complement strand
CAGAGAGTTTGGCAGAACGACGTCCCTTGGCGACGCCGTTGTGGCCTTAGATCAATGGTGCTCTTCGTGCACCGCCTCGCCGATGTAGTAGGAGGCAAGGGTGGCGAAGATCAGAGCCTGAATAGCGCTGGTGAACAGACCAAGGAACATGGCCGGTAGGGGTACGACCAAGGGGACCAGGAAAGCCAACACAGCAACAACCAGTTCGTCAGCAAGGATATTTCCGAAGAGACGGAACGATAGGGAAAGAGGTTTTGTGAAATCTTCAATAATTTTGAAAGGCAACATAATGGGCGTTGGCTCTACATAATATTCAAAATAACGCAATCCCTTGCGGCTTAAACCGGCGTAAAAATAAGCGAGAGAGACTAAAAGTGCCAGCGCAACCGTTGTGTTGATATCAGCCGTAGGCGCTCCCAGCTCACCGCTCGGAAGATGGATCAACTTCCATGGAATCAAGGCACCGCCCCAATTGCTCACGAAAATGAATAAAAACAAGGTGCCAATGAAAGGCAGCCAGTCGCGGTAAGCCTTCTCGCCAATCTGCTCACGAGCAAGATCACGAATATAAGTCCACAAGTATTCAAGCAAGTTCTGGACGCCGGAGGGTTCTCGCTGCATCTTTCTGGTGCCATAGGCGACCAGAGCCAGCAAGGCACCGATCACGACCCATGAGCTGAGAAAAACCTGGCCGTGAATCTTGAGATTGCCAAGTTTCCAGTACAGGTGCTGACCCACCTCGAGTGCAGCGAAGGGAAGACTGAAAGTCATCGGAACCATCGGGGTCGGTGTCCTGAAGAAAGGGCCGAAGGGCAAAGAAAAGGTCTTGGGCCGGAATTAACTATCCAGGGCAGCCTGGACAAGCAAGGCAGGTTTATAAAGAAGAAAACCCACCAAGGCTGGAAGCAGCTGGAGTTGGGGTATGCGGGCACTGGCCAGTACGAGAACGACCGGAACCAGCAGTTGCGCCTTGCTCAGGGAGCGGTTGGCTTCGCCCAGTCGAGCCACACTTCTGGACAAGAGCCACAGATAAAGAAGACCGGAAATGGCGCCGATCAGGAGGCTCAAGCCAACATTCCATCCGAAAGCAAAGGAAGCAATCGGCACTGCACCAGCTGCAGCAATGGTCGTGGTCAGCAACAGGCGCTGCTGTAGCCGCCGATAATCCCCCATGCCATTGGCATGAGAGTCCCGTAAGGGCTCCTCGGCAAGAGGTAATGGAACCTCTGGATTCGGATACGGGGCAATCGCGGCCGGCAACCGTATGAAGCGAATTGGCGACCAGAACTTATCACGCAGGCTTACGGCATCGGGGTCTTCCGCCTCAAGGGATCAGTGGTTGAAGCAGCCGGAGGGCGATCAACCGGCGAGCCCGCAGCAGAAGTTCCTGCGGATCCATGGCCAGGGGCAAGGCGGCCAGTGCCATTCCCTCGGGAGCCTCCTCCAGGGATTGGAGCAAAGCCAGATCTCCGGGTTCGATGTCCAAAGGCTCCAGATCCGGGCCCAGCAGTGCCGTCGCTGGCCAACCCCAAAGGCAACGGTTGCGTTCCCCACCGGCAGCCAACAAGTCTTCGTCGTTGGCCCAGCAGTTTTTGATGATGGGTTGTCGACTCAGGAAAAACTCAAAATGGCTGATATCGGGATCAAGAGACTCGACAAGTTCCCATTGCTGACGCACAGGAAGATCCAGGGCTCTCTCTAACAGCTCTCCTTGCAACAAGCGAGCCGGATCCCACTGGGAGGGATTGGAAAAACCACAGAAATGCAGCCCACATTGCTGCACAAAGATAAAGAGACTAGCTAAATTATAACTGGTTTCCTGGGGATGGAGATACATATCTGCAAAGTTTGCATCCGCCGCTGTGTCCAGGGCCCAACGGTTCTGATGATGAAGGCGAAGGCGATTATGAGCCGGCAGATCTTGGAACAATGCCCGGCCCAGCCTCAAACCTTCAGCTGAAGGGCCCGCCTGTAAAAGAGCCAAAGCCTTCTGCACCCTATGTATCTCCCAGCGCCCCCCATCGGCGTAAAGAAAAAGATGCAACAGCCCTTCTGGTGCAAGCCTCTCAGCCAGGGATTTTAATCCCTGCTCAGGGCGATCAAGGTGATGCAGAACGCCTACGGAATTAATGTAGTCAAAACTTCCTATTTCTTCAAGGTTCAAGAGGCTGCATTGCTTCACCTCCAGCGATTGCACTTGGCCGGACGCCCCAGAGCGCCTTAGCCTTTCGGTGGCCACATCAAGGGCCCCAGAACTTATATCCACAGCCACCACATCGGCCCCTGGGTTGAGGTGGCACAGATAATCCGTACTGACCCCAGTGCCGCAACCGGCATCCAAAATGCGCCATGGCCTGGGCAGGCCGCCAAGACGAGGCGGTAAGCCACCCCTGACGGCTGCCACCACACTGTCAACACACCAACGCCAGTTGTATCCCGGTGGCGGTCCGTCCTGAAGGGGATCCCCGGGATAGGGAAAACGGTCGTAGAAGGCACTGACGGCCGGCGTGGCGGCATCTCGGGCGGTGTGCCCAAGCTCTGGCGAGGCCTGGTCCTGATCCATGGGCTGTGCGGTGCTTGACAGGGTATTGGCGCTAAAGGGATGGCCCAAACGCTGGGGCTGCGGGGGGCCAACGGCAGCAATCGGCACGAAGCTGCAAACATTTGTTCATGGCTGGCCGGAGGCCTCAGGGCGAGCCGTAACCTTCCAAAGCCCGGCTCACTCCCGTGACATGACAGTGACCGCCAGCAGCGGCAGCACCAGGGTCACCCCTCAGCTCTACGACACTCTGCCGCTCTCGAGTGTCCGGAAAGCCGAGCAGCAGGATCGCTTCCCCGATGGGAGCGAGCTGCAGACCCTCATCACCTTTTTCCAGAGCGGACAGACCCGGGTAGCAGCCGCCCAGAGGCTCTCCGAAAATGCGGCTGAAATCGTCGCCAAGGCGGCAAACCGCATTTTTGCTGGCGGTACCCCTCTCTCCTATCTGGACTCACCACTGCCGTCTGCTGGTGTCTCGCCAGTCGCCAACGAACCCCTGGCCGCCGACCAATCGGCGTTCCAGCAATCGGTGCGCACCTTTGTCGGTGCCAAGGCAGGACGGGGGGGCAACCTGTTCGAACGGCTCCTCGAAGGCGCATCGGGAGACGCGGATGTGCGGGTCGTGCTGCCCCCAGGCTTCAGTCCGATTGCCGTGGGTCGCTACGGCACCGAACGGATGAAGAAATCCGTGCGCGACCTGGCTTGGTTCCTGCGCTACGTCGGTTACGCAGTCGTAGCTGGCGATCCGAGCATCCTGGCCGTCAATACGCGCGGCCTCAAGGATGTATTAGAGAAAGCCTGCTCCCTGAGCGCCACAAACGTGGCCCTGCAGGAGATGCGGGCCGCTGCTGCCTCCCTGTTCCAAGGAGAGCCCGCCGCCCGCCAGCTGGTGATTGATTGCTTCAACGTTCTGCTCAAGGAGCTTGAAGTTCCCACCCCCTCGTCCCGACAAAGGCTCGGCAGCCCCGTCAATCAAGGCTTGCAGCTGCCAGCGATCTATGCCCTCTCCGCCCAAGGGGCCCAGCGCTTTGTGATGAAGCCTGGCTTGACAGGCTCCCAGAAAGCCGAGGTGGTTCGAGCGGCCTATCGGCAAGTTTTTGAAAGAGACCTTGTCAAGGGTTATTCCCAGGTCGTTTGCCCTGTTGAAGCCACCCAGCTCCGCCAGGGCCAGATCTCGATGCGGGAATTTGTGCGAGCCTTGGGTCGTAGCAAGGAATATCGACAACAATTCTACGGTCGTTTTTCCAACAGTCGAGTCGTGGAACTGGCCTTCCGCCATTTCCTTGGACGCGGTGTGAGTTCCATCGAAGAATTCCGCAAGTATTTCTCAATTGTCAGCGCCAAAGGCCTTAATGGCTTGGTCGATGCGCTTGTTAACAGCATGGAATATGCCCGTACGTTTGGTGAAGAAACGGTTCCTTACCTGCGGGATTTGGGAGAAGAAGCCCAAGAAAGTGCCGGTTGGGGTTCCAATCGCAAGTTGTTCCGTTTTAGTGCCCCCTTTGAAGGAGCACCCCAATACATCACTCTTTACGCCTCCTACCGGCAACCCTTCCCCGATCAACATCCCTATGGCGGCGGAAATGATCCCTTGGCTCTGAACTACGGAGCAATTTTCCCCTCCGGAACAGACTCCGTGGCCACCCGAGCGGCCTCTTTCGGCTACGACACGCGGCGCATCCTGATCGGTAACGGTCTAAACCAGCCCGGCCAGATGAACAGTGTTCAATTCCGCAAGGCCAGCCCCCGCCGGGTGGGCCCCAAGGTGGTAAGGCTGCAGCAGATCTCCACCGGAGGTAATTCAGTACCGCGCCGCGGTGGTCAGCCCAGCATCCGGGGGACAGAAGCTTCCACGCAGGCCGTGATCCGGGCGGTTTATGCCCAAATCCTAGGCAATGCCGGCTATGCAGGCGAACGCAACACCGTCGAGGAAATCAAACTCGAAAACGGCGATATCAACCTGCGTGAATTCATTCGCCAGGTGGCCCGTTCCAACGCCTTCCGACGCAGGTACTGGAGTGGTCTATACATCTGCAAGGCGATTGAGATCATGCATAGGCGCCTACTAGGGCGGCCCACCTTTGGACGTTGGGAGATCAACGCCTATTTCGACACCGCCGCTCGCCAAGGCTTCTACGGCGTCGTTGACGCCATGATCAATAGCCCTGAATACAACGAATGCTTTGGTGAGGACACCGTTCCCTACGAACGCTTCCTCACCGCAGCCGATCGCAATGCCCGCAAGGTTCCCGCCCTGCGCCGTGCCTTCGACCCGACAAAATTTGTTGATCTCACCCCCGCCAGCCGGCCTGATGTACCCCAGGCAACCGCGCTGCGCACTGTTGCCGACACGGTTACCCGCAACCTTCCCCAGCGACGTCCGCCTGTGGTCGGATCTTGGAGCGCCCAGCTTGTTGGTGGCGAATCCATGGCGCCCCCTCGGCCACCAGCCCCCGGTCCCGAGAGCCTGAGACAGGCACCTGTCCCAACGCGATCCTGGCGTCCCTCCCCCAGCAACGGCGCCGCCGTGGCCTGGAGCAGTGGGGTCGCTGCCTTCACCACGGTCCCACCGGCGCGAAGCGTGCCTGGGGCTGGGGCCCGCGTCATTGGTAGCTGGACTGCGACCGTGGGCCAGGGAATAGCCAGTGGCATCGCCCAAGCACCAGGGGCGGCCATGGACAAGGCGTTCCAACCCGGGTCACCCCAGGGATTCCGCCGACGCCAGAGTCTCGGCCGACCTGTCCGCCTCCCGGCGGCTCCCGGGCGGGATCAGGTCGCTGAGGTCATCAGTGCTACCTATCGCCAACTTCTCAATCGCGATGTCTATGTGGCAGAACGATTGAGTGATGCTGAATCCCAATTAAACGATGGCCAGATTGACGTGGCCGGTTTCGTAGCCCTGGTGGCCAGCAACGACATGTTCCTTAATCGGCTCAACCAGCTTGCCCCCCTGCGAGCCGCCTCAGGTGCCTACTTAGCACTCTTGGGTCGGGCTCCCCAGCCAGCCGAAGCCAGTCGCTTTTTGGCAACCCGGGTGCGATCCGGCTTGCCTACAGCGATCGCCGAAATCCTTGACAGCCCTGACTACGCCTCTGCTTTTGCCAGAGATACTGTTCCTTACTGGCGCGGCCTCGATACAAGCGATGGCATCCCCTTGGCAACAGTGAATAAAACAGCAGCTCTGTATGGTGGCAACGCTGCTCTCAAGCCAAACCCCAAATCAGCTATCTGATTTAACGTCGCATTCAGCAATTTAGCCGCCAGTCTTAGATTACTTTGCACTGCGATAAGCCCCTACTTTGTAAAGTAGGGGCTTATCGCTTATCTACAAGCAGCCAATGCAAAAAACATTTTTCCTAGGTTGGTCCCACCAAACCAGCCATCCACACACCGCCAAATTGCCCCTGGCGGAAAATCAGACTAAATCATGGCAAAACCATTGCGCCCCAATGGTTCTCCAGCAGAAAGCGGCCGTAAAGAACTGTTACCGGAGCTGCGGCCAGCGCACGCCTCTAACGCATAATTATTCGGCAGACGGAAACCCGTCAGCACCCTTACCCACCGGATACCGGTCTCCTTAACGGTGACCGCTTGTTTCGAGGCAGAACTGCATGAGCATCGTCTCCAACTCGATCATCAACGCGGACGCCGAAGCCCGCTACCTCAGCCCTGGCGAACTCGACCAGGTCAAGTCATTCGTGGCTGGCGGTCAACGTCGACTGCGTGTCGCCCAGGTCTTGAGCGAAAGCCGGGAACGCATCGTCAAGCAGGCCGCAGGCCAGCTTTTCCAGAAGCGTCCCGACGTCATCTCCCCCGGCGGCAACGCCTACGGGGAAGAGATGACCGCCTCTTGCCTGAGGGACATGGACTACTACCTACGTCTTGTAACTTACGGCGTCGTTGCCGGCGACGTGACTCCGATCGAAGAAATCGGAATCATTGGCGCCCGTGAGATGTATCGCTCCCTCGGGACCCCCCTTGAAGCGATGGCAGAAGCCGTACGTGAAATGAAGGCCGTGGCCACCAGCATCCTCACCGGAGCCGATGCCGAAGAAGCCGGATTCTTCTTCGATTACCTGGTAGGCGCGCTCGCCTAAGGCCCAGTCCCACCCCTTCATCGCCACCCAACGGATCAATGCAAGACGCCATCACCAACGTCATCAATCAGTCAGACGTCCAAGGTCTTTACCTCGACGGTTCCTCCATGGGACGCCTTGAACAGTATTTCGCCAGTGGCGAAATACGGGTCAGGGCGGCCGCCACCATCAGCGCGAACGCCTCGGCCATCATCAAAGAAGCCGTCGCCAAATCCTTACTGTATTCGGACATTACCCGTCCCGGTGGCAACATGTACACCTGCCGTCGTTATGCGGCCTGCATCCGTGACCTCGACTATTATCTGCGTTATGCCACCTATGCCATGCTGGCTGGTGACACGTCGATCCTTGATGAGCGCGTCCTGAATGGTCTCAAAGAGACCTACAATTCCCTTGGTGTGCCCATCGGTGCCACAGTGCAATCGATTCAAGCAATGAAGGAAGCGACAGCCGCACTTGTCGGACCAGACGCAGGTCGTGAAATGGGCGTCTATTTCGACTACATCAGTTCCGGCTTAGGAAACTGATTTTTCCTCCTTCTGAGCTCAAGCGGCCCGACTAACGAGGAATTATTTCCATGCGTCTCTTCAAGATCACAGCCTGCATCCCTTGCCCGGAAAAATCCCGATCCCAGCGGGAAATCCACAACACCTACTTCACCAAGTGGGTTCCTTTTGATAGCTGGTTTGCTGAACAACAGCGAATCATGAAACAGGGGGGCAAGATCCTGAAGGTTGAGCTGGCCACGGGCAAACGTCAGCAAAACGTCGGAATTTAGCGAATACGAACCAGCCGCTTCTCAGTCCATTGACTCAACCCGACCTTACGGTCGGGTTTTTTTGTTGGCAGCCAGCAAGCATTTTGTCTGAAAAGACTCGACAAAACAGGCCACGTCGCGCCTAAATAGGGCAACAACGTTATGCCAGAAGGCCTTGCCCCGACCGCCCGCCCGATCCAAAGTGCCGCGTTCCGGAGATTTTGCTGAATCCCTTGGCCGTGACAACCAATTCAGTGTTGCTAACCCGAAATCTGGAGCTGCCACAGGGGCCATCCAGCACCAGGGACTCCTGCCCCTGCCATGGCCCTTCTGGTCTGCCGAAGCCAGGTTGCTTGTGGGGCTGATCGCCCTTTGGAGCGTGCTTGGTCTTTTTGTGCTGTCCTCGGCCAGTTGGTGGGTGGCAGCCCAGGAAATGGGCGATGCGGCTTATTACATCAAACGACAATCGCTCTGGTTGCTTGCCAGCTGGGGGCTTTTCTTGCTGGCTCTCCGCACGTCGATGCGTCGCTGGCTCGCCCTTGGGGCTCAAGGTCTGCTACTGGGCACCCTTCTGGTTGCCGCCACCTTGGTGGTTGGCAGCACGGTGAATGGGGCTAGTCGTTGGTTGGTGATCGGGCCGATCCAACTCCAACCCACCGAACTGGTGAAACCATTTTTGGTGCTTCAGGGAGCCGTGCTTTTCGCCCACTGGCAGAGAATCGCCCTAGATCAAAAGTTGCTCTGGCTCAGTATCTTCAGCGGTCTTGTTTTACTGGTTCTGAAACAGCCCAACCTCAGTACCGCTGCACTGATGGGTCTTTTGCTTTGGCTGATGGCCCTTGCCGCAGCCTTGCCAATGATGATGTTGCTTGGGGCTGCCGCCTCTGGGGCGATGCTGGGTGGCGCCAGCATCATGATAAACACCTATCAACGACTTCGCGTCATTTCCTTTCTCGACCCTTGGAAAGATGCCCAGGGGAATGGTTATCAGCTCGTTCAAAGCCTTTTGGCCATTGGCTCGGGAGGGGCTCTGGGTTCCGGCTTCGGGCTTTCAACTCAAAAACTCGACTATTTACCAATCCAGACAACTGATTTTATCTTTGCAGTCTTTGCCGAAGAATTTGGTTTCCTCGGTTCGTTGATGCTGCTGCTTTTTCTCGCAGTCTTTGCCTTTGTCGGCCTCAAAGTTGCCCTCGGCTGCAGCAGTCCCCAACAAAGGCTTGTGGCGATTGGTTGTACAACGCTTCTCGTCGGCCAGTCGATCCTCAACATTGCGGTCGCCAGCGGAGCCATGCCCACCACCGGCTTACCGCTGCCCATGGTCAGCTACGGAGGCAATTCCCTACTGTCGAGCCTGCTTCTGGCCGGCTTGCTTGTGCGCTGCGCCCTCGAAAGCCAGGGTCTGGAATCCGCACGGCCCAAGCGTCGATCCGCTGCGGGCCCCAGATAGGCTGGCAACCTTGCTGCTCGCCTTGGCAATGCCCAGCCTCGCCCTGCAGTTTGCCGACCTGGCACGGGGCAGCGAACAACTTCTCCAGGGCAGCCTTGCCCATCCAGGTCCGCTCACCTTTGGAGCAGTTTTCGCTGGTGGACTGCTCACCAGCTTGGGTCCCTGCTCGCTTTCTTTGCTACCCGTGACTCTGGCCTACCTGGCTGGTTTTGCCGACCATTCCCACGACAAAGGTCCACTGCCGTGGCAGCGCAGTCTGTGCTTTGCCCTGGGAATCGTCTGCTCACTGGTGCTCTTGGGACTAGCCAGTGGCCTGATGGGTCGACTCTATGGAAGCCTTCCAGATCAAATTCCACTGCTGGTTGCCGCCCTGGCCCTATTGATGGGACTCAACCTGCTTGGTTTCCTGCCCCTGCGCCTGCCTGCCGGCCCTGATCCAGAGCGCTGGCGCCGCCTAGTTCCGGCCCCCCTGGCTCCCCTGGCTGCAGGTTTGGCCTTCGGTTTGGCGGCCACACCCTGCACCACCCCAGTGCTGGCGGTACTTCTGGCCTGGATGGCCGAGACCGGAAAGCCGCTTGTAGGCATGCTGCTGCTCACCAGCTTTGGGGCCGGCCAAGTGCTGCCCCTGCTGTTGGCTGGCACGGCGGCAGCCACCCTTCCCTCCCTGTTGAAACTGAGGCAAATAGGTCAATGGGTGCCGCCAATTAGTGGAGTTGTTCTCCTCGTGACAGGTGCCCTGACCCTTGTGGCCCACCTGGCATGACCGCTTTGTCGACAGCGCTGATGCGCCCTTTGGCCTGGCTCTCCAATTTGAAGGTAGCGATAGGTCTGCTGCTGCTAATTGCCCTATCCAGCGGCATCGGCACCGCCATACCTCAGAAAGAAACCAGTGAGTTTTATCATCAACGCTATGATCCAAACCCTTGGCTTGGATTACTTCGGGGTGACGGTGTTCTGAAGCTGCAGCTTGACCACGTTTATTCCAGTAAATGGTTTCTGGCCCTGCTGGCCCTGCTAGCCCTGGCTTTGATCTTATGTAGCTGGCGCCGTCAGTGGCCTGCGCTGCAAGCCTCGTTGCGCTGGATTGACTACAGCCAACCACGCCAACTCAGCAAGCTATCTATAGCAGAAACCCTTGTAACAGAGAGCCCATCAACAGATCTAGATCATCTCGAACAACAATTAGAACAAGGAGGTTGGCAGATTCGACGCCAACAAGACCGGCTGGCTGCCCGCAGGGGCGTAGCCGGTCGCGTAGGTCCCCTGCTTGTTCACGCCGGCTTGGTCGTTCTGATGCTTGGGGCCAGCTGGGGAGCTCTAGCCGGACAGCGACTAGAACGCTTTCTTGCCCCCGGCAATGACCTCGAACTCCTCAATCCCCGCGGCCAGACGCAGTTGACCTTGGCCTTAGACGACTTTTCGATCCAAAGGGATCCAGCCGGTCGGCCTGAACAGTTCACCTCCAAACTGCGCATCTTGCCCCCCGCGGAGGCTGCCAACCCAGGGGCTCCGTTAGAGGCCACCATCAGCGTTAATCACCCCCTGCGCCATAAAGGAATCACGCTCTACCAAGCCGACTGGGCCCTGGTTGCCGTCAATCTGCAGATCGGTCGTAGCCCCGTACTGCAACTGCCACTTCAAGCTTTCCCCCAGCTTGGTGAGCAAATCTGGGGTCTGGTACTGCCGACCCGGCCGGATGGCAGCCAGCCCGTCCTGGTCAGCCTTGGCAGTGAGCAGGGACCTGCCCAGGTTTTCAACGGCGAAGGCCAATTGCTGGCCCAGATCATCCCTGGCGGACCGGCGGTCGACGTACTGGGCTTGCCCTTACGCATCGAAAGTGTGCTGGCCGCCAGCGGCATCCTGCTGAAGAAAGATCCCGGCGTGCCCCTCGTTTACAGCGGCTTTGCGATCTCACTGCTGGGCGGTGCCCTCAGCCTGATCGCCACCCGGCAGCTATGGGCTATCGCCGAAGGCGAGGGACCCCAGGGTCGGCTCCATCTGGGCGGGCTCTGCAATCGCAACTTGACGGCCTTGGCGAGCGAACTACCAGCCATGCTGCAAGGATTGAGAGCAACGACAAATTCGTGAAGGGGTCTGCTTCAACAGGGTTGGCGCTCGCCATGACTCACCCTCACCACCGTATGGACGTTGCCGCGACGGTTGAAATCGGCTACGAGCTCAATCCAGAGCGGATCGGCTGCCGCGACCAGATCCTCAAGGATGCCAACGGCCACCGCTTCGTGGGAGATGGGGCGGTTGCGAAAACTATTGACATAAAGCTTCAGGGCCTTCAGCTCAAGCACCCTTGGTCCTGGCTGATAGAGCAAGCGCAGAATGGCGAAATCTGGATACCCAGAAAACGGACAAAGACAGGTGAACTCCGGTAGTTCAATCGAGACTTCGTAAACCCTTGCCGGCGCGGGATTCTCAAAGGTCAGCAATTGCACTTCGGCCATGGCCTGAGCGGCCTCTTCGGGGGCAGCCCTGCGTTCAGCGGGCCTTGGGACCGAAAGGGGTGAGGGGGAAGACATCGGGGCTTGGGCCGGGGCCGGGGACGGTAAAGGGGGTGGGACTAAATCGTATTTCCAGGAGCCCCACACAGGTCGTTGCAGGCCACAGGGCTTGCAGACAGCCTGGCAATCGGCCTACTAGCATTTAGTACCACGGGGCCCTTGACCCTGGGCCTAGCCATGGCTAGGCAGAGCGCCGATACTGTCTGTGCCGACGCCTCCCAAGCGCCTCCAGCCCTGAGAGACTGTCTCT
>JBKDVK010000109.1:0-3883 GCA_046338875.1 Cyanobacteriota bacterium | reverse complement strand
TCCCGCAGGATTCGTCGCAGCCGGGAGATACGTACATCAAAGGTACGGCTTCGCTCCGGGTCCACCAGGCTGCCAGTTAATTGGGCCAGGGATTGGCGGGAGATCACGATTTCAGGTTGCTGGCAAAAGGCCAGCAGGAGTGCGGCTTCGCCTCGACTCAATCGAATCCCACTCCCCAGATTTGCTTCGAGCCGTTGTTGGCCGGGTTCGAATCGCAGATTGGCAAAACGTAGAATGGTGGATGGTGGCGGCAGGGGCGTAACCTGCGGTTGTCTATCTATTAAGTTTTGGATTCTCAGTTGCAATTCTCTGAATAGAAATGGCTTGCTGATGTAATCGTCGGCTCCCGATTCCAGGCCTAGCACCCGATCGCTCGGGGCCGCCATTGCTGAGATCATCAGCACCGGAAACTGATGGTTACGGTTGCGCAGGCTGGCTAGAATATCGGTGCCACATTTTTCTGGCAGCATTTGGTCGAGCAGAAGCAGATCCGGAGATCTTTCGGCCAGGGCGGCATCCAGGCTGCGGGGGTGGTGAAATGCTTGCAGCTGCCAATGCTGTCGCTGGCATTGTTCGGCGATCAAGCCGCAAAGTGCGATGTCGTCCTCAAGAATCCAGAGATCTAGGGGATCGGCCATGGAACCCGTGGCATGGGGGAACTGGGGTCAAAACTGACCTTTCCCAGGGCCCCCAAAATACCCCTCGGCTTTGCTCCCATGGGATCTGGCCAGGCAAGATGGCACTATCTGTCTCCCCTGCCGTCGATGTTGTCGGTCCCCCCCCAAGCTTCCCGGTCCCCTGGGACCGGTCGCCCCCGGACCGAAGCATCGCGAGGACCTTGGTGGCGTTGGCTGGTATTCGGGCTTTGCTTCAGCCTTGGCTATGGCTTGACCCAGCGCCTGGGCCGGATGGGGGCCTCTTCGGCGACGCAGGGTGAGGTTCCCGCATTTGCGGCTCAGGAATCACCTGGCACCCGTTTGGGGGAGTTGCAAAAGCGCTTCAAAGCCGAGGGACAACCCCTGGTCGGCGATCTGGACCGTTTGGTGGAGGAACGGCGCCAGCAGAGCCAACGCCAGGAGGAGGAGAATCGCAAAGCCAACCAGGAGCAGCAAAATCAGGATCTTCAGGATGCCGCCCAGCGGCAGGAGGACCGGATCCGTCTGGAGGCCCTAAACAAGGGGCCTGAACCTGCGGCCCCAGATCCCGACCCAATCGTGTTGCCCCCCCCCCCACCTGACCCCTCCTCTGCCCCCGAACCGGCGGCGATCACCCCGCCAGGGGCTGCCGCCAACCCGCCCTGATCTGCCACAGTCGGCAAGATGATTAATTCTCGAATATGACCGCCCCCCAATCCCTCGTCCAGGCGGCCTTCAACCGTCTCAGTGCCAGGCTTGGCCATCGCCTGCTCGATTCGGCGGCCCAGCTGGCCGAGCTGGCCCAGCAGGCACCGGGACAGTTTCAGCAGGAATGGTCGCTGTTCTGGGAGGAGGTGGAGGTGGAGGCCCAGCGCCTGGAACGAGGCGCTCCGTTTGCGAGCAGCACCAAGGAGTCCCCAGGCGCCGCTGGCTCCCCCTGGCCGCCTGCAGGCCCCCAGGACCAGCCGCCTTCCTCCAATGACCCCCAAGATCTCATTGATTCCCTGCGGGCTCGGGTGGCGCACCTCACCCAACGGCTTGAACAGGATCCTGGTCGTTCCTGATGCCGGAGCCTTCGCGCCCCCGATGGCCTAGCTGGCACCTGGGTCGGCCCCTGCGCATCTGGCGTCTGGCCCTGACCCTGGTGGCGCGCCTGTGGTGGGACGGCCGCCGCTGGACCTATCCGGGGGGTATGACCGTTGCCAGACGACTGGGGCGCCAGCGACGGCTGGCCCACTGGTTGACGGAACAGTTTCTCGAGCTTGGCTCGGCCTTCATCAAGTTGGGCCAGTTGCTTTCGGCTCGGCCCGATGTGTTGCCCGCCGATGTGGTGGAGGAATTGGCGCGGCTTCAGGACAATGTGCCCGCCTTTCCCTTCGCCGTTGTCGAAGCGATCATTCAGGAGGAGTTGGCGGAACGCTGCGTTGAGATCACTGACCTGGAGACCACACCTTTGGGATCGGCCAGCCTGGCCCAAGTGCATCGCGCCAGCCTGCGCAGTGGACGTCAGGTTGTTCTCAAGGTGCAACGACCCGGTCTGGAGCGTCTGTTTCGGCTCGATCTGGAGGTTTTGCAGCAGGTGGCGGCAGTGGTGGTCTGGTCCCAGCGCTATGTTCGCTGGGCCGGGGCCAGTGACTGGGTGGCGATGGCGCGGGAATGCCGGCGCGTGCTGCTGCGGGAGCTTGATTTCCGTCTGGAGGCCGAACATGCAGCCCGCTTTCGCCAGCAGTTTCTGGAGGATCCAGGCATTCGTATTCCCGCTGTTGTTTGGGAACTGAGTTCGCGGCGGGTTCTCTGTCTCGATTACGTTCCCGGCATCAAGATCACCGATCGTTCGGCTCTTCTGCAGGCTGGCATTGACCCGATTGCCATAGCTGAGAAGGGTGCCGCCAGCTATCTGCAGCAGCTCGTGCGATTCGGTTTTTTTCATGCCGATCCCCATCCCGGCAATTTGGCAGTGGCCGCCGACGGGGCACTCATTTACTACGACTTCGGCATGATGGGCCAGATCTCTGAACGCCTGCGATTGCGCCTCGGTCGCATGGTGAAGGCGGCCGTTTCTAGGGATGCGGTTTCCCTGGTGGAGGAATTGCAGCAGGCTGGGGTGCTGGCGCGGGGGATTGATCAGGGCCCCGTGCGGCGCCTGGTGCGTCTGATGCTCCAGGAGGCCCTGACCCCCCCCTTCAGTGCTGATCTGATCAGCCGCCTTTCCGGCGACCTTTATGACCTGGTTTATGGACAGCCGTTTCGGCTGCCAGCCGACCTGATTTTTGTGATGCGGGCCCTTTCCACCTTCGAGGGCGTCGGCAAAAGCCTCGATCCGGGCTTTAATCTCGTGGCGATTGCCCGACCGTACCTGCTGCCCCTCATGACTTCCAGCGGCAACGGCCCCAGCGAACTCATCAATGAGATCACCCGACAAGCTGCCGATGTGGGCACGCGGGCCCTGGGCATTCCCCGGCGGCTCGATGAAAGTCTTTCCCGAATCGAGCAGGGCGATCTGCAGGTGCAGATCCGCGCTGGTGAAACCGATCGCCTATTGCGTCGCCTGGCCCTGACCCAACAGATCAGTGGCCAAGCATTTTTGCTGGGAGGACTGGCCGTGGCTACTGCCTTGATGGTGGCCAGTCAACGGCCGATTTACGGAGCGCTGCCGGCCGCCTTGGCCCTGCCGGTTGGATGGGGCTGGCTGAAACTACAGGCGCGCCTCAAGCGGGACGGTCGCCTCGACAATCTCCCTGGGGTTTAGGCCCCCGCCTAAAAAGCAAGGGGGCCTCAAGACTTAAGTGGCTAGGGGCACTTTTGATCTGGTTATGGTCAGGCGACAGTAGGGGCAGGGGGCAGGGGTTTGGCTGCCGCATCTGGCTCAATCTTGGCGTCAGGGGTGAGACGATCGACCAGTTCGGGGAGTTTGGCGGCGAGGTAATCCGAAGCTTGTTGAGTATCGATTCCTAGCTTGATTGCAAGGTCGTGGATTGGACCACTGCCCAGAATTTTTTCAATTTGATCGGGGTTGATCAGGGAATTTTCCCCCGTACCCACCCAGCTGGCAAACAAATCGTTGGCTCCGCCGTTCTGAAACTTTTGAGCCAGCCCTGCGAGGCCACCGTTGGTTTTGAAGAAATCGTTGAGGGCCTGAGCCTTGTCGCCGGCGACGGAATTAATCACACCGCTGATCAGCTCATCAATTAGGGCCATGAAATCGGCAGCATTGCTGCTTAGAATCGACCTGCTCAGCATATCTGCTA
>JBKDVK010000108.1:0-5035 GCA_046338875.1 Cyanobacteriota bacterium | reverse complement strand
GATCCCGCCAGCCTGCTGGAGCCGTGATCGGCCTCGACACCAATGTGCTGGCCCGCTACTTCGTGGCCGAAGCAGGTGCCGATAGCGCCACCGAAAGCCAACGGCAGGCAGCTCGGCAGCTGATCGAATCCGGCCAGCTCCTCTTTCTGCCCAAAACCGTGGCCCTGGAACTGGAGTGGGTGCTGCGGGGCTACTACGGCTTTGCAACCCCCCAAGTGCTCGCGGTGTTCGATGTGCTGCTCGGCCATCCCACCCTCACCCTGGAAGACAGGCCCGCCGTGGTTCAGGCCGTGGCTGGCCTGCGCGCCGGGTTGGATTTCGCCGATGCCCTCCATCACGCCAGCTGCCGCAGTTGCCAAACGATCGCCTCCTTCGATGACCACGGCTTCGCCCGCAGGATCCGTCAGCTCAACCTGCCGCCACGGGTCTTGGTTCCTGGCTGATGCCCCCAGACGCCCCCTACAGCCCACCCCTCACCCTCAACCCGGCACTGCTCAACCGCGTCGCCGCCATCGCCGAAGCCCTGCGCCGCTGGAGCGCCAGCCAGGACGCTTTGCCATCACCCCGCCTGCGCCGCGAGAACCGCATCCAGACGATCCAGGCCTCGTTGGCGATTGAGCAGAACAGCCTCAGCATCGAGCAGGTGACCGCGTTGTTCGATGGCCAGCGGGTGCTTGGTCCGGCCCGCGACATCCAGGAGGTGCGCAATGCCATCGCCGCCTACGACGCCCTGCCCCGCTGGGATCCTGCCAATCACGAGCATTTGCTGGCAGCCCATGGATTGTTGATGGCGGGGCTAATCGATGCGCCGGGGCGTTTCCGTCGAGGCGGTGTGGGCATCTACCGCGGCGATCAGCTTGTGCAGATGGCGCCGCCAGCACCTGGCATCCCCTGCTCGTGAGTTGCGTGGCCCATTACGAGCTGGAGTTCATCCATCCCTTCGCCGATGGCAATGGCCGCCTCGGCCGCCTTTGGCAGACCCTGATCCTCAGCCGCTGGAACCCGCTGCTCGCCTGGCTGCCGATAGAGGAGGTGATCCGCTCCCGGCAACAGGGCTACCACGAATCGCTGGGCCAGGCGGATCAGCTGGGTGATCTGGAGCCCTTCGTGGCCTACCAACTGGAAGCCATCCACGATGCCCTGCGTTCGGAGATCGGTTCGGAGATGAGTTCGGAGATCGGCGCCACACCAGCAGCCGCGATCGATGCGCTGATCCTGCGAGATCTCGCCACCGAGCCCACCCTCTCGGCACGCCGCCTGGCAGAACGTCTACAGCTCAGCCAGCGAGCGGTGGAGAAGCATCTGGCTGCGCTCCAGCAAAAGGGACGCCTACGCCGACATGGCTCTCCCCGTGCCGGCCATTGGCAGGTTCTTTAGCCTTATCCCATGGCCCTGATCACCGAAGACCATCTGGAGCAACAGTGCCTTGAGTGGTTCAAGGAACTGGGATACGCCTATGCCTTTGCTCCTGACCTTGCCCCTGATGGGACCACACCTGAACGCACCGATTTCAGGCAGGTGATCCTCACGGGGCGTCTGCGCTCCGCACTCCAGCGCCTGAACCCGGGCGTTCCAGCAGGCAGCATCGAATCAGCGGTGCTGCAACTGGCGAACCCCAACGTGCCTGGCCTGCTGGCCTCCAACCGCAACTTCCACCGCTGGATGACCCAGGGTTTGCCCATCACCTACATGGATGGCAACCAGCAGGTGGGGATTCGTCTCAAGGTGATCGGCTTCGACGACCCCGCATCCAACGACTGGTTGGTGGTGAACCAGTTGGCGATTCAGGGCAGCAAGTACAACCGCCGCCCTGATCTGGTGGTCTATGTAAACGGTCTACCGCTGGCGGTGATCGAACTGAAGAACCCCGCCGATCAGAAGGCAGGCATCTGGGCCGCGTTCAACCAACTCCAGACCTACAAGCAAGACATCCCCGATCTGTTCACGTCCAATGTGCTGCTGGTGATCAGCGATGGCATCCAGGCCCGCTTGGGGTCCTTGAGTGCTGATCAAGAACGGTTCCAGCGCTGGCGCACCATCGCAGGTGTCAACAACGAAGTCGATCCGCTAGGCAATCACCGGGACCTGGAGACCTTGGTGCGGGGGATCTTCGATCAGGGGCGTCTGCTGGCATTCGTTCGTCATTTTTGCCTCTTTGAGGAAGACGGGCAGATCGTCAAGAAGATCGCCGCCTACCACCAGTTCCACGCCGTCCGGGAAGCGGTCGAACGGGTCGTAGAGGCAAGCAGACCCGATGGCGACAAGAAGGGTGGCGTCGTTTGGCACACCCAAGGCGCTGGCAAGAGCATCGAAATGGCGTGTCTGTCGGGCACGTTGCTCACCGATCCCCGCATGCAAAACCCCACCCTGGTGATCGTGACAGATCGCCAGGACCTGGATGGGCAACTGTTCGGGGTCTTTGCTGGCGCCGGCGATCTGCTCGGCGAATCCCCCAAGCAGGCAAACTCAAGACAAGAACTCAGAGACCTTCTTGCCAACCGACCCAGTGGTGGCATCATCTTCACCACCATTCAGAAGTTCGCTACCGAACCAGGAGAAGACAAGTTCCCTGCCCTCAGCGAACGCCACAACATCGTGGTGATCTGCGATGAGGCCCACCGCACTCAATACGGGTTCAAGGGTCGCTTCGACACCAAGACAGGCGAAATCAAATACGGGTTGGCAAAGGCACTCCGAGATGCCCTGCCCCAGGCCACCTTCCTTGCCTTCACGGGAACACCGATCTCCCAAGACGACCGTGACACCCAGGCGGTTTTCGGGCACTACATCTCCATCTACGACATTCAACAGGCCGTGGAAGACGGCGCCACGGTGCCGATCTACTTCGAATCACGCCTGGCCAAGCTGGCGCTCAAGGAACCATTGCTCCCCCAGGTGGATGAGCAGGTGGATGACCTTTTCGCTGATGAGGACGATATCCCTGCGGCGGAAAGGGCAAAGAGCAGGTGGGCAGCCCTAGAGGCCCTGGTGGGCGCCGAACCACGCCTCAAGCAAGTGGCAGCGGATTTGATGGCCCACTTTGAGCAACGCTCCCGCACCCAACCGGGCAAGGCGATGGTGGTGGCGATGAGCAGGGACATCTGTGCTCGCCTCTATGACGCCATCGTTGCTCTACGCCCTGATTGGCACGATGACGACCCCAAAAAAGGTGCAATCAAGGTGGTGATGACGGCAACGGCAGCGGATGCGCAGCACCTCCAACCCCATCACACCACCAAACAGCAAAAGAAAGATCTGGAGAAGCGGTTCAAGGATCCTGCCGACCCGCTCCAGATCGTCATCGTTCGGGATATGTGGTTGACAGGATTTGATGCTCCCTGTCTGGCGACGATGTATGTGGATAAACCGATGCAGGGGGCGAACCTGGCCCAGGCGATTGCCCGCGTCAACAGGGTGTTCAAGGACAAACCAGGCGGTCTGGTGGTGGATTACATCGGCATCGCCCCCCAACTCAAGGAAGCCCTGGCGACCTACACCGCTTCGAAGGGCAAAGGACAACCGACCATTGATACCAGTGAAGCGCTGCGGATTCTCAAGGAGAAAATCCAAGTTGCCCGTGATCTGCTTCACCCCATCGATTGGAGCGGATTTAGGACACCCAAAACGGCGATGGAACTTTTGTCTAACTGTCTGGATCACATCATGGAATTACCAGATGGCAAAAAGCGCTATTGCGACACGGTGCTCGCAATAACAAAGGCATTTGCCCTCTGCGGAACCCTTGATGAAGCGATGGCACTCGATCCTGAGGTCACCTTCCTTCAAGCGATCCGGGCACCCCTAGTCAAAGGAGACGAAGAAGGTGGAGATGGACGTGCTCCTAAGAATGTTGATTTTGAGTTGAGGCAACTACTCTCCGATGCCCTGATTGCCGACGGAATCACAGACATCTTCAAGGTCGCAGGACTTCAAAAACCAGATATCAGCATATTGTCGGATCAGTTTTTGGCAGAGGTCAGCAAGATCCCCCAGAAGAACCTGGCGGTTGAATTGCTGCAGCGGTTGCTAAGGGAAGAAGTTCAGACCCGCTTCAAGACCAACGTGGTCAAGCAGAAGCGGTTCAGCGAACTGCTGCAGGCATCCCTTAACAAATACGCCAACCGCTCGATCGAGGCGGCACAGGTGATCGAGGAACTAATTGCGATGGCAAAGCAGTTCCGTAATGAGGCTGAGAAAGTCGAAGCAATGGGGTTGTCGATTGCTGAGGCTGCCTTCTACGACGCCTTGGCGAACAACCAATCAGCACAAGAGCTGATGGGCGATGAGATTTTAATCAAGATGGCACGGGAACTGGCCCAAAAACTGCGGGGCAACCTCAGCATCGATTGGCAATACAAGGAAAATGTGCGAGCGAAACTGCGAACAATGATCAAGGCACTGCTGAAACGCTACAAGTATCCGCCTGATCAAGAGGTGGCGGCGATTGAGTTGGTGCTTCAACAGACAGAGATGATTTCCGAGGAATGGTCGAGGCAAGATCTTGGTGATTGCTTACCAATTTCCTTTGCTAATGGTGTGCACCTGCCAGCTGATGCTGAAGGCGTTGAACCCACGAGTTGCCAGCCATAATCCAGTCAGTCGCCCCCATGAGTGCCGCGAATTCCCCACCCTCCCCTGGCTGGCAGCCTGCTGCCCTTAATGGCGGCTGGATCTATCGCGACCGGATCGAGCGCGCCGCTGAAGGCCAGCTGGTTAGTGACTTTTACGCTAAGCGTTATCCCCACAGCAGCCGCAAGACCTGGCAGCGGCGCCTGGAAGGCGGCGAAATCTGGCGCCATGATCTGCCGCTGCTTGCCGATGCCGTCCTGACCCGGGGCGATCGGCTGGCCTGGCATCGCCCCCCCTGGCAGGAGGCGGCCGTCCCGGCCACCTGGGAGTGCCTCTGCGATGACGGCGACCTGCTGGCCCTCAACAAGCCGAGCGGCTTGCCAGTGATGCCCGCCGGCGGCTTCCTTGAGCACACTTTGCTGCGCCTGCTCGAACGGCAGCACGCCACCGACCCCGCCGGCGTGCC
>JBKDVK010000107.1:0-20253 GCA_046338875.1 Cyanobacteriota bacterium | reverse complement strand
GTGATGGCCACCCGCTGCGGTTCTATTGACCCGGGCTTGCTGCTCTATCAACTGCGCCAAGGCCTTTCAGCAGAGGAGCTGGACCAGGCCCTCAATGGCCAAAGCGGCTTGCTGGCCCTTTCGGAGCTCAGCGGCAACATGCAGGAACTCAGGGCTGCGGCAACGGCTGGCCACGGGGGAGCCCAGCTGGCCATCGCCGTCTTCCGCCACCGGCTGCTTCAGGAAATTGGTGCCATGGCCGCCAGCCTCGGCGGCGTCGACGTTATCGCCTTCACCGGCGGCATCGGCGAGCACGATGACGCGCTCAGGCAGGAGGTGGTGTCGGCCCTGGCCTGGCTTACCCCATTTGAGGTGATGGTGATTGCGGCCGATGAGGAGCAGGTGATCGCCAGGGCTTGCCGGGGGAATATGAATGCTGAACCTGGTAGTCGTGGCCGTTGAGTGCCCTGCCCGATGATCGCCTGAAGCTTGCCCCGGTCTTGGTCTGTGGCCTTGGTGCCCTGGGTCAGGCCTGCCTCAAGCGCCTGCTGGCCTTTGATCTGCCCCTGCACGGCGTCGATCTGCGGCAGCCCGACTGGAGAGAACCGGAGCTTGAATCCCGACTGGCGGGAACCCTCACCTTCGGTGACATGCGCCTGGCCCACGTGTTGCGTCAAGCGGGTGCCGAGCGCGCCAGTGCCGTTTTGCTTCTGACCGCCGATAGCACGATCAACTTTGAGGCGGCACTGCAGGTACGGCTACTGAATCCCAGCGCGGAGATCGTGGTGCGTTCCAGCAGCCATCGCGCCGATCTGGGCGCCCTGCTGGAGATTCGCCTGCCCGGGGTGGCGGTGGTGGATCCAACCCTTCTCTGCGCTGATGCGATCATCACCGCCCTGCGACCTGCCTCGATGCTGGCCAGCGTCGAGGTGGATGGCCAAATCATTCAGCTGATGGAGGGTGCTGTTCCGGACCTGCGCCAAAAGAAGCAGGTCCGGCTAACCGGGTCCCCCTCCCCATCCCCGCCGGTATGGCTGACGGTCCGGTCTGCGCTCTCCAACCGGGACCCCATGGCCCCGGGTCAAAGCCGCCGCCATCGCGCCCTGGCCTGGCTGCGCAGCACGGTCCAAAAGCTGCGCGTCTGGCTGCGGGCGCGGTCGGGGCTCCAGCGGTGGGCCTGCGCCGTGCTGATTCTGCTGCTGTTGGTTGGCGTGCGGATCTTCTCGCGCATGGGGGGATGGACGCAGGGGGTGTTTGTCACCCTTGCCCTGCTCAAAGGGGAGTACGTCGACCCGGTGAACCTGCTGCTCTCCTCCAGCAACGGCAAGCAGGAGGTGAGCGGTTGGCTGATTGGTGGCACGCTCCTCTATTCCCTGGTTGGCACGCTGTTGACCTCAGCGTTGGTGGCTGTGATCCTGGAGCGTTTGCTGCGGGAGCGCCTGGGGATGGAACGGATCCGGCTGCCCCGGCGGGGCCCTGCGCCGGTGCTGCTGGTGGAGGGATCGGCGTTGGCCCAGCGCATCGCCCAAAGGCTCCGGCGTGACCATCAACTGGTGGTGAGGGTCGAGCCGGGGGGCAGCGATGGCTCTCGGGACAAGGGAATCGTGCAGTTCGGACAACTGGAGGAGGCGCTCCAGGCGCTTGAGGGTCGATCTCTTTCCGCCGTTGGCCTGCTTTCCACCGACCTGCTGGGCAATCTGGAGGCCGCCATGGCGCTGCAACAACGCTGGCCCGAGGCTGGGGTTGCGGTGCTGGCCCATGATTTTGGGGCCGCCAAACCCCTGGGGGAGCTGCTGGGAGGACTGGCGGTGATTTCAGCGGTCGACCTCGTCGCCGATGCGGTGGTGGCCACTGCCTTTGGCGAGAGAGTGGAGGGGGTGTTGCAACTGCAGGGCACCCACCTGCTGATCGTGCGCTACCGCCTTCAGCACCGGGACACTCTCTGCGGGCTGAATGTGTCTCGGCTGGAGAATGGCTATGGCGTGACGGGCGTTTCCTTGCGCCGGCCCCGCCATCGCGAGCCGATTCTGTTACCGCCGCCGGAGCTGGTGCTGGCCGCCGGAGACCAGTTGGTGGTGCTGGCGACAGCGGCCAACCTGCGCAGCATCGAACTGGGCAATCCTGTGCCACCCGACTATCGGCTGCGGATCCAACTGCTGGGGAAACTGACGCAAGAGCGTCGCTTTCAGGCGCAGCAAAGTTTGGCACGCTGGATCGGTTGCCTACCAAGGGAGGTGGTCCACCTCCTTGATGGCGAGAAGCACCTCACTCCTGCGGTGGATCGGGAAATCTGTGACCTGCTGGTGGAAGATCTTCAGCGACAGGGTGTGGAATGCACTCTGGAGCACAACGGAGGCTTGGACCGGGGCAGTGGTGGAAAGCTCGACCAGTAAGGACAGAAAAATGGCAGTGTCTTTATAGAACATTGCAGAGTTGTTCCCAGGGCCGCTTGGGCATGGCCATCCGTGCTGCGGCGCAGCTACGGCGGCTGCGATCATGGGGTTGAGCCTTGCTTCCTACTGGAGGACACGCCTTGCCGGGCCTGGATCAGCACGTTCATTTCGCCCTGCTGCTGACTTTGCTTACCGGGCTGTCCACCGGCATCGGCAGCCTGCTGGGCTTGCTCAATCGCAGCTTCAATCCCCGCCTGCTCGCCCTCGCGCTGAGCTTCTCCGCCGGGGTGATGATCCAGGTGTCCTTCCTGGAGATCTTTCCCAAGGCCCGCGCCGCCCTCAGCGCCACCCTCGGCGTCAGAGCCGGCTACGTATGGACCACGATCGCCTTCTTCGCCGGCATCGCCCTGATGGCCGCCCTTGACCAGATGCTTCCGAGCCATGGTGATGCCACCCTGCTCGGCCTCCAGCCATCCCAGTCAGCCAACGCCGAGGACAGAAAAGTCCTGCTACGCATGGGCCTGTTCTCTGCCCTGGCGATCGCGATTCACAACTTCCCCGAGGGTATGGCGACCTTCATAGCCGCCGTCAGCAACCCCAGGTTTGGGTTCAGCATCGCCTTGGCGATCGCCATCCACAACATTCCGGAGGGCCTGGCAATCTCAGCCCCAGTGCATTACGCCACCGGCAACCGCGCCCTTGCCTTCTGGCTCTCCTTCGCTTCGGGTTTAGCCGAGCCGCTCGGTGCCCTGCTCGGCTACCTCCTCCTGCGGTCTGTTCTCACACCTCTGGTGATGGGTGTGGTGTTCGCCAGTGTGGGAGGTGTGATGGTCTACATCTGCCTCGATGAACTGCTGCCTGCCGCCCAGCGCTATGGCACCCACCATCAAATGATCGCCGGCGTGATCGCCGGCATGGCGGTGATGAGCACGAGCCTTTTAATTCTGGCCTGACGTGAAAAACAGATTGGCGCCCCCCTCGACGCCACGCAGAAGTCGTCCCGTTGCCAGCTGCGAGATTCACCGCTAGCGGGCTGAGTTGCCAGCCGCGCCAGCAGGGCACAGCGCGATCCTTGCCAGCAGCGGAGCATGAAGGGGGGCCGGAGTGGTTGGTTGATCCGTCCAGAGCACTAGGTCGGGTCAACTCTTTCTCAGCGAGTTACGGGCCATGGCTCGTTCTTCTGATCGAGATATGTATGTCCTTCCTCTACCTAAGGGCAGGCATCGTCGGATCAGAAGCGGGTAATGCTGCAGGGACTCACGGACAGAAAGCGCCAATAGCAAGATCTGTGTTTATGGATACAGCGCAGGTATGGTAACTTACTTAGGGTTTTTGATCTTAAGAAAATGCCAAATTCCACTCGCCCGCGCCCATGCTGGGCATCAGTGGCCAAGTATGCCTATGGGGGTGTTGTGGCGTTGGGGGCACTTACTGCTGGCTCAGCTCAGGCAGGCGTGGTTGTGAATGTCAATGGGCAATTGTGGGATGTCAGCACATTTACGGGGAGCTACAAACTCGGGACATCGCCGCCGAGTAACAACATTAACACCAGTAAATTCGCTACTTTGGAAAATGGTGGAACAATGCCTTGGTGGGGATCTGAAATGTTAGCGGCTCAATTTGCATTCGCAATGGGAGAAAATTTGGGGCTCCCCAACGGTGACCCCAACGGTGGAGGTTGTGGGACCTTCAGTTGTGAAGGGCCGTATTTTGGTTACCGAGATCTAGGAGGGACTAGTGGGGTTTTGAAAAAAAGCCGACCGAGTCGTACCTCAACAGTAAGTCCCACCGCGCTGTTTACCTGGGCCCAGGCGTCCCCAGTCCCCGCCGTCCCCGTCCCAGGCCCCCTGCCTGCCCTTGGAGCCGCTGCCGCCTTCACCTTTAGCCGCAAGCTAAGGAAGCGGATGAGGAAACAGCGGCAGCAACTTAACCACCCTACGATCTAATGGGGATCTGATCCACCAACGCGAGCCGCACCGTTTCTAGACTCGCATTACGCTTTTTCCATACGTACCAGGGGGGCCCTGATTGATAAGGTGGGGCAATTCAATCAACCACTGCAGATCTACGGCAAGCGGGGAAATGAGGTGCTGATTGCTTAAGCCTACTGGCGCTCCATTCAGGAAAGGCTGCATCTGTTGGCCATTCCAGGGATGCACAAGTCGATCCTGGAGGGAATAGCTAGCAAAACCTCTGTCAGCCGACATCGAAAACTGAACCAGCGCCGACACCAAAAGTGAGCCACCCGGAAGCGATGGGCAAGCCGTTACCGGCCGTATCAGCGGCCGGTCATGACTCGGGGGGGTTACACCACTCCGACCGAGCAGCGCATCCTCGAACTGGGCCCCTCAGGTGATAAGCATGCCGGGGATCTCACGCAAAATCTCTCCGCCCTGGCCGCTGAAAACGGGCTTCTCTGGCTAGGCGCTGCTGGAACTGCCAGGGGAGGGCTGCCAGGTGCGGTGATTCTGCCGCTGGCACGGGATACGATGTCGCGCCAGCGGGTCAGGCTTTGGTGACCTCGGCTATCTCAGGACGATGCTGAATCAGCGGCAACGCGTGCGAGGCGGACGTGCTGCGTGCTCGCAACCGTTCGCAGAGCAAGGCCTTGGCTGAAAACATCGCAGCGGATCCAGATGCGCAGACCTTCCAGCCCTGCTGGCGGTTTCGGCCCAGATCTTGAGCGCTTTGCCTCGGCTGAGCGCGAACCGGCGTCACCTCTGCGCCCAAGCTTGCGCCTGGAGCCGTGCCTCCGGCTGATCCTGGGGCGACCTGCCTCTGCTGTCATCTACCGGATGGATCTGCCGGACCATCCCTGCCCCTGGGGCCTGCGGAACCGACGCCTGCGTGGGCGGCAACTCCAAGGCGCCCATCGGTGTGGTGAGCTTCGCGCAGAACCTGTTCATGGCCGCCATGGGTGCGGCGATGCTCGCAAGCAGCTAAGCGGCAATCAGGCTCGGGCTCGGCCGCTGGTGAGCAGCAGAGCCAGTCCGGAGGCGATCACCACCAGGGAGAGAATGCCGAGCAGCACTGAGTAGTAAGGCTGCAGGTTGATGGGGCCGAACTTGCCGGTGTGGATTTTGAGCAGCCAAAAGGCATCGATGCCGCGCTCCAGCAGCAGGCTGTAGAGGGAGCCACTAGCGGCCGTCAGCAGCAAGGGCGCGGCGGCCAGGGGAACCACGACGCGATGGGCGCGGCGGAACCGGGCGCTGAGGGTTCGCGGCATAGTTTTCACTCTTGCCTCAGTTCTTTATGCAGCATCGCCTCACCGCTGCAGGGCATCCACAGCCCCTTGTTCTGATGGGTGCCCTTGCAGCCCAGCTCCTTGGCACGCTGCTCCGCTTCGGCCTGGGTCTTGTAGAGACCCTTGGCGTGGGCGAGAACCTGGTTGGGAAGCTGCAACATGCAGAGCAGCGTCACCGCAGCCACCGCCAGGCGTTGATCAGAACGAGAACAGGACATCGAATTGGTTGTACTCGGGTTTGTTGAGTCCGTCATGCGTGAGCATGCGGCGCAGCTCAATGATTTCGCGCCGCTGGGCCACGATGATCTCGCTCGCCAGCCTCCTGATCGTGGGGTTGTTGCTCTTCTTGAGGGCGTCGTGGGCCATCACCAACGCACCGCCATGGTGGGCGAGCATCCCTTCGAGAAACCAGGTGACGCGGTTCTCCCGTGTGGGCGTGGAGCCCATCATCTGCATCGCCAGGATGTAAGCGGTGCTCATGCGCTCCAGGCTTTCCATGCTGTTGGGATCGCCACCGGTCTTCAAGGCCACGGGATAGACGGGCGCCTCGGGATACCAGGCTTTGCGCCATTGCCCCATCGCCTTGATCTCCTGGGCCTGGTCGCGCCAGATCTGCTTGGCCAGCGCACCCACGCCTGGCTGGCCGATGTCGAACACGAACTCACTCATCCGCAGGGCACCGGTGTGGTGCTGGACCATCGCGTCGAGCCAGCGCAGGTCGTAGCTGCGCCCGGCTGGACCGACCTCGTGGTTGTGGGCGCTGTGATCGACGGGTGCGGCGGCCGGCGATGACGCGGGGGCTGGAGCCACCATCTGGTGGTGCTGATGGTGGCCGTGGTGGTGGGGAACTTGCTGGGCCAGTACCGGGCCCGTGGCCGCCAGCAGACCGAGCAGCGCCAGAACGGCGGAAGCAGGGCGCATCGAGGGAATGCAGCAAACGAGGTAACCCTATCGTTCACTCTCCTGGTGCTGGAGAGTCAAGTGGTGCTTGCTCCGTCTGTTTTGAATGAATCACGCCAGGTGGTCAGCCGGGAGGCTGCACCTGATCAGGTCAAACGCCTGCCAGCAGAAAGCCGCAACGAAAACGTCGCGCCATGTCCCAGTGTGGACTCCACGCGAATCACCCCGCCATGGCGTCGGGCGATCGCCTGGGCGATGGCCAGCCCCAGACCCGTGCCCCCCTGCTGACGGCTGCGGGCGGGATCGAGGCGATGAAACCGCTCAAAGACCCGCCGCTGGGCCTCCGCGGGGATGCCAGGCCCGTTGTCCTGCACGAACCACTGGATCTCCCGGCCGCGCCGCTCCAGGCCCACCCGGACTGTGTCGCCAGCCGGGCTGTGCTGCAGGGCATTGCTGAGCAGGTTGATCAGCAGGCAGCTCAGCTCCGATTCCACCCCCAGAACAGTGGCGTCGCTGATTTCGATCGCCGCTTCCAGGCTCACTGTCGCCGCGGCGGCGGCTTCGCTGAAGTCCTCCAGCACATCCGCGCAAATCTCCGCGAGGTTGCACTGCTGCAGGTGGCTCCGATGGGTGGGGCGCTCCAGGCTGGCCAGCAACAGCAGATCGGCGATCAGCCGTTGCAGCCTGCGGCCCTGGTTCAGCATCCGATCCAAGCCGGTCGCCGAGAGAGCTCCTGCCTTGGGAGGCGCTGGGGTGAGCACCCCCGCCTGGTACGGAGTAATCGAGCAGCTCAGGCCGCTGCGTTCGGCTTCCAGCAGGGCCAGCAGATTGGCCAGCGGTGTGCGCAGCTCATGGGCAACATCGGCGCTGAACTGCTCCTGCCGGCGGTAAGCCTCCAGCAGCGGCGCCATCGCCAGCCCCGCCAGCCACCAGCTGGCCAGGGCCATTCCTACCATCGCTAGAGCGAACACGCCATGACCCAACCACCAAAGCCGGCTGGCCTCAGCATCGAGGGGTGCCAGGCTGCGGCTGATCTGCAGGGTGCCCCAATCCTGCTCTCCGCTGCCATGGGCCCGGTGCAGATGGATCGCGGTGCTGAGCAGTCGCTCACCGCTCGGCAGCCAGCGCTCCTGCCACATCGCGATCGGCCGATGCGCTCCCGAAATGTCGGCCCCGGGGGATCTGGCGAGCAGATCTCCGCTGCGACTAAAGATCCGCAGCTGGAAGCGGGCCGGATCGGCCGCGCTAACGGCATGGCGCTCGATCAGAGCATTGGGCACCGGACAAGGCTGACCAACCAGGCAGAGGCCCGGCAGCACCGCCGCCAGCGCCGATGAGGGTGTGGCGAGCGGAGGCAGGCTGGGCTTGAGGCTGTCGTGCAGAGTCCCGGCAACGGTCTGCAGTTCGCGGCGCAGGGAGGTTTCCCGCTCCTGCAGCAGCAGGCGCGCCATGGCGAAACCGGCGCCGTACAGAATCGTGCCCATCACCAGCATCGAGAGGGCAGCCAGGCGCAGCCGAGCGCGCCACAGCAATGCCGGAGCCGGCGAACGGTTGACGGTCATGGCACGCCAGGGAGCCGGGCCAGGAAGCGATAGCCGCGGCTCGGCACCGTTTCGATCGGGGAAGGCAGGCCGTGGGCCGCCAGTTTGCGCCGCAACAGCCGCACCTGGGCGGCCACCACATTGCTCACCGGATCCTGATGCAAATCCCAGAGCTGGTGGCGCAGCTCCGAACCAGGAATGATCCGCTCGGGATGGGCGAGGAAGTAGGCCATCAGCTGCTGCTCCTTCGCCGCCAGCGGGATCGCCACGACTCCTGCAGGTGTATGCACCTCAAGCAGGCCGCTCTGGGGATCGAAGCGATAGGGACCCTCCTCCAGAAGGGGTTCGCGGTACCTGGGCTGGCGGCGCTGCAGGGCCCGCACCCGGGCCAGCAGTTCCTCCATCGCGAAAGGCTTGCTCAGGTAGTCGTCGGCACCGGCATCGAGCCCCTCCACCCGATCGGCTGTCTCAGCCCGGGCGGTGAGTAGCAGCAGGGGCAGCTCGAGCCCGGCAGCCCGGGCCCGGCGGCAGAGCTCAGGGCCACTCAGGCCAGGCAGCATCCAGTCGACGATCACCAGCTCATAGCGGGCCAGCTCCCCGCTGAGCAGCATCCAGCCCTGCGGTCCATCGCCGCAGTGGTCCACCACGTGGCCATGGCGCTGCAGCACGCTCTGCACGGCGCCGGCCAGTTCCTGCTCGTCTTCCACCAGCAGGATCCGCAGCGGCATCAGGTGAAAGCTGAGACCGGCAGATGCTAGTGGGAGCAGGCAATTTCACCTGTTTTTCATCGCAACTCCGTCATCCTGCGAGGGTTCTAGTCCTGCCCCTGCGGCAGCAGCAGCATGCGCGCACTTCTTCTGGCCGGCGGCCTCAGCCTCGGAACCCTGGCCCTAGCTGGGTTCAGCCCGGCCATGGCCCACGTGGGCCATGGCGATGAGTTTCAGCAGCAGGGGAACGTGCGCCAGGTGAAGGCCAGCTCCGAGATCGATTCCATGCTGGGGATCACCACCGCTCCTGCCACGAAAGCCGGTGGCGTGGTCTCCATTCCGATCGCTGCGGTGGTGGATGCGGATGGCAAGCCCCTGGCCTTCGTGAAAAGCGGCACCACCTACGACCCGGTGTTCCTCCAGACCGGCGCCAGCCAAGGCGATCAAATCGCGATCACCGATGGGAGCATCTCGCCTGGAGACAAGGTGGTGACCCAGGGGGCCCTCTCGCTCTACGCCGAATCGAAGAAGAGCCAGAGCGCCGTTGCAGTCAGTGCGGCTGCCCCCGCCCCTGCCGCCCCCCCCGCTGCCGCTGAAGCCCCTACTCCGCAAGCCGCGCCAGCTGCCACCGCAGGCTTCAACCGCCTGGTGATCGGGGCCGGTGCTGCGGTAGTCGCGGTTGGCGCCGGGGTCGTGGTCTCCCGGCTGGGCAAGAAGAACTGACCTCCGAACTTTCACGCTCTCCCGCCTCCCAACCCATCCCCATGCTGGAACGTCTGCTCAACCAGACACTGCGCACCTCGATCGCCAGGCGCTGGCTTGTTGTTGTTGCAGCCATCCTGATCACCCTCTGGGGCCTTGCGATCCTCAGCCGGATGCCCCTGGATGTGTTCCCCCAGTTCGCCCCTCCCCAGGTGGATGTGCAGACCACCGCCGATGGTCTGGCACCGGAAGAGGTGGAACAACGCATCACCGTGCCCATCGAATCAGCCGTCAATGGCCTGCCGGGAGTGGAAACGGTGCGCTCCTCCTCAAAGGTGGGGCTCTCGATGGTCCAGGTGGTCTTCGATCAGAACGCCGACATCAACCGGGCGCGGCAATCGGTGGCGGAACGCCTGCAGCAGATCGAGGCGGAGCTGCCAGCCAATGCCAGCGCCCCGGCCATCTCACCCCTGGTGTCTCCCCTGGGCACGATCCTGCAGTACGCCTTCACCCTGAAGGGCGGCGGCCCGACCACACCGATGGCGTTGCGCCGGATCGTCGCCACCACTTTCAACAACCAGATCCTGGAGGTTCCCGGTGTCTCCCAGGTGACCCTCTACGGCGGTGAGCAGGCCCAGCAGCAGATCCAGATCGATCCCCAGCGCCTTCAGGCCCGCCAGGTGTCGTTGCAGGCCGTGGCCGAGGCGGCAGCGGCCGCCAGTGCCAATGCCCCGGGCGGCTTTTTGATCGCCGGCGGGCAGGAGAAGCTGATCCGTGCCAGCGGCCAGGCTGGCAGCAGTGAGGATCTGGCGGGTTCCGTGGTGACAAACAGCCAAGGCCAGGCGCTGCGCCTCGGTGATGTCGCCGAGGTGCGGCTGGCCAGCGCCCTGAAGCGCGGCGATGGCAGCTTCAACGGCAAGCCGGCGGTGGTGCTGTTGATCAACAAACAGCCAGAAATCGATACGCCAAGGGTGACCCGTGAGGTGGAGGACCGGATCGCAGCTATCAGCAAGACTTTGCCAGGTGACATTGAGGTAACGCGCACCTTCCGGCAGGCCAATTTCATTGACACGGCCATCAAAAACGTCAGTACTTCCCTGATCGAAGGCATCCTGATCGTGTCCGTGGTGATGGTGCTGTTTCTGATGAACTGGCGCACCGCCGTGATCACCCTCAGCGCCATTCCCCTGTCGCTGGTGATCGGCCTGATGCTGATGCGCGCCTTTGGGCTGGAGATCAACACCATGACCCTCGGGGGTCTGGTGGTGGCCATTGGCTCGGTGGTCGACGACGCCATCGTCGACATGGAGAACTGCTACTCCGGGCTGCGCCGCAACCAGGTGGCCGCCCAGCCCAGGAATCCCCTGCAGGTTGTGTTCGAAACCTCCGTGGAGGTACGCCAGCCGGTGCTCCTTTCCTCAGTGATCATCGTGGTGGTGTTCGCCCCGATCTTCAGCCTCTCGGGGGTGGAAGGGCGGATCTTTGCGCCCATGGGCCTGGCCTACCTGTTCTCGATCGCGGCCTCCAGCCTGGTGGCGCTGACGCTCACGCCAGCGCTCTGCGCCATCCTGCTGGCAAACACACGCCTTCCAGCTGAGAACACCTGGGTGGCAACTTGGGCCGAGCGGGCCTACAGGCCCTTGCTGGAGTTCTCACTGCTGTCGCCCAAGCGGGTGCTAGCAGCTGCTCTGGCATTCGTTGTGGTGGCCTGTGCCATCTTGCCGAGCCTCGGGCGGGTGTTCTTGCCGGAGTTCCGTGAGAAATCTCTGGTGAACTCGATGGTGCTCTATCCCGGAGTGTCATTGGAGATGACCAACCGCGCCGGCCTGGCCCTCTCCAAGACCCTCAAGGCCAGCCCTCTGTTCGAGTGGGTGCAGGTGCGAACCGGCCGGGCCCCTGGTGATGCCGATGGGGCAGGAGTCAACCTGGCCCATGTGGATGTGGAATTGAGCGATGCAGCGATGAAGAATCGCCCTGCTGCCATCGCCGAACTCCGCAATGCCTTCCTGAAGCTGCCCGGGGTGGCTCCGAACATCGGCGGTTTCATCTCTCACCGCATGGATGAGGTGCTCTCAGGGGTCCGCAGTGCAATCGCCATCAAGATCTACGGCCCCGATCTGGCGGAGCTGCGCCGAATCGGCGAGCAGGTGCGCGATGCGATCGAGCCGATCCAGGGGGTGGTGGATCTGCAGCTCGAACCCCAGTTGCCCATCCAGCAGGTGCAGATTGTCTTCGATCGCCAAGCCGCCACAGCCAACGGGCTGACGATGCAGCAGCTCGCCGATGCGGTGGAGATCGCCCTCAATGGCAAGACGGTGGGCCAGGTAGTGAGCGACGGCACCGATCGCACCGATGTGGTGGTGATGCTCCCCGAAGATTCCCGCAAGAGTCTCGATGCCTTGCGAGCGCTGCCGATCGCCACCCCCGCCGGCACCATGCTGCCGCTGGGAAGCCTGGCCCGCATCGACCACGGCCTGGGTGCCAATGTGGTGAACCGTGAGGATGTGTCGCGATTGATCGTGGTGTCCACCAACGTCAGCGGCCGGCCGCTGGGCACGGTTGTCGCCGACATTCAGAGCACCATCGACAGCAAGATCAAACTGCCAAGCGGCTATCTGATCCGCTACGGCGGCCAGTTTGAATCGGAGGAGCGGGCCACCACCAATCTGCTGCTCTACAGCCTGTTGGCCATGGTGTTGATCGCCGTGTTGATGTTCGTGTCCGTGAAATCACTGCCGGCCACAATCGCGATCCTGATCAACCTGCCGCTGGCCCTTGTCGGGGGTCTGGTGGCCATCTTGCTCACCGGCGGTGTTCTCTCTGTGGCCTCCTTGATCGGCTTCATTACCCTGTTCGGGGTGGCGGTCCGCAATGGCCTGCTGCTGGTCGACAACTACAACCGCCGCCATGCCGAGGGCATGGAGCTCAACGAGGTGATCCGCGCCGGCAGTCTGCAGCGCCTCAATGCAATCTTGATGACGGCCCTCACCTCTGCCCTCGGCACACTGCCGCTGGCCCTGGCCTTTGGGGCCGGAAATGAAATCCTGCAGCCGCTGGCGATCGTGGTGCTGGGCGGTCTGATCACCTCCACCCTGCTGACCCTGTTGGTTCTCCCTGCGCTCTACGCCCGTTTCGGCCGCTGGTTGCTGCCAAGGGATATCGCTGAGTCATGAAAACAGCTCGCCAAGGGCAGTTAGCCGGCCTCGGTGCCGCCCTGCTGTTCGGCTGCAGCGCGCCGCTAGTCAGCACCCTCACCGGCTCGGGCTCGGCTCTGAGCATCGCCGGCCTGCTTTACGCCGGGGCTACCCTGGCGCTGCTGGCGGTGCGGCTGGTTCGTGGGACCCGGGCGGAAACCCCGATCCGCCGTGAAGACTGGCCTGCTCTTGCTGCACTCACCTTGCTGGGTGGCGTGGTGGGTCCAGTGGCGCTGGTGCTGGGGCTGGCCCGCTTGCCGGCTGCGACCAGTTCGCTGCTGCTCAACCTCGAGGCGGTCTTCACCATGGCGATCGCCGTGCTGCTGGGCCGTGAGCATCTGGGCCGACGGGGCCTGGTCGCGGCTCTGCTAACAATCGTTGGTGCTGTGGTGCTTTCGCAGGGATCACTCAGCGGCGCCAATGCCCTCGGCGGCGCTCTGATCGCCCTGGCCACCCTCGCCTGGGGCATCGACAACAACCTCAGCCAACGCCTGAGCCTGCGCGATCCGATCCAGATCGCCACGGCCAAAGCGGCCGGGGCGTCACTGCCGATGCTTGCCCTGGCGCTCCTGCTGGGACATCCCTTTCCGCCGGTGACGGTCACCCTGCCACTGCTCGGCATCGGCGCCCTGGGCTACGGCATCTCGATCTGGCTGGATCTGCTGGCCCTACGCGACCTAGGAGCCGCCCGCGAGGCCGTACTGTTCTCGACCGCGCCGTTCGTGGGAGCGCTGTTTTCGGTCGTCGTTCTGCGCGACTCCCTCTCAACGCCGCTGCTGCTGGCGGCGGGGGTGATGGCCACTGGGGTGGTGCTGTTGCTGCGCGATCAGCACAGCCACAGGCATCGCCACGAGGGCCTGCGTCATGCCCATCGCCACCGCCACGATCCCCATGGTAGCGATCTCCATCACGAGCACGACCACGCCCCCGACGACCTGCAGGGCCTGCCCAGCGACCGCCCCTTCTGGCATGCCCACGAGCACCGCCACCGGGACCTGGAGCATGCCCACCCGCATGTGAGCGACGCCCATCACCGCCATCGCCACTGAACAGACGTCTCCGCTTGGGTGCGAAGCGCCAGTGGGGAGGGCACCGCCCTCAGTGCGCCCTCAGGGCAGCGGGCAGCGGCGGATCAGGTCGAAGGCCGCCCAGTTGATGCGGCGCGGCGGACCGTTGCCAGCGCCGCTGGGTTGGTCCCTTTAGCCTTTACAAGGCTGGCCAGGGAATCGCTAGCGAGAACACGTAATGCTCGCGCAACCGCAGCGCCAAGGGGGTGCAGACCCTGCTGTGGCAGAACCATCCCAACCCCATCACCGATCTGCAGGGCGGGCTTCCCAGTTGGCAGCAGGCTGGCTTGTCGGTGCGCCGCCTGGCCAACGCTCCGCTGCCCCTGAAGCGCCAGGTGCAAATCGCCGCCGGTTCGCTGCTGCTGCTGGGCTTGATCCTCAGCAACCTCGTGGCACCGACCTGGATCCTGCTCACCTGGTTCGTCGCAACCGGCTCGACGCAGCAGTTGCGGCCCTTCCCGATAACGAGCCGCCATATCCCATCACGCTCGTGAATCGCTGAGCAGGAGGCCTCTGGCTTATCCCGTTCTGCCGCCGCTACGTGATACTGATGTCCGGCAGGTCACTTTGCTGCGCATGGATCCACTCGCCGCCACCCCGGACCCCTCGGCAGCCCCGCTGACGATCGCCTTTTTCGGCCTGGGGGCGGTGGGCTCCTCGATGCTGATCTGCCTTTCGGAGCTGGCCGATCGCGATGACGTGCCGTTGCGCTTTGTCGTGGTGGTGCTCAATGACGAGCTGGCCCGCGATGCCCTGTTCCACGCCGAACAGCTGTTTGAGCGGATCGACTTTATCGCCCTGCCCGACTTCGCCCCGCTCTTTGACGGCAGCGCACCGGAATTGCAGCGGCTGGCCGGCGCCCAGTTGCTGGTGAATGCCGCCATGCCCGGCTTCAACACCCCCCTGCTTGAGCTGGGCCTCAAGCTTGGCGCCCATGTGGTCGATCTGGCCTCGGACATGTACGACACCGAGACCGAGCGCAGCCTCACCTTCTCCCAATACTCCTTTCATGAGGCTTACCGCGAGCGGGGCCGCACCGCCCTGATCAACCTGGGCGTATCCCCCGGTGTGACGAACTTCTTGATCGGCCTGCGCCTGCATCAGCTGCGTGGTTCGCGCCGCCGCGACCTCAAGATCGAGAGCGTCGATCTCTATCTCTTGGAAGACATCGACGCCGATGAGATTGTGTTTTCCTGGTCGCCGCTGGTGGCGCTCGAGGAGCTGGCGGAGCGGCCCCGGCTGCTGCGCGATGGGCGCATTCAAGTGCTCGACCCCTTCAGCGCCGCCCGCGAGCACCATTTTCCTGGCGAAGTCGAGCCCACCCGCCAGTACCCCCTCTACCAGGAGGAGCTGCTGTCGCTGCATCGCTCCTTCCCCGAGATCGAATCGATCGGCGTTTACACCGGTGGCTCCGAGGTGGAGCTGGTGAAGGCGCTGTTCAAACTCAACCTGCTCTCCAAGCGCACCCTGCCGCAGCAGCAGAGCGAGCTGACGGTGGAGGCGATGGTGCGGGCAATCCTGCCGGGCATGAACAAGCCGCGCCGCATTGAGGAATATCTGCGCAATGGCGTGATCCGCCGCGCCCACTTCGCCGCAGCGGCGGAGATCCGCTACACGGAAAACGTGCGCAACGACCGTCAGATCACGATCGAAACCGTCGGCCTCAGCTACCTGCGCTACCGCGGCCTGCTGGGCAGCCCCTATGCCGGCGCCACGTACATCTCCTATCCCACGGCCGTGGGTGCGGCGATCCTGGCCTGGCATGCCCTGGAGTTCCTGCGAGAGGAGGGCGGTGATTTGGCGGGGGTTGTCACTGCGGAGGATCTGGCCCGGTTGTTGCCCCGTTCCCGTGCTGATGCCATTCGCCGCGATCTAGTGGCCTGGGATATCGACCTGTTCGAGAGTGTGCGCGACGCCACGCCGGTTTGATGCCTTCGCTGGGCTGCGGATCGACTTTGAGGCATGGTGGAGGTTCTTGGTTTGAGCAACTCCGTGACGCCAACTCCAACACCTGCCTGTGATGTGCTGGTGATCGCCGCCAGCAACGGCCAGAACCTGCTGTTGGCGGAGCGCTTCGCCGCTGCCGCCCGCGAGCAGGGCCACAGCGCTGAAGTGCTCGATCTCACCGCCATTGACTTGCCACTGTTCACTCCCCGTAGCCACGCGGCCGGCACACCGGCGGCATTGGCGGCACTGCAGGCCCGGCTGGTCTCGGTGCCGCGCTGGGTGATCTGCACACCGGAATACAACGGTTCAATCCCGCCGGTGCTCAACAGCGCCATCGCCTGGCTGTCGATGCAAGGCGATGAGTTTCGGGCCGTGTTCAATGGCCGTCCCTTGGTCATCGCCTCCCACTCCGGCGGCGGCGGCTACACCGTGATCACAGCCCTGAGGCTGCAACTGGCCCACCTCGGCGCCCACGTGGTCGGCCGCCAACTGGTGAGCAACAAGAACCAGCCCGCCAAGGACGATTCCATCGCCGATCTGATCTCCCGGCTGAATCAGCTCCAGGCTGCCCCCCTGGTGGCCGCTGCCGGCGGCTGATTTGGTGATTGGTTGCCAGGGAGCCTGCAGTCCCTGACTCCTCCTCAGCAGCCCCCAGTGGGATGAGCTGGAAATGTTTGTGGCTCTCGACTACTTCGTTGAGCTGGTTCTCAATTGCTGGTTTTAGGCGGAGAGGTGGGTCTTGACGGAGTACATCCAGCAAACACTGGCCTCAAAGCATTTGTGCTATTTTGCGTACATTGGTTGACATGAATCAATATCCAGCTCAGGATTAGCCATTAATTTGTAGTCTTCATGCTTCGCAAGCCTGTTCAGGATTTCTTTTTGTTTCTCGTTGGCGGCGCGCTCTTCGCAGCGGGAATCTTCCTGTTCACCAATCAGGTGATGGTGGATTCTGGCTTCCATGGCATGGGTTGGGGTAGAAGATACGGTGGCGGCATGGGTTCGTCCTTTGGTGGGATGTTTTCCTTTGGCACTGGCCAAGGTTTTGGTTTGTTAATGATTCCCTTTGGAGTGGGTGTAGCCCTTCTGTTGGCAAATATTTTTAGAAAGGTTGGCTGGTTTCTTGTCTGGGCATCTTCGGCAGCAGTCGGAGCTGGAGTACTACAAAGTCTATTGTTCAGTTTTAAAACCACGAGCCTATGGAGCCTCATGACAATGGTTGTTATGATTGCAGGAGGTGGAGGGTTAATGTTCAATTCCCTACGAGACTATCAAGGAGAAGAGCAGGAGCGCAGACGCGTAGAATTGGATGACTCAACCAAAAGCATAAATGAACTTAGGGAAGAGCTAGAGAACTTAAAGTCGAAAATTAATAAAGACTAGTCCACCATGGCAGTCATATTATATTAAGAAGCAGCGGATCTAGACACATTTGTTTGTTTCGTACGAACTAGAGCTAATATCCTCAGCCAAACTTCAGCATTTAGAAGATTTCCGAAAATAATCGGCAATTAATAGATAGTCAGAACACTTGAAACGCCTTGCCTTTGTAACGCTTAACCTAAAACAACATAATTCAATTAGTTTAGCACGGGTCCTAGTTCATAGGTTGGTTTTTTTCACATGTATTTTACTTCAAGCTACGCACCATAATTGGTAAACAATCCATTCAAAATGATGCTATAAGTTCTCAAGATTCTTCATGGTCCAATAGGTCTGACAATAAATGATTCAGGTCAGGGTGCGGAATTGAGCCGGTATTCCCTTTCCTTGAGCACCGGCGCACTGAACACATATCCCTCCATCTGCGGCAGCAGTGAAGCCACCAAGGGCTGAAGGCGTTCGGCGCGCTGCTGGAACAACCAGCAGAAAAGCCTGTCGCTGGCGACCACTGGGAGGGCTAAGGCTGGCTCACTGCCTCGAGGATGACACGTTCAAGGAGTTGGAGTCGCTGCAGAGGGACCTGGCCGATCGCAAGGTGTCCTTGGGAGCGGCGGTCCGGAGTGATCGCCGTCCTGTTTGCCACGACCTCCCGATCGCTACCGCCCTCGGCGCAGATGTACATCCCGCGCTCGTCCTTTCCAACCGCCGCGCCGCGTTTTCGGCCTCCCCGAGGCCACACGCTGTGCTTGCAACCATGCGGCAACAGCAGGGGTCAAGGCCTTCTCGAATTTCTTTTCGATGGAGGCCTTCATCTCCTCGGCATCATAAGCCTTTCCGGCGGCCTTCTAACCTATGGGATGACCCGTGGGCTTTGCAGCGGTTTAGTTAATTGGCCTAGGTTTGCAAAAATTACGTCACACTTAGGCAGGGACAATTATGAAGTGCTCCCACGCACGCGAATGTTGCTGCATGCCAACCGCGCCCGAAGGTTCCGCGCTCAGCCAGAGGTCGAGTCTCCAAGTTCCCCAATTTACTTTGAGTGAATGCACGTTCCCACCAAGGGGATCAATGAAGAATGTTGAGCTATTTCCTGGCTCGTTTTTGCTAGGCTTGTCCCTAGGCTGAATACCGTAGATATTGTTTGCGTAAGGAAACCATGTTGCCTTGACATCCAGATATTGACCCTTGAAGTCAGTGATATAGTATCCTGATAAAGGATCAGTACCTTTACGGGTCACGGTGAACCTCTCCCATCTGCCAGCACTGGTGCGGTTTGCAACATAGTGTTGTTCCTCGCGGCACAGGTAACGGTTGTGTGCTGACTTGATGGTGTAGGTCCCAGTTGGTAGGAATAAAACCTGAGGAGTCGGGTCGGGACTGGGCTGAGGAGCCGGTGCGGTGGGGAGATCTGATTTGGCCCCCATCACGGTGCCGTCATTGCCAACCGAGACCCACTTGAGCGAGCCCGTGAACAGCTCCCAGGAGTCGCCGCCCAGCCAACGAAAGATCTTGTCGTTGGCGTTGACGCCCCAAACCAGGTTGGCGCTGCCGACAGAGACCTGCGTGAGCGAGGCGCTGACCTGTATCCAGTCCGTGCCGGTCCACCGGTAGACGTTGCCAGCCCGGTTCACCACCCATGCGGTGCCATCGGCAGCCACCGAAACATTCACAGCCGCGCCGGGCATCAGTGTCCAGCCGCTGCCGGTGCGGCGATAGATCTGGTCATTGGCGTTGACGCACCAGATCTGCTCGGCGTTGCCGACCCGATTTGCGTAAAGTCACCGTCAATCTCGGTTATCACAAAATTTGGCATGAGAGGGCATTTTCTTGTCTGGAATTAAATCTAGTGCTTATTCGCGCTAGAAAGCATAAGATTTTTAACTGCCATCCTCAAGACCCAACTGGGGGTTTAAGGGGGTCTAAGGAGTCGGGATGACCTAGTGACAACAGCCTGGCAGCGGCCTGAAGTGCCTGGATTTGGTGCGGGCGGCAGCAACAGACCATCGAGCCGGTATTCCCTTTCCTTGCGCACCGGAGCACTGATCACCTAACCCTCCATTTGCGGCAGCAGCGAGGCCACCAAGGGCTGAAGGCATTCGGCGCGCTGCTGGAACAGCCAGTAAACAATCTTGTCGCTGGCGAACATGGGGAGGATTAAGGCTGGCTCACTGCCAAAACGATGACTCGTTCAAAGGGTTGGAGCCGCTGCAGACGGCACTGGTCGAAAATGGCGGATCCCAGCAACGAGAGCCCGTTAAGGAGTCGAATTTCCATAACTGCCAGACCAGGTGGTGAAACAGCCCCGTCAGCAGGCCAAACAGCAACGTAATTGGCGCCACCGCCAGCAGCACCAGCCATTTGGCCGGCACGCCGGGCAGCCAGACCTGACAGGGGTTTACAGGCTTCGGCTGGATTGGGGAGGGGGGGTACTGGGTGTTGGTGAGCTGTGGCGATAAGCCAGTGCTTGGCGGGGTGATGCACTGGCTCTAGAGGGCTTGGCGGAAGTTAAGTGCTTAGGATTCTTCTGATTTGCGGATAGATATATGTCTATTGACTACTTCGTTGGATTGATTTTGAGATTGCTGAGAGGCAAGCGGAATGGGAGGTCATGACGGGCTACAGCGAGAACATTGGCCTTAAAGCATTTGTGCTATTTTGCATACATTTGTTGACACGAGTTAAGTTGCTGCTCAGGTTTTGCCTTTAACTCGTGGCATTCATGAATCGCAAGCCTGTTCACAATTTGTTTTTATTTATTGTTGGCGATGCACCCTTCGTAGCGGGAATTTTTCTATTAAATTGGCACCAAGGCCTCCGCCAGCACAACCGCAGCTCCAGAAGCGCGACAGGCTTAAGTGGCGTGGCCGCTCAACCAGGCCTTGAGATCCTCAGGTCCCTGGAAATCGAGCAGGGCATCGGCAAGGGCTTCAAGGGCGCTGAGGGGCAGGGCCTGAATGCGGGCCTCCTGGTTTGGGTTGAGCGAACCGCAGCGGCGTTGGAGCAGACGCAGGGTGAGAGCGGCGGCTTCGGCCTGGCGGCCCTCCTGCCGGCCCAGCCCAAAGATTTCGCGGTAGGCGACGCTGCTGGAGAAGTCCTCGACGGTGATGCCACCCATGGCGCAAATCTCGGGAACGGTGCGGCCGCTAAAGCGTGACACCAGGATAGCGGCGATCACATCATCGATCTCGGCCCCCAG
>JBKDVK010000106.1:0-3660 GCA_046338875.1 Cyanobacteriota bacterium | reverse complement strand
GCCTTTGAATACTGTTTCGAGCTCGGCTGGAACACCCTGCGGGATCTGCTGTTGGCGGAGGGCAACGCCGGTCTGATCGGCTCGCGCGACACCCTGAGGCTGGCCTTTCGGGTGGGCCTGATCCGCGATGGCGAGGCCTGGCTGGCCATGGTGCAGGACCGCAATCTCACCAGTCACACGTACAACCGCAGCACCGCTGAGCAGGTGAGCGAGCAAGTGGGCACTCGCTATCTGCCCTGTTTCCGGGAGCTGCGCCTGGTGCTGAGCGAGCGCGTTCAGGCCACTGCCGCTGGCGAGGGGCATGGCTGAGATTCCAGGCGCTGCGGCCGCTACCCCCGCCGCGATCCCCGGCGTCCCGCCGGAGGGCTCAGCTCGCCTGCTGGCCCTGTTCAGCGCCGAACCTGCGGTGCAGGAGGTGTGGCTCTACGGCTCCCGGGCCATGGGCCGCCATCGTCCCGGTTCCGACATCGACCTCACCCTGGTGGCGCCGAACCTCAGCCATCACGACCGCCTGCGGCTGATGGGCGCCCTCGATGACCTGCTGCTTCCCTGGAGCATCGAACTCTCCCTGCAGCACGAACTGCCCGAACCCCTGCGCCAGCACGTGGCCCGGGTGGGGCGGCGTTTGCTGCCCTGCGGCCCGCTGCCAACTCCTTAGTCTCCAAAACCACGGCCTTCGGCTGGAGCCGGCGCCTGCATCGCCGTCTGGTTGGCGGCTGCCCCGGTTGCTGAACGCGATCGGGCGGCTCTGCTGGCGGTTTTTTGGTGATGGCCCTTGGGGGAGTGAACCCACTGACTTGGTTAAACTAAGTCGACTCCGCCGTCTCTCCCTTGCGCCAGGTCAACCTGCACGAGGCCAAGACCCATCTCTCCCGGCTCGTGGCGGAGGCGGTGGCGGGCGAAAGCTTTGTGATCTGCAAAGCCGGCAAGCCGCTGGTGCAGGTCACCCGCCTGACTGGCGCCGACGACCCCGCCAATCCCCCCCGGCGCAGCCTCGGATTGCTGGCGGGGCAGTGCTCCGTGCCCGACGACTTCGATCAAATCGCCATTGGGGAGATTGCCGATCTGTTTGAGGGCCTGCCGGCTGCCGCGCCCAGTTCCGGTGGCCTGTGAAGCTGCTGCTCGACACCCACATCCTCATCTGGGCCATGGGCGAACCGGCCCGGCTCGGCCCCGCCCTGAGGGAACTGCTGGAGGATCCGCGCCACAGCCTGTGCTTCAGCGTTGCCTCCCTCTGGGAGCTGGTGATCAAGGCGGCCCTGGGGCGCGATGGTTTCCAGGTGCAACCGTCGTTGCTGCGGCGCACCCTGCTAGATGGGGGTTTTGAGGAGATTCCGATTGAGGCCGCCCATGTGTTGGCGGTGGCCCAGCTACCACCTCTGCACCGCGATCCCTTTGATCGGCTGCTGCTGGCCCAGGCGGAGCGGGAAGGGCTGTTGTTGATCACTGCCGATGTGCTACTGGCCCGCTATCCCGGCCCCGTGCGCCATCAGGGCAGCTTCTGAGCCGCTTTTGACCTGTAGCCCATAGGCCTGCGTAGTGGTCTGCCGTTTAGTCCGCTTGCAGAAGCGATTCCTCTGGGGAGGCCAGCAAAGAACCACTGGCGCCCTGCCACATCCACCTCAGTTGAAGTGGCTGTAACCGCTGGCCGCCGCGCTCACTCCATCGCCTTGGCCCCAAGGGGCGCCATCGCTCCAGCCCAGGGCCCCCGCCTGGCCCGCCACCAGCTCGCCGATTCGCGTTGCGCCCGGCAGGGCCGCGATCAGGGCCTCGGCCCAGGGCGGCTGCAGGGCCAGCACCAGCTCGAAATCCTCGCCGCCCCCCAGGCACCAGGCTGCGGCCTGGGGCAGGCCGACCATGGCCGGATCAAGGGGCAAAGCGTCGCGATCCAGCCGGGCCGCACAGCCGCTGCTGGCCGCAATCGCCGCCGCCGCCGCCGCCAGCCCATCGCTGCTGTCGCAACCCCCCACCCGCCAGCCCAACGGGGCCGGCCGACTGGCGATCAGGGCCCGCACGGCGTCAAAGCGGGGCCGGGGGCGGCGGTGGGCCTGGATGGCCCGTGCCCGCAGGCTTCGATCCATCAAAGCTGCCAGCGGCACGGCAGGGGATCTGGCTGCCGCCGGGTTTGCCCCCTGAGAAGGTGCCCCATCGGCTGCCGATCCCCTTGGAAACTCTCCCTGCAGCAGGGCCAGGCCCAGCCGGCTCAAGCCATGGGGGCCGGTGGATATCAGCCAGTCGCCCGGAAGTCCGTCTCTACGGCGGATTGGTCCGGAGCTGACGCTGTCGCCCGGCTGGCTGGTGGCGGTTGCCGCCCCGGGGGCCGCCGCTGCCCAGGTTCCCAGTGCCGTGATCGCCAGCAACCGCTGGCTGCCGCCACTGCAATCGCCCCCCAGAAGCACGCCGCCGTAGGCCTGCAGCGCTTCCTTGATCCCGCCATAGACCCCTTTCACCCAGGGCCAGGGGGTGGCGGCCGGAGCCACCAGCGCCACCGTGATTCCCACCACGGCCGTGCAGCCCATGGCCGCCAGATCCGAAAGATTGGCTGCGGTGGCCCGCCAACCCACATCCGCCGCCGCCGTGGTGGCATCACTGAAGTGGATGCCTTCCACCAGCACGTCGGTGTTCACCACCAACCGACTGTCCCCTGTGGCGGGCAACAGGGCCGCGTCATCGGCGAACTGATCCGGGGGGGCGAAGGCCCCCAGCCGCCGGATCAGCTCCCATTCGCCCAGGTCGGCCAGGGTTTCCTGGCTGGTGGTTGGCTTGGGCGGGTCGGCCAAAACCCTCAGGCGTGCTCGTGCAGATTTTGGGCTCCTTCCAGCACCTTGGCGCTGACAATGCCGTCTTCGGCGGTGAGATTGTCGAGTACATCAAAGCCATCGACCACGTAGCCGAATGCCGCATAACGGCCGTCGATCAGGTTGAGGCCCGCCGGGGTCAGTTCAGGTTCAGACAGGAACAGGAAGAACTGGGAGGAGCCATCGGCCAGATCCTGGTCGGAGTGGGCCCAGCCCAGGGTGCCCTTGGCGTTGAAGGGCAGCACCGGCTCGGCCTTGAACAGCCCCAGCTCTTCGAAGGTCTGGTTGTAGTAGGGCTCTGCCTGGCCAGGCACCCGGATCTCCAAGGGCACCCGTCGCTCGGCCTTGGTGCGCGGGTCGATGAAGCCATCGCCTGGCCCTTGCGGATCGCCGGTCTGCAGCACGTAGAAATCTTCGGCCCGGTTGAAAGGCAGGCCGTCATAGAAACCGCGTTGCACCAGATCCACAAAGGCGCCGGCCGTGAGAGGGGCGTTAAAACCATCCACCACGGTGATCAGATCCCCCTTGGTGGTACTCAGTCGCACCGTGGCCCTGCCCAGCAGGCGCGGCAGGGCGTCGTCGTCGGCCGGGAGCGCAAAGGGACAGTCGTTTACCAACATCTCTTCGGCACTGCCGATGGCCCCCAGGGCCAGGCGGCGGGCTTCCAGGTCGGCATCTCGATCTTGGCTTGAGGCCGCTTCAGCCAGCTTCTGGAGCTGGTTGCTGACCCCGTCAAGCAACTCTTCGACGTGGGCGCGCTGATCGGGTTCAAAGCGATCCAGAATCGCCGCTCGCTTGGAGCCAAGCAGGGACTGGCTGCGCTGGGCGACCTGGCCGAGCGCACTCCAGCGCTTGGCCCGCA
>JBKDVK010000105.1:0-6895 GCA_046338875.1 Cyanobacteriota bacterium | reverse complement strand
GTTGCCAGGCGTCATGCCCATCAGCCGAGCAGCCGTGGAACCAAAAAGGAAGGACGGCAATTCAGAAAGCACTACCACGAAATAGGGCAAGGTCAGCAACAGACCCAAGTCCCCAATCGTGAAATTCTGATCAAACAAGCGCATCAGCGGAATATTGCCGAAGCTCTCAAGGTTGTCAATTTTGCCAAGGCAAGCCATCAGCCCCAGCACAAAAAACAGGGGCCGCACGGCCCGCTGGAAATAGGATTCAACGACCAGAGGATCGTTATAGCGCCGTAACAGCAAACGCAAAATCTCCAGGCCAATCCAAATCGCCAGCAATTCGGCCGCCAGAAGTACCAGCCCAGCCGGCATGCCAACCAGCTGCAACACCAGATACGCCAATCCCAGAGAGGCGAGGAAGGCCAGCTCGCTGAAAACAATCCTCCAACTGTTCGGCGAGATTCGGTGGTGCCTAAACAACAGGCGCGACAACACAAACAGCCCGGCCAAGACAGCCAGCTGCAGTAGCAGGGAAAAGCGACCGAGCAGGCTTAACCAACTGCTGAGCTCAAAGACAATCTGATTCATTGATTTGGACCTCCAGAGACGGAAACAACATCAGCATTCGGGCCATTCGCTACGGCCTCGATGGCCTTCAGCACTTGCTCGGGTTTTTGCTCGCCATAGATGTTTTGCTTGAGAATTGGCCTAAGGGTATTGGCCAGCGTATTGATGCGGATGCCTTCGTAGAAACTTGGAATAATCGAATTCTCCAAACTCCTCTCCATCACCGGCAGATAAGCAGCATCTTTGAGTGGAAGCACCACTCTTTGGTTAACGGGCATGTTGCCAATAACTCTGGCCACCATATTGCTCTGGGTATACTCATTGAGCACAAACAGGGCAAACTTTTCGGCGGCTTTGCGTTGACCAGGAGTCGAATCGCTCCCGAAGCTCAACACCAGCATGCGGGCGATTGGCCGGGGCGGTGCACCATCGGGTCCCCGGGGCAAATCGGCTACCGCCAGTTTGCTCCCCAGGGATTTTTGCAAGCGAGTGATGGTGGTGGCATTACAGCTGATCCAATCCAATTGGCCCTTTTCCAGTCTGGTTACCAGCTCATCGGCCGTGTCAACGAAAATCACATTCGGCTCCACGTTGGCCCGATAGAGCCATTCCAACCAAGCCAGCACCGCTTCCCGGCCAGTCCCCTTAAGTGGCTCTGTGGAATGGATCCGTGGCTTCAACTCCAGCAGTTGAAACAGGGGCTGCTGGGCACGGAAACCAGTGGCCGTCCAGAGCAGCTCTCGCATCTCCAGCGGCAGTCCCATCTTCTGTCCGCCATGGGCCTGGCTCACCAACTGGTCCAGGGTTCGGGGCGGCGACGGTACCCGCTTGCGGTTGTAACAGGCGACCGTGGGCTGCACCAGCAAGGGCAAGGCCCGAAAGCGATTGCCCTGGCGAAAGCGTCCCAAAAATTTGATCCGCAGGGGATCCAGCTCCAACGGCTCCAGGGAGCTGCTTGTGGTCAGACCTTCCTGGGCTAACGCGTAGGCCGCAGGCACCCGGGTGATCAACAGATCGGGGGCGGCGCCCAATCCGCTGCGCGAGCGCATCAAGGGCAGCACCTCACTTTCGGAAGTCAGGCGCAGATGCACGTTCACCCGGGGGTTGACCCGCATGAATTCATTGGCCAGCTCCTGGGCCAGGAGCTCAAGATTGGCGCGGGCAATCTTGTCTTCCCCCAGGCCGGCCGAGAGCAGTAGGTTGAGATTTTCGGGGGGGCGCCACCCCGCAGCACAGCCGCTGGTCAACAGCGCAAGTCCCAACAGGGATCCCAACAGAGTTCTGCGTCTTGCCATCAACAACCCCCAGCAATCAACTTTCTCAACATGGCAACCATCAAGACATCAAGCCAACAACTGGTTGGCTGGCCCTTTATGGGCAGCAAACCTTTGTGAGCAGCAAAGTTGGAAACGATAAAGGACGGCAGTGCAGGATTTGATCGCAGGGTTCAATCCTTGGCCATCGCTGCGGCTCCAGCCTGCGTTTTTGGCAACTATCTCTGCGCCATTGGTCCTGCGCCATTGGTCACCACACCAGCCCAGGCGATCATGGTTTGAAACCGCGCCTGCTGCGTTGGCCACCGCCGTCGTCCTGCTTTCGGGGGGTCTTGATTCCGCCACGGCCGCTGCCCTGGCCAAGGAGGCTGGCCATAGCCTGATTGCCCTTTCATTCGATTACGGCCAGCGCCACCGCCGCGAACTGGCAGCGGCCCAAGTCCTCAGCCAGCACCTGGGAGTCGCAGAACACCACACCATCGCTGTCAACCTGGCGGCTTGGGGGGGATCGGCATTGACCGATCCGAAACTGGCCCTGCCCAGTGCGGGCGTGGTCGAGGGCACCATTCCACCCACCTACGTGCCCGGCCGCAATACGGTGTTCATCGCCCTGGGGCTTAGTCTGGCGGAGGCCCGGGGGGCGGAACGCCTGGTGCTTGGCGTTAATGCGGTGGATTATTCGGGTTATCCCGATTGCCGGCCCGACTACCTGGATGCTTTTCAAACCCTGGCGGACCTGGCCACCCGCGCCGGCCGGGGGGGCCATGGGCCGCAACTATGGGCGCCCCTGGTACAGGCCAGCAAGCTGGAGATTGTGCAGCAAGCCCTGCGGCTAGGGGTGCCGATTGGGGCCACCTGGAGCTGCTACGGCGGCGGCGATCGACCCTGTGGGGTCTGCGACAGCTGCCGCATCCGTGATGCCGCCTTAATCGAGGCGGGTCGCCCCGACCTGGCCTCGAATTGGGCCGGACCCGGCCAGGGGGCGCCTTAGCATCCATAAACCAAAAGCTCCATCCCTTCAGGCGTTGAAGCGGCCCCTGCCCTGGAGCGAACCCTGGACCCTGGCCCGCCTGCTTGCCGGGCCGTTCGGGCGCGATGGGCTGGTGTTGCTGGAGGGCGATGGCAGTGCCTTGGGTCGCCGGGCGGTGCTGGGGGTGGCGCCAATCGACACCGTGGTCTGCCGCGGCCTGCCCGGCGACGCCGGGGCCGTCGACCCTTTCGCCGCCCTGGCCGCCCTCCAGGCCAGTGGCGGCCCCTGGCTGGGCTGGCTCTCCTACGAGGCCGGTGCCTGGGTCGAGCCCAGCGCCCAGTGGCAACGGCCCGACATGGCGATCCTCTGGGCCGCCCGCCATGACCCCCTGATCCATTTCGACCGCCAACGGCGCCAATGCTGGCTCCAAGGGGAAGACCGCTGGCGCCTGCTGGCCATGGAGGAACAGCTGCAGGCCCTGCTGGCGGCCGCAGAGCCCGAGCCGGGCATGGAACCCCACTGGCAGGGCCTTGCCGCCGACCGCTGGCATTGGCACACCACAAACCCCAGCTACGAACAGCAGGTGACGGCCCTGCAAGAGCGCATCGCCAGCGGCGACCTGTTCCAGGCCAATCTCTCCGCCTGCTGTGAAGCCGAACTGGAGAGCCCCCCCGACCCCCTCGCCCTCTACGGCCGGCTACGCCACCATTGCCCCGCCCCCTTTGCTGGCCTGGCGGTGGCGGGCCAGGAGGCGGTCGTATCCGCCTCCCCCGAACGGTTCCTGCGGCTGACCGCCTCGGGCCGCATCCAAACCCGGCCAATCAAGGGCACCAGGCCCCGTCAAGCCGACCCCGGGGAGGATGCCCGTGCCGCCGCCGAGCTGGTCTGCGCCGCCAAGGACCGGGCCGAAAACGTGATGATCGTCGATCTGCTGCGCAATGACCTGGGCCGGGTCTGCCAACCGGGCTCGATCGCAGTGCCCCAGTTGCTGGGCCTGGAGAGTTATGCCCGCGTCCATCACCTCACCTCGGTGGTGGAGGGGCAACTGCGCTCCGATTGCGGCCTGGTGGACCTGCTGCGGGCCTGTTGGCCGGGGGGCTCGATCACCGGCGCCCCCAAGGTGCGGGCCTGCCACCGGCTGCACGACCTCGAACCGGTGCCCCGGGGGCCCTACTGCGGTTCGCTGTTCTGGCTGGCCGCCGACGGCCGCTTCGACAGCAGCATCTTGATTCGCAGCCTGATGGTGCGGGATCGGCGCCTGCGGCTCCATGCCGGCGGCGGCATCGTGGCCGATTCGGACCCAGGCGACGAAGCCCGCGAGATGGGCTGGAAGTTGCTGCCCCTGCTGGAGGCTCTGGCATGAACAGGGCTGGGTGTGGAACCATCGCCTGGATCGACGGTCCCGGCGATGGCGGCACCTGGGGGCCCCCCGAACAGTTGGCCTTGCCCCTGGCCGACCGAGGCCTGGCCCTGGCCGACGGCCTGTTTGAAACCGTATTGATCCAAAACGGTAAGCCCCAATTGCTGCAGCCCCACCTGCGGCGTTGGCGTCAAGCCGCCGCCCGATTGGGCATGGCCGCCCCACCGGAGGCCGACCGCTTGCGGCCCTTACTGGCGGAGGCGATCGAGCGCAGCGGCAGTAGCGACGCCGCCCTGCGCCTCAACTGGAGCCGGGGCAACGCCGGCCGCGGCATCGCCCTGCCGGCGCAGGACGACGGGCCGCCCAACCATCGCTTCTGGCTGCAGCTGAGCCCCTGGCGGCCGGGTTTTGAGCCAGTCAGCAGCATCATCAGCCAGAGCGAACGGCGCAATCCCGCCAGCCAAATCAGCGCCTGCAAGACCTTTGCCTATGGCTGGGCGGTGCAGGCCCGCCGCGAGGCCCAACAGCGGGGCGCCGACGACGCCCTGCTGCTCAACACCGCCGGCCAACTCTGCTGCGCCACCACCGCCAACCTGCTGCTGTTGATTGAGGGCCGCTGGCTGACGCCGCCCCTGCTCAGCGGCTGCCTGCCGGGGATCATGCGGGCCCAAGGGCTGGCCCAGGGTTGGCTGCAGGAAGCGGAGCTCTGGCCCACTGATCTGGATCGCTGCCAAGCGGGCCTGCTGATCAACAGCCTGGATTGCCGGCCCCTGGTGGGGAAACGGCACCCCGCTGAAGCGACCCAGACCCTGGGCCCAACCGCCCGCAGGCTCTGGGAGCGATGCCTGGCAGGGCAATGTCTGTGGTGATGCTGGAGTCGTCATAGGTTAGTTGTCGAGCCGATCGATCACGTTGTCCAACGCTGTGGGGGGCCTGAGGGCCGGGATTCACCTGGCAGGGCTGCTGGCCTGTCTGGGGCTCGCCTTGGCCGGTTGCAGCGCCAACACCAAAGAGGTCGCCATCAAGAACGCCAAACCAGGCGACCTGCTGGTGAAGGCCGATGGCAGCCGGGTGGAGTTGGTGAAAGTCTTCACGCCAGGCATTGCCAATGGGTTGCACAAGGGTGTCGTGAAGATCACCTCAGATGCCGGAGATTCCAAGGAAAAGATGTATGAAGTCACGGCAATCTGTAGCATCAAGGGAGAACCGGGCTGGCCAGCCTATGACAATATCTATGGAGATCCAATCAGCGATCTCAACGCCAAGCGCCCATTGTCTTTCAAGAATCGCTGGCAGTTCCTGTTCCATTTTGACGGCCGGACGGAACAAACAGGAACGCTTGATCCCAGCGGCTGGGTCTCACGATTGAAGGATAATCTGTGCCGGAAAGGCGATTTCAAGGACACCTGATCCCGCGGCCGCCAGGGCAAAGAGACGCGAAACCGCTGCCTTGATAATGATTATTGCTGCGATCTCGTTAAGCACTCCCTAAGCCCCGACGAGCTGGTATCAACAGACACTTTCGAGCCGCAGGCCATCCTTTTGGATAGCGAGGAAATTTCGCCTCGGTGTCTCGATGCCAAAAACACTCTTTTCCGTCGATCTCACCAAACCGATGGATCAGCAGGAGATGCCTGGGCACAACCGCTGGCATCCCGAAATCCCGGCCGTGGCTTCGGTGAATCCTGGTGACGTGTTCCGGATCGAATGCAAGGACTGGACCGATGGCCAGATCAAGAACAACGACGACCCCACAGACATTAAAGATGTCAATCTGGAGGTCGTCCATGTCCTTAGTGGGCCAATCTGGGTCAATGGGGCCCAACCCGGAGACATCTTGGTGGTCGACATTCTTGATGTCGGCGCTTTGCAGGGTGATGAGTGGGGTTTCACGGGCATCTTCGCCAAGGAAAACGGTGGTGGCTTCCTCACCGATCACTACCCCAAAGCCGCCAAGGCCATCTGGGATCTGGAAGGCATCTACACCTCCTCCCGTCACATTCCCGGTGTGCGTTTCGCCGGCATTACCCACCCGGGCCTGATCGGTTGCGCTCCCTCCCAGGAACTTCTAAATGAGTGGAACCGTCGGGAAACGGAACTGGTCAAAACTGCCCCTGACCGCCGTACCTATGGCGCTGGCCTCTCCGGTAGCGAGCCGGTGCTGGCGGCCCTACCCAACCCCAACAGCGCCATCCTCGGTGCCCTCCCCTCCAGCGAGTTTGCGCGGGTAGCGAATGAAGCCGCCCGCACCGTGCCGCCCCGGGAGCATGGCGGCAACTGCGACATCAAGAACCTCACCAAGGGCACTCGGATCTACTTCCCCGTCTATGTCGAAGGCGCCAAGCTCTCGATGGGTGACATCCACTTCTCCCAGGGGGATGGTGAGATCTCCTTCTGTGGCGCCATCGAGATGTCCGGCTACCTCGATCTCCATGTGGAGATCATCAAGGGCGGCATGGCCAAGTATGGGATGGTCAATCCCATGTTCAAAACCAGCCCGGTGGAACCCCACTACAACGACTACTTGGTGTTCGAAGGAATCTCCGTCGATGAATTTGAAGGCAAGCAGTACTACATGGATGTGCACATCGCCTACCGGCGTGCCTGCCTCAACGCCATCGAGTACCTCAAGAAGTTCGGCTACACCGGGGAGCAGGCCTACCTACTACTGAGCTGCGCGCCGGTGGAAGGCAGGATCAGCGGCATCGTTGATATACCCAACGCTTGTTGCACCCTGGCCAT
>JBKDVK010000104.1:0-2814 GCA_046338875.1 Cyanobacteriota bacterium | reverse complement strand
ACCATGACCCTCAAGATGGGTATTGAGCGCAAGCTGCGCGAGGCCATCCCCGAAGTGGCTGAAGTTATCCAGGTGCTCTGAGCCCCCAGCCGGGGCGGCCCACCACCGCCCCTTAGGCTCCCTCCCAGCTTCTTGGGATCCGTGCTTGATCAGCGCCTGCTGCGCGATGACCCCGCTTTCATCAGCGGCCAGCTTGCTCGCCGCGGCATCGAGCTCGATTTGAGCGAGTTGCAGCGCACTGCCAAAGAAGAGAGGGATCTACAGGAAAAGCGCAGCGATCTGCAGGCCGAAGGCAACCGCATCGGCAAAGCTGTAGGGCAGCAAATTCAGGCTGGGGCCAGAGCTGATGGGCCCGAAGTGCTTCAGCTGCGGGAACAAGGCAATCGCATCAAGCAGGAAGTTGCGAGACTCGAGAAACTAGAGAAAGCTTTCGAAGACGGTTACAGGGATCTACGGCTCGCCCTGCCCAACCTGCCCGACCCCCGGGTTCCCGAAGGGCGCAGTGAAGCAGACAACGTTGAGGTGAGCACCTGGGGCAACCCCCGCCGGCCCGGCCCCGGCGAAACCCTGCAAGAGCACTGGCAGATTGCTGAACGGCTGGGGCTGCTCGACAGTGGCGAGCGTTCGGTGCGCATCGCCCAGAGCCGCTTCGTGACGCTGCTGGGTCAGGGCGCCCGGCTGGAGCGGGCCCTGATCGCCTTCATGCTCGATCGCCACACCGCCCGCGGCTACACCGAAGTGATGCCGCCGATCCTGGTGAACAGCGCCAGCCTCACCGGCTCGGGCCAGCTGCCCAAATTCGCCGAGGAGAGTTTCAAGTGCGCCGACGACGACCTCTGGCTCACCCCCACCGCCGAAGTCCCGATCACCTCTTTGCATCGCGATGAGGTGATTCCGGCGGAGAAGCTCCCGCTCAAATATGTGGCCCACACCCCCTGTTTCCGCCGCGAGGCCGGTTCCTACGGGCGCGACACCCGGGGTTTGATCCGTCTGCACCAGTTCAACAAAGTCGAGCTGTACTGGTTCTGCCACCCTGAAAAGTCGCTTGAGGCCCACGAGCAACTCACCCGCGATGCCGAGGGGGTGCTGGAGGCCCTGGAATTGCCCTATCGCCGCATAGAACTCTGCGGCGGCGATCTGGGCTTCTCCGCCGCCCGCACCTACGACCTGGAGGTGTGGCTGGCGGGCGCCGGCGCTTACCGCGAGATTTCCAGCTGCAGCACCTGCGCCGATTTCCAGGCGCGCCGCTCGGCGATCCGTTTCAAGGAGGGCAAGAAAACCCAGCTGCTGCACACCCTCAATGGCAGTGGCCTGGCCATTGGCCGCACCATGGCGGCCCTGCTCGAAGCGGGCCAGCAGGGCGACGGCAGCGTCAGCCTGCCCGCCGCCCTGGTGCCCTACATGGGCGGTGTCGATCGCCTCAGCAGCCCGGGCTGAGACAGAATTAGCCGAGACAGATATGACTAAGACAAACCTCGCTGGGACAAAACTCGCTGAGTCAAATCTCGCTGAGTCAGTGCTCGCTGCTGGCCTTCGGCGGCGCTGCCCTGGGGACCAATGGCCAGCCAGGGACCCGATTGGCCAGGTAGGGGCGCGATTGGCCGGCTAATCGGTTCGGTTCGGGGCGCCGCATCCCCCAGAATGACCTAATTGTTGATGAGCCGCATGGGTGTTCTCACCGCGCTGGCGATCCTGGCCGGCTTGATCGTCGTGCATGAGGCGGGCCATTTCTTGGCTGCCACTTGGCAGGGCATCCGCGTCAGTGGCTTTTCCGTCGGTTTCGGGCCCGTGCTGCTGCAGAAGCGCATCAAGGGGGTGCTGTTTGCCCTGCGGGCCATTCCCCTGGGCGGCTTCGTCTCCTTTCCCGATGAAGAGGACAACAGCCCCTATCCCGCCGATGACCCCGACCTGCTGCGCAACCGCCCCCTGCATCAACGGGCCCTGGTGATTGCCGCCGGCGTCATCGCCAACCTGCTGTTGGCCTATGCCGTGCTGCTGGGCCAAGGGCTGGTGGTGGGGATTCCGGCGGGCATATCAGCCACGCCGGGTGTGCTGGTCAGCGGGGTGGTGGCCGGCCAACCCGCCGCCAGCATCGGCCTGCGGGCCGGAGATCGGATTGTCAGTGTCGATTCCGTGCCCCTCAGCGGTGGTCAGCAGGCCGTTGCCGACCTGGTGGAGCGCATCCGCGGCTCCGCCGGTCACACCCTGCTGCTCAAAGCCGAGCGGGCCGGTAGGCCCCTGCAGCTTTCGCTCACACCAAGTGAGCAGGGGGGCATCGGTCACATCGGCGCCCAGTTGCAGCCCAATGGCAGCGAAACTTTTCGGGCCCCCCGCAGCTTTTTAGAACCCATCCGCCAGGCAAACCACGATCTGATCGCGCTCACCAGCCGCACGATCCAGGGCTTTGGCAGCCTGATCACCCATTTCGGCGAAACCGCCGGTCAGGTGTCTGGGCCGGTCAAGATTGTCGAAATGGGTGCCACCTTGGCCCGCCAGGGGGGTAGCAGCCTGTTCCTCTACACCGCCTTGATTTCGATCAACCTGGCGGTGCTCAATTCGCTGCCCCTGCCCCTGCTGGATGGCGGCCAGTTCGCCCTGTTGCTGATTGAGGCTTTGAGGGGCCGGCCCCTGCCCGAGCGCTTCCAGATGGCCTTCATGCAATCTGGTTTCGTCTTTTTGGTGGGCCTCAGCCTGCTGCTCATCGTCAAGGACACCAGTCAGCTGCCGGCCATCCAGCAATTGCTGGGCCACTGACTAGGCCCCTGAATTCAGCCACTAACTAAGCAACTAGCGAATCAGCGGTCTTTTGCGCAA
>JBKDVK010000103.1:0-4055 GCA_046338875.1 Cyanobacteriota bacterium | reverse complement strand
ACCAGCGCTTGAACGGTGGCTAACCGAACTGCCATTGGCTTGCCTTGGCGGTAACAATGGCTCTGAATCCCCTAGAAGTTGGGAGATTTTTTCATCGTTGCGGTTCTCCTTTAACTTGCCATGAAACCCTGCATTCTGCTGATTGAGGACGACAGTGACATGCGTGACCTGGTCGCGGGTCACCTTGAACATGGCGGCTTTGATGTTCAGCGTGCTGACGATGGCATTAAGGGACAGGCTCTCGCGCTTCAGCACAATCCAGATGTAATTCTACTGGATCTAATGCTTCCCAAGGTTGATGGACTCACCCTCTGTCAGCGGTTACGACGTGATGAAAGAACAGCAAAAATCCCAATTTTAATGATCACCGCTCTTGGCGGAACCAAAGACAAGGTGAGTGGATTCAACTCTGGGGCCGATGATTACTTAACAAAGCCCTTTGACTTAGAAGAACTCATGGTTCGGGTCAAGGCATTGTTGCGGCGCAGCGAGCGGGCACCTCTATCAAGCAAACACAACGAGATCCTCAACTACGGACCCCTAACCCTTGTGCCTGAGCGCTTCGAGGCCATTTGGTTTGACCAGCCAATCAGGCTCACCCATTTGGAGTTTGAGCTGCTGCATTGCCTGCTGCAACGCCATGGCCAAACCGTTTCGCCTTCCCTGATTCTCAAGGAGGTTTGGGGCTACGAGCCGGACGATGACATCGAAACGATTCGTGTGCATGTACGCCATCTGCGCACCAAGCTTGAGCCAGAACCCCGTAAACCTCGTTTCATCAAAACCGTCTACGGGGCCGGCTACTGCCTGGAGCTTCCCGTCGGTGAGCAGGTGGAACAGCTGGCGGAAGTAATGACTGCAGCCCGCACCGCCCCTGCAGATTCGGCAGCGCGGCGCTCCAAAGACAGTGCCAACGCGGTGGCCTGAATTCAGGTCTGCTCTGACCTTGCCAGGCTGGTCAAAATCATGGTGTTGGCCCCAGCTACCAGCGTCTTGAGAGCGTCATCCACGCGACCCACCTTGACGTCTTGCAGCCCCTCTTGAACCAAGCGACGGGCCTGGCTGCCCATGGCGATCCCCGCGAACGGGACGCCACAACGGGCAGCCAATTCCCCTGTCCCCCTGTTGGTGCCCCCGGAAAGCACAACCGGTAAGTTCCGAAAGCGGGGATCTCTCGCCTTGAGTTCCCGTTCAATCACATCCGCCATCGCCACCGCCTGGAGAGTGGCCTTCCAACCCGATCCAGCCACCCCACCCATGGGCACGCCGTCTGCCTGGAGCATCAAACGGTTCCCGGCCACTGCATGGGCCCGACGGATCCGCTCCAGGAGATCGTGGTTGGAAAGGTAGTGACGATCGAGGCAAAGGGAAACCAGGCCATCGGGCAAACAGTCATTCACCACCTGCCATTCGGCCAGAGTGGCCTCCTCATCGGCAACGGCGGCGTGGAGTTCGATGCTTTCCGCCCCCGCCTGCAGACAGGCCGGCAGGACGCTGCGCAGCGACTTGGCATCATGGCGCCAGCGAATCGCCGACGCCGCCGGCGGACAAACGGCCTCACACCGCCCACAGCCGATACAAAGCGGGTCCACAACCAATAAATTCGCCGTGATCGCCGCCGTTGGACAGGCCGGTATGCACAGATCGCAGGCCACACAATCGCTGCTGATCACGGCCTTGCGCACATGGTGATCCCCTGGCATGCCCACACTCACCGTGATGAAGGGGCGCACCCCCAGGCTCAGGCCCATGGCGGCAGCGACCTCGACGGCGGCTTGGATGCCGCGGCCGCAGGCCTCGACCACCTCAGGCTTGGCCGAGACATCAAAACCATTGCAACCGGCCAGGGTATACACGTAGGCCAGCCGCTCGACATCGGCCTCCACCTCGTGGCCGGCGCCGCAGACCACCTTGAAATACTGACCGTCCGCCAACAGTTGTCGCCACTCCTCCTGACGCTCCATCACCCAGGGCCGTCGGCTTCTCTTCCTGTCTAAGTGCCGGACGGGCGGGCAGCCCCAAAGGGCAGTGCCGGCAAGGCCGCGAGTTCCAACAGCGCCACCTCCCAGGCCAATCGGGGTTGACCATGGCCCAGGAGCTGGGCCCTCAGCCGTTCGAGCCGACGCCAGCGCCACGGATCCTGGCTCCGGCGCCAGCCGGCGATTTGCCACCAACCCAGCAGCCACAGCTGCTGCTCCCCCTCCATGGCTTCACTCAAATCCCTGGCCAGGGCCAGGCATTCCAACGGGTCTGGCCCCAGGGCCAGGAGGCGATCGGCCAGCCCCTCGGGCAGGGAATGCCACTGCCGGCGATGGGCCAGCAGCCCCCCGGGGGAGCCCCCCGCCAGTTCCAGGAGTTCGGGGGGATCAGGGGGGCAAGCCAGCGCATCCGGGGAAGCCCCGTCAGCCGTTGCAGATGCGATGGCCTGTAAAACCGCCCGCACCTGCTGCGCAGCCAGGGAACGGAAGGGAATGCGCTGGCAGCGGGAGCGGATCGTGGCGAGCAGGCGATCGGGGGCGGCACTGATCAACACCAACACCCCATCCCCTGGCTCTTCCAGGGTTTTGAGCAGGGCATTGGCAACCGTCTCGGCCATCGACTCGACCGACTCCAACACCACCATGCAGCGCCCAGATTCGACCGGTCGCCTGGAAAGGAAGCGGGAGACCTCACGGATCTGCTCCAGCCTGAGTTGGGGCGGTACCTTGCGGCTGATGCCGCTCTCAGCGGCTTGGGAAGCAGGAATCAGCCGGCCCTGGTGCTGAAAGGTGGGTTCCAGCCACAGCAAATCGGGGTGGTTGCCCTGGGCCATCAGGCGCCGGATACGCGCATCTCCAGCCAGAACGTCCAAGGCGGCAGCCTGGGCGCCGCTGTCGGGTTTCGTGGCCGCGACACCCTCAAGAAATCGCAACGCCGCCAGTCGCCTGCCCACCCCATCGGGACCGGCGAACAAATAGGCCGGCGCCAGGCGCCGAGACCGCAGCGCCGCCGCAAGCAAGTTGGTGGCCAGATCCTGCCCCAACAGGTCAGCAAAAAGTGGAACAGGAGGAGCGAAATCGATCGGTCTTGAGATGGGAATCACTCAGTTGGAAATGACACTGCTACGGATGGCGGCGCGACAGGACTCCGTTACAGCAGCCACAGGCTGACCCGCCTCAATGCGGGTCCAACCCCTCTGGCCCGCAAGGGTGGCAAACCCATCGGCCACCCGAGACATAAATTCCTCCCCCGCCGCCTCAATGCGGTCGGCCATTTGGCCGCCACGGCGGCGGCGGGACTCGGCCAGGGACACATCCAGCCAGAGGGTGAGATCGGCCTGCAGACCGCCTGTGGCCAGGCTTTCCAGCGTGTCAATCAGAGCCAGGGGCAAACCCCTGCCATAGCCCTGATAAGCGGCTGTCGATCCTGTGAAGCGATCGCAAAGCACCCAATCTCCGGCCTGCAACGCAGGCAACAGGAGCGCTTCGACATGCTGGGCACGGTCGGCTGCATAAAGAAGCAATTCGGCTCGGGGCAGGGGCTGCACCCCCTGGGGCGGATGCAGCAATAAATCCCGCAAGGCCTGACCTAGGGCCGTCCCCCCCGGCTCCCGACTGACAACCAAACGGGCGCCAGGGGCCAGAAGGCCACTACTGGGCAGCCATTGGCGCAGGGCCTGTAGCTGGGTGGTCTTGCCGCAGCCATCGATCCCCTCCAGCACCACAAATCGGCCTCGGGTCAAGCCGGTGCCCATCGGCGCCTCAGGGTTCACGGTGAATTCCTCCACCGATGCGGCTGCCATCTTGAAGCAGCACCGCATTCAACACAACCGTGATCGAACTCATGGCCATCAGCAAAGCGGCCAAGGGGGGCGTCAGCCTGATGCCTTGAAAGGGCAACAACAAACCAGCGGCAATCGGCAGGACCAGCAGGTTGTAACCAAAGGCCCAGAAAAGGTTCTGTCGCACCTTGGCCATCGTGCGACGCGAGAGAGCCAAAGCGGTGGGCAAGCCCCCGAGCCGATCTCCCAGGATGACCAGGTCAGCCGCTTCCTGGGCGATTTGGGTGCCAGTGCC
>JBKDVK010000102.1:0-7035 GCA_046338875.1 Cyanobacteriota bacterium | reverse complement strand
TTGGCCTCCGGTCGCACCAGTCCCCATTACCTCAACTGCAAGCCGGTCAGCCTCAGCGGTGAGGGCCTCCAGCTACTGGGCGCCCTGCTGCTGGAGCAGGTCGAAGCGGCGGCGGTTGCGGTGGCGGGTCTCACCCTGGGCGCCGATCCCCTGGTGAGTGCCGTGGCGATGCGGGCAGCTCTGGACGGCCGGCGCCTCGATGCCCTGATCGTGCGCAAGGAGGCCAAGGGCCATGGCACCGGCGCCTGGCTGGAAGGGCCCCTGCCCGCAGCCGGGGCCAGCATCTGTGTGCTCGAAGATGTGGTCACCACTGGCGGCTCGGCCCTCAAGGCGGTGCAGCAGCTGCGCCAGGCGGGCTATCGCGTCGACCGGGTGGTGGCAATCGTCGATCGCCAGGAAGGGGGCCTGGAAACCTTCACCGCCGCCGGCCTGGAGCTCTCCAGCCTGTTCCGCCTCAGTGAGGTGGCTGCCCGCTTCAGCAGCGCTGCCGCCGCTTCCATCCCAACAGCCTGACCCCCAACAGCCTGAGCCTCAACAGCCTGACCCCAATCCGCCTGACCCTTCTCTCCCCCAAACCCATGGCCGCCCCTGTCTTCGCCTGGGATCCCACCATTACGCCGGACTCCCCCCAGGCCCAACCCCGGCGCTGCGACTGGCCGGTCAGCTTGCTGCGGCTCGACGGGCCCGATGTGCTGCGGTTCCTGCATGGCCAGACCAGCCAGGCCCTGGAGCAGGCCCAAAGCGGCCAGTGGCTTTCCACCTGCTGCATCACCCCCACGGCGCGGCTGCGGGCCCTGGCCGAGGTGCTGGTCGATGGCGAGGGGGCCACTTTGGTGATCCGGGCCGGCGATGGCGAGGCGGTGCGCAGCGCCCTCGATCGGGTGCTTTTTCCCGCTGATGCCGTGCGCCTGGGCCCCCTGGCCCCTGGGCTGCTGGCTGAAAGCATCGGCGTTGAATGCGATCCCCAGGCGCCTGCGGCTGGCCGCTGGGCAGCACTGGGGGCCCCTGATATCGGCTGGCGCCTGGGATCCCACCTGACATTGCTGCCCGCCGGCCAACCCCTGCCGGCGTCCTTGGCCGATCTGTCGCCCCTCAGCCCCCGGGAGCAGGAACACTGGCGCCTGGGCCAGGGCCTGCCGGTGGTTCCCAACGAAGTCAACGAGGACACCAACCCCTTCGAGCTGGGTCTGGCCGATCGGGTCAGCCTCAACAAAGGCTGCTACGTGGGCCAGGAAACCCTGGCCAAGCTGGCCACCTACGACGGCGTCAAACGCCAATTGCGGCGTTGGATCTGCGTCGAGCCACCGGCGCAGGGCACCGGCCTGGCAGCGGGCACAAAGCTGTGGGCCGCCGCTGGCGAAATAGCGGACGAGATAGCGGACGGGCCAGCCGACACGGGGGAGGCAGCAGGCGACAGCGCCCAGCGGGCCGGGGTGATCACCTCCAGTTTCAGCATTGATGGCGGTCGCGTATGGATCGGCCTGGCCCTGGTGCGCCGCCAAGCCCTGGAGGCGGCTCGCCTGCGCGCCGGGGAGGGTGCCGAGGCCCCCTGGCTGGAGTTGTCGCTACCTGAACGTTTCGTGGCGCCTCCGGTGGGGGCGGGATCCGCCGCCAGCCGCCCCTGATTTGGGGCTGAATTTGATTCAGGGCAGATTCTGGTCCTGGTCGAGCAGCCATCGGGCCACGGCCCAGGTGGCCAGGTTGTCGTCCTGGTTGTAGCTGAACAGGCGGTGCAGCAGCTGGCGACTGGCCTGGACGGCGGCCGGGTCGCTGGGCTTGTCGGTGGCCGGCTCGTTGGGCCTGATGTGCCATTGGCGCCACTGCCGCCACCACATCAGGCAACGGGCCCCATCCACCCCCTTCTGCCGCCATTCGAAACCCAGCCAACCGGCCACGCTTTTGAGCCCATAGCTGGGCACCGGCAGCAACCAGTGGCGCCGCAGCCGGGCATGCACGTCCACCAGGCGCGAGCGCAGGCGGGCGCGGGCCTCTGGGGTTACCCCCTGGCGCTCGGCCAGGCGCAGCAGGCTGATGGCCTCGGTTTCGCCGTAATGGAGCACGGGCCAGTCGGGATAGCGCTCCAGCAGGGCTGACAGCCGGCGCCAAAGCCTGGCTTCGCCGTGCTCCTGCAGGGCCAGCAGCGGCGTGAAGGGCGCCGCCGCGGCGCTGGCTGGCCACGGATCTGGCGCCTCCCCCCCAGGCCCCGCCGCACCGCCCTGGCGCCGCAGTCGCACCAGCCCATGTAGAAAGTCATCCCGGGCATCGGGGTCCGATTCGATGTCGTAAAGCAACACCCCCGGCGCTCGGGCCAGCTCTGGCAGTGCCGGTTCTGGCATTGCCAGCTCCGGCACTGCCGGCTCCGGTAGGGCGGGGCCCTGGTGCAGGCGCTGAGCCTTGCCGCGCTGCTGCACCAGCGCCTGGGCCACCAGTTGGGGCGCCATCTCCCGGTGCTGTTCGCCATGGGCGGCCAGGGTGTCGGCCAGGTGCAGGGGATCGGCAGCCGCCAGGTCGGCCAGGCTTGTGATGCCGGCCTCGACAAGCATTTCGCGGCGCTTGCCGCCAATGCCGCTCACCTCACTGAGGTGGCCCTGCTGGCGGGCCTCGCCATCGCAGAGGTCCCGCCAGGAGCAAAGGGTGCATTTTTTGCGGTCGCTCACCAGGGGGGGCGGCCCCTGGCGCTCCAGGTCCGCCGCCAGGCGACTGAGGCTCTGGTCCAGCTGGGAGCCCAGGGAGCCCGCCAGATTTACCTTCTCGGGTCGCCCGGCACCGGCGCCGCCCAACACCAGGCCCTGGTCCACCGGCGCCCCCTGGCGCTCGGCCAGCAGCCGGCCCCACAGCGCCAACACCAGGCGATGCTCCCGGGTGACATGGTGACCCTGGCGGGCCAGCACCGGTTGATAGCGAAACGGCCCCCACTGGCTGGTCCCCTCCTGCCGTAATAACAGGCTGGGATGGGCCTCCAGCGGCTGCCCAGTACCATTCCAGCCGCTCAGCCGCAGGCCCATCACCCCCGGCCGACCCTCGCGGCAGGCGGACTCGCCATGGCCGGGACGTTCACTCACCAGCAGCTGAAACAGGCGCCGCTGCTCATCAAGGGCCAACGCCCGATGGGCACTCCATACCCGTCGATCGGCTGGCCCATGGCGATCGAGCCAGGCGCGGCGGCGACAGCGCAACCAACTCGCCAGTAAGCGGTCGCTGAGCGCCCCCTGGCGGGGGGCGGATCCGGGCTTCTGCACAGGGGATCCGGTGATGGGAGCGGCCGCCACAGTCGGGTAAGCAAACGTTAACGGGCGCGGTGGCCTGCGCTCAGGCCGGCCCCAGGGCGGCGGGCGGGGGCCCCCGGGTACTGCACCATGCCCCCAGAGTTGTAACCACGATTCCCATGTCCTCCGCGCCCCTGCCGCTGCAGGCCAGCCCGATCGCCTTCGGCACCGACGGCTGGCGCGGCATCCTCGGCGTGGACATCACCGTCGAGCGGTTGCTGCCGGTGGCGGCGGCGGCGGCACGGGAGCTGGAATCCTCGGCCCCAGAGGGCCTCTGCAGCCGCGAGATTGTGATCGGCTACGACCGCCGCTTCCTGGCCCCGGAGCTGGCGGCGACGATCGCGGCGGCGGTGCGCGGCGCCAATCTCCAGCCCGTGTTTTCGGCCAGCGCCACCCCCACCCCCGCCTCCAGCTGGGCGGTGGTGGAGCGCGGCGCCCTCGGCGCCCTGGTGATCACCGCCAGCCACAACCCACCGGAATGGCTGGGGCTCAAGATCAAGGGACCCTTTGGCGGCTCGGTGGAGGGGGATTTCACCGCCCGGGTGGAGCGGCGCCTGGCCGCCGGCGGCATCAGCGTGCCGATCGCCGGTGACACGGAACAATTCGATGCCATGGGCGCCTACGTGGCGGGCCTGAGGGCCAAGGTCGATACGGATGCTTTGGCGGCGGGGCTGGAGCGGCTGGGGCTGCGGGTGATCGTCGATCCGATGCACGGCTCGGCGGCCGGGGTGCTGCCGGCCCTGCTGGGACCCTCGGCGGTGGCTGCGGGCGTGATCCGGGAGATCCGCTCCAACCGCGACCCGCTCTTCGGCGGCCATCCGCCCGAGCCATTGGCCCCCTATCTGGCCGAGCTGATCGCCGCTGTGCGGGCCAGCACCGCCGCGGGTCAGCCGGCGATGGGCATCGTCTTCGATGGCGATGGCGACCGCATCGCCGCCGTTGATGAGAACGGCCGTTTCTGCAGCACCCAGCTGCTGATGCCGCTGTTCATCGACCATTTGGCCCGGGCGAGATCCCTGCCCGGAACAGTGATCAAGACCGTCAGCGGCTCCGATCTGATGGCCCTGGTGGCCGAAGATCTGGGCCGCCAGGTGATCGAGATGCCGGTGGGCTTCAAGTACATCGCCGCCGAGATGCTGGCCGGTGAGGTGCTGGTGGGCGGCGAGGAATCGGGGGGGGTGGGCTTCGGCATGCACCTGCCGGAGCGGGATGCGCCGTTTGCCGCCCTGCTGCTGATCGAAGCGTTGGTGGAGGGCGGTGTGCCCCTGGGCCAGCGAATTGATGCCTTGCAGGCCCGCTGCGGTGGCGGGGCCGCCTACGACCGTCTCGATCTACGGCTGGCGGACATGGCCGCCCGCGGCCGCTTGGAGCGTTTTCTCGCCGAAACGCCACCGAATGAGGTGGCCGGCGCGCCGGTGCAGCAGGTGATCAGCACCGATGGCGTCAAGCTGCGGCTGGGGCCCAGCCACTGGCTGATGCTGCGCTTCTCCGGCACCGAGCCGGTGCTGCGGCTCTATTGCGAATCACCCACGCCCGAGCGGGTGGCAGAGGTGCTGCTCTGGGCAAGGCAGCTGGCGGAGGCCATTTGAGCAACGACAGCCCGCCCCCCACCCCCCTGGTGATCGCCAGCGGCAACGCCGGCAAGGTGCGTGAATTCGCCGCCCTGCTGGCCGGTCTCGGCCTGGAGATCCGGCCCCAGCCCGAGGGCTTGGAGGTGGAGGAAACGGGCCTCACCTTTGTCGAAAATGCCCGCCTCAAAGCGATCGCAGTGGCCCGGGCCAGCGGCTGCTGGGCCCTGGCCGATGATTCGGGCCTGGCGGTCGACGCCCTCGATGGGGCGCCCGGGGTGCATTCGGCCCGCTACGCCGCCAGCGACCCCGAACGCATCGCCCGGCTGCTGAACGAACTGGCCGACGCCAACCAGCAGCGCGCCGCAGCCGGCCTGACACCCCAACGCAGCGCCCGCTTCACGGCCGCCCTGGCCCTGGCCGACCCCAACGGCAACCTGCGCCTGGAGGTGGAGGGCCACTGCCCGGGCGAAATCCTGGAGACCCCCCGCGGCAGCGGCGGCTTCGGTTACGACCCGGTGTTTCTGGTGCCGGAAACGGGCCTCAGCTTTGCCGAAATGGACAAAGCGACGAAGGCTCGTATCGGCCACCGCGGCCGGGCTTTTGCGCTGCTGGAGCCGGGGTTGAGGGCGTTGTTGGGGTGAGCGAGGGGCGTTTGAGAGTGGTGAGGCAAGGGTTTAGAGCCGGGATCCTTTCACTCACGACCACAGGCGCCGGTGTATCTCCTCGGGGTCATACAACCGCACCTGCCGCTCCAGATCGAAGCGCCGCGGCGGGCCGTTGAAGCTGCGGGGATCGTTGCCGACGCCGGCCAGATAGGCCCAGTTGCCGGTGTTGAGAGCGGGCTGGGCGTCGATCAGCCACCATTCGAAAAAGCGGGCGCCCCAGGTCCAGGGCAGGCGCAGCTCGTTGATGAAGTGGGACGCGACCCACTGACGGCCCCGGTTGGAGAGATAGCCGGTGGTGCGCAGTTCGTTGAGCTGGGCATCGATCAGGGGGTGGCCGCTGCGGCCCCGGCACCAGCGCGCAAACAGTTCGCGGTCTTCGATTGCTTCGCTGCGGCGGTTCTGCAGACCGCCCGGGGCCCCGAAGCTGGCCCCGTGCAGTTGGGCGGTCCAGAGGAAGAATTCGCGCCAGAGCAGCTCCTGTTTCAGCCACTCAGAGCCGTCATCGACGCCATGGAGGGCTTGGTAATCGAGCACGGTCTGCCAGATGCGTCGCACCGACAGCGAACCGATGGCCAGATAGGGGGAGAACTTCGAGGAGAACTCGGTGCCCACCAGACCATTGCGGCGCTGCTTGTAGTGGCGCAGGCCGTCGGATTCCAGGCAGTAGTGCCGCAGCCTGGCCAGGCCGCTGGCTTCATCGCCCGCAAAAGGAAAGGCGCTGCGGGGATCGGCGACCCAGTTCTCGCCAGTCGTCGCCACCACCGTGTCGATCCCGGCAAGTTCGCGCCAACCCAAGAGCCCTTCCAGCTGCAATCACCCCAGTCCCCCCATATCCGGCACCGGCAGCGGCGGCTGCGGGGCCTGGCGCAGGCCGCGGCGGAACTCCGCATACACCTTTGGGAAGGATTCCTGTGCCAGCGGCCAATCGTCGAACAGCCGACTCTCCTGGCAGTGCAGCACCGCCTGCGGCCGCACCAGGGGAGCAAGTAGCTCCAGGGCCGCCGCCGTGCTGTGCTGGGGAAAGTGCAACAGGGGGATGGATTCGGCCGCCAGGCGCCTGTGCAGGCAGGCCAGGGCCTGGGACTCCAGCCGCCGTTGGTGGGGCCCCCGCAGGCGCTGGTCCGGTGGCCGGCAGGCCAGCACAAGCAGTTTTGCCTGGCCCAGGTCGTTGTCTTGTCCCGGGTGGCGGGCCAGGGCCACGGCCTGATGCAGGGCGGGTTGGTCATCCAGCCGCAGCTGACCCTCCAGGGCCAGGGCCACGACAAAGGGTTCGCCCATCGGGGTCCCAGAGGCCCTGTGCTCCAGCCTCAATTCGCCAACGCCAACTGGAAACCGCGGCGATCGCTGGGTTCGGGCCGTTCGAACACCTGGCAGAACACCTTGACCACCCGGTCACCGGAATCGATGGTTTCGAGCGGATCCTTGCGCAGGCGGTGGCGCAGGCAGCAGGCCACCACCCTGGCGACGTCGTCGTCGCTGACTTCGTCGTGACCCTCGAAGGCGGCCAGGGCCCTTGCGGCCCGGTTGGTGACG
>JBKDVK010000101.1:0-2522 GCA_046338875.1 Cyanobacteriota bacterium | reverse complement strand
CGGCAACCATCGACGCCAGGGCGTCGATCTGACCAGCGTTGAGGAATTCGCCGCGGGCATCAGCCTGGGCAACAACCTTGGTGAAGGCGTCAAACATTGGTAAGGCTCCTGTTCTCGACGGACCGTCGGGAGTGGGTGGGTAAGGGGGATGGAATCGCTGGGTTCGAAAAGAACCGCTTATTGCCGAGTTAATGATCAATCAAAAGTTGGCCATTGACTTGGTTTTGACGTTTCCGGCACCATGGTTTCCATGGGCACCCAGTCATTTTTGCTTATCTTGGTATCCATGTACGTCTGCTTCACAAAGGGTCATCTCAGAGTTCGGGCTGATGCGTGGGACATGAAAAAGCCCGACATTTGCCGGGCTCAAGCTTAGAAAAACTCTTGAAAACGATCTCAATTCACCGGACTGACACTGACCACACGACCACCTTGGCGATGGATCATCTGCTGGGTTTCCAGAAGTTTGTTAAAGGGCACAAAGCGCACCGTGTTGCTGCGCTTGTGCAGCCGATATTCATTCAGTCCGGTCACTTCAATACGATAGACACGGGCTTTTTGGCCGATGCCCTTAGCCATCTGGGTGATTGAGGAGTGGGCGATATTGGAGGGCTGAACGCCGGAAGAGCTCCCAGCATTCGGGCTCACTACCGGCAGGGCTCGATCTTGATGGAGGGCACTGCCGAGACGGAAATTGGTTCCTGCCCGATCCGCTTTGCCCGAGGCACCCGCTCCACGAGCAAGCTGCATAATCCAGGAGAATTGCCTTCCTTGTTGACCTGCCGAGTAGTCCCAGCCATGGATGTAAGGAACTACCTCTTCGCCGAAGCGATCTTGGTATTCGGAGCTGTCGATATAGGAATCAATTTCAGCATCGTAACCTTGATCCTGCAGAATCGTGAAATGATGCAGCATCTCTGCTTTGTTACTGGGCGCACGACCCAGAAGATGCTTGTGGTTTAATTCGATGAAATGATATGGATTGCTGTTTTCGAAGAAACGAGTGCGGTAAAGACTGCTTTTGGCGACCATCCTCACCAATTCACGGACGCTGAGATAGCCAGTACGAAATAGGGATTCGGCCCCATCAAGCTTCTCACTCTGCATCACGTACTGGTTGCCGAGCACCTGCTGGTAGACAGCTCGGATGATGGTGCTTTTGTCTTGGTCTGAAGCGTTGGACCAGTTTTCGCGGTTGCGGCTGTTGGCAAACCGTTCAATGCCCAAATAGGGCGCGTTGGCCAGTTTCATGGAAGGGTTGATCCGAAAGGGAGAGGGCTGCACGCAGCTTCGTGCACCTCGGTAATCCTATGGGTCAAGGGCGAATGCTAACAATCTGGACGCCATGATCTTTACAGCCGTCAAAAGCCAAAGACACGAAAAAAGGGGGCTTCAAAGAAGCCCCCCAGATGGCTAACGGAGTCAGGAGCTCAAACGAGAGCGTTGATGGCGTAATCGATGTAGTTGTTGGCGATGGTGCCGGGGTCGCCAGCGATGCCGTGGTTGGCCTTGATGTAGTTCAGGGCTTCGACGTACCAGGAGGGTGACAGTTCGAAAGCACGGTTGATTTCGTCAAGACCTGCGATCAGGTAATCATCGAGGGGGCCGGTGCCACCAGCGACGAGGGAGTAGGTGATGTGACGGAGGTAGTAACCGATGTCACGGGCACATTTGCCTTTACCGCGGGCATCGGAGGCGAAGTTAGTGCCCGGTTGGGTGGTGGTGTAGGGATATTTGTTGTAGACGGCTTGGGCAGCGCCGTTGACCAGTGCATCGGCATTGGCGGTGAGGGCTTTGGCGGCCTCGAGGGCGTTTTTAGCGCGCTCGAAACGACCGAAGGCGGCGTTGAGCTCGGTATTGCTGAGGAAGCGGCCTTGGGAATCGGCAGCGGCGACAGCTTCGGTGAGGGGGGTCTTCATGACGGGGAAGGGAAGGGATGTGAACCGAAGAAGGTAGAGATCAGGCGACAGCAGCAGCTGCGCGATCGAAGTAGGTGCCGATTTCGGACGACAGGGCGGTGCAATCGCCTTGGGTGATGCCGTTGCGATCATTGACGATGGAGAGGGCAGCATCCTTCATCTTGCGGATGCCTTCAGCCACGGAAGCGCCTGGTACGCCCAGGGCCAGGTAGGTTTCGCGGAGGCCGTTGAGGCAACGGTCTTCCAGCACCGAGGCGTCGCCGGTGTAAGTCGCGTAGGTGATATAGCGAAGCACGATTTCCATGTCGCGCAGGCAGGCAGCCATGCGACGGTGGGTGTAAGCGTTGCCGCCGGGGGCGATCAGGGCGGGCTGTTGATCAAAGAGATCGCGAGCTGCGTTGGTGACGATTTTGGAAGCGTTGGAGGTGATGCGGTTCACGGAATCCATGCGCTTGTTGCTCTCGGCAACCATCGACGCCAGGGCGTCGATCTGACCAGCGTTGAGGAATTCGCCGCGGGCATCAGCCTGGGCAACAACCTTGGTGAAGGCGTCAAACATTGGTAAGGCTCCTGTTCTCGACGGACCGTCGGGAGTGGGTGGGT
>JBKDVK010000100.1:0-13369 GCA_046338875.1 Cyanobacteriota bacterium | reverse complement strand
AATCCGGGCCGCCGAAGACCCCGAATTCGAAACCTTCTACACCAAGAACATCCTGCTCAACGAAGGACTGCGCGCCTGGATGGCCCCCGCAGACCAGCCTCACGAACAATTCGTCTTCCCTGAAGAGGTCCTGCCCCGTGGAAACGCCCTTTAATTCTGGCCTTATCTCTGTCGCTGGCAAGGACCTTGATTCCACCGGCTATGCCTGGTGGGCAGGTAATGCCCGACTTATCAACCTTTCAGGCCGTTTGCTTGGCGCCCATGTCGCCCATGCCGGTCTGATGGTGTTCTGGGCCGGAGCCATGATGCTCTTCGAGGTGAGCCATTTCACCTTCGACAAGCCTATGTATGAGCAGGGTTTGATTCTCTTTCCCCACGTTGCCACGTTGGGCTACGGGGTCGGACCAGGCGGTGAAGTCACCAGCCTTTACCCCTTCTTTGTGGTCGGGGTGTTGCATCTGATCAGCTCTGCCGTTCTTGGCCTGGGCGGTCTTTACCACGCCCTTCGTGGCCCAGAAATCCTGGAAAACTATTCCGCCTTCTTCTCCCAAGACTGGCGCGATAAGAACCAGATGACCAACATCATCGGCTACCACCTCATCCTTCTTGGTGTTGGTGCCCTGCTGTTGGTCTTCAAGGCCATGTTCTTTGGAGGTGTTTATGACACCTGGGCTCCGGGGGGTGGAGACGTACGCCTGATCAGCAATCCGACTCTCAGCCCTGGCGTGATCTTCGGTTATCTGTTGCGCGCCCCATTTGGTGGTGAAGGCTGGATTATCGGTGTGAACTCCATGGAGGACATCATTGGTGGTCACATCTGGATCGGCTTGATTTGTATTTTCGGTGGCATCTGGCACGTCATCACCAAGCCCTTCGGTTGGGTCAGGCGCGCCTTCATCTGGAATGGCGAGGCCTATTTGAGCTACAGCCTCGGAGCTTTGAGCCTGATGAGCTTTGTGGCTTCGGCCTACATCTGGTTCAACAACACCGCCTATCCCTCCGAGTTCTACGGCCCAACCAACGCCGAGGCCTCCCAGGCCCAAAGTTTCACCTTCTTGGTCCGTGACCAAAGGCTCGGAGCCAACATTGGCTCTGCCATGGGTCCGACAGGCCTAGGCAAATACCTGATGCGTTCACCTACCGGTGAAATCATCTTTGGTGGTGAAACCATGCGCTTCTGGGATTTCCGCGGCCCTTGGCTGGAACCCCTGCGCGGTCCGAATGGTCTGAGCCTGGATAAACTCCAGAACGACATTCAACCCTGGCAGGTGCGTCGTGCGGCCGAATACATGACCCACGCGCCCAATGCCTCGCTCAATTCCGTGGGTGGCATCATCACCGAGCCCAACTCGGTGAACTACGTCAACATCCGTCAGTGGCTCTCGGCAACGCAATTCGTTCTTGCCTTCTTCTTCCTGGTGGGCCATCTCTGGCACGCCGGTCGGGCCCGCGCTGCTGCAGCCGGCTTTGAAAAAGGCATTGACCGTGAGGCCGAACCCACCTTGGCCATGCCCGATCTGGACTGAAATCTGTCCAGTTCCGATTTAAACAACAAGCTCCCATCTCTGGTGGGGGCTTTTTTATTTTTTATCTTCAGTTAGGTTGGCATTCAGCCAGCGTCGCAACAAAGGCAGGCTGAGTCCGATGACATTACTGAAACATCCCTCGATACGGTCCACCACCATGCCGCCACGCCCCTCTAAAGCAAAGCCACCCGCACAGGCGAGCGGTTCGCCGGTGGCGACGTAAGCCTCGATTTGATCGGCATTGAGGGCCGCAAACCAAACCAGGGTGGTCACCACCTCCTGTCTGCATTGGTTCTGGTCGGCTGATACCACCAAAGCGTGGCCAGTATGCAGGCGTCCGCAGCCGCCCGCCATGCGCTGCCAACGGGTAATGGCCTCCCTGGAGTCACGGGGCTTGCCAAAAACCTCTCCTTCAAATTCCAGCAGGGAATCACAACCCAATACGGGCGCCATGGGCGCCCAAGGGAAATCTCCCGCCTGGGCCACGGCCTTGGCCTTGGCGAGCGCAAGCTGCGCCACGATCTCCCGCGGGGACAGTGTGGACCCGCAGGAGTCTTCATCGACACCACTGATTTGGACCTGATGGGGAATCCCTGCCTGCTCGAGCAGGCGGCGACGGGCCCTAGAAGCAGAAGCCAGAATCAGCATCAACATTTTGCAATCAGCCCAAACCTTGCCACAGCTAAGGTGTGAAAGCCCGTGGTGATCGCTTCGGTCAAGCTCAGGATCGCTTCTAGGCACTATGAGCCTCGCTGTTTCGGTTGCTTCTGAAATGGGCTGTCGCTGTGTCCCCCCTGCCCTGCTGCTGGCCCTACCCGTGCTGGCTCTAGCGGCAGCACCTGCGCCGGCCTCCGCCTACGGATTGCCACGGCCGGGTGTCGTATGTGACAAGGTGCAAACCACTTGTTACACCGACAAGGGACCCTCCGTTACCCAAACCGGCCGCGAATACGGCCGCAAAGCCCAGGATGAATTACTGCGAACTCTTTCTGGGCGGCCGCCAATGCCTGTATTTCGACTTAGTGGCGGCGAACTCTGTGATCTGCGCCAGCGCCGCTGCTGGGATGACGGCAACAAGCGTCGCAACCCCAGCAACACAATCACCCGCCAACTGTTTGGCTCCTCCAGTGGCAACAGCCATGGCTGGAGTAACAACGGCTATGCCAGTCGCCAGTGTCAACTTGAACAAAGGGGTCGAAGCCTGTTTCGCGGTACCTGCGATCTCGCGCGTCGCCAGGAGGGAGGCAGTGTTACCTACCGCGTGGCCACTGACGATGGACGGAACTACAACTTTTTCGCAAGAGGCAACCAGCTGTGGCTGCGTGACGCCACGGGTCTTTGGCCCGTGGTCCTGCGAGATTGGGGCGATCAGGTGATTTTCCGCTGGTCCGATCTGGAGCTAAAGGCCAGTCGCGGCCGTTCCGCCCGTCCCGATCGCAACCAGGGCCCTTCCCAACAGCAGCAAGACTTAAATCAGCTCCTGAAAAGCCTCTTCCCATGACCTCTGCTGGCCTTTCGCCCACCCCAGACCGCCGCGCTTTGGCTCGGGCCACCCAATCAATGCGCTGCCTGCCCTTCCGCAGGGCGTTCTATGCAGAAGTGGCCGACACCCCGATCTCCAGCAAAGAACTCTGTAGTCGTGATGATTGGGCCGATCTGGTGTTCGCCCCCTTCGGACCGGAGCGCGCCGAGGCCCACTTCAATTGGATGATCCGACTTGGGATCTTGAGGCGCGAAGTGGACGGCCAGGGCCTCACAGAACGGGTGCGTTTGACTCCCATGGGTCGTGAACTTCTGGCGAGTTGGCAAGGAGAAATCGGCAGGGCAAACCTGCGCGAGCGCATCCAGGAAAATTTCCAACGCCACCGGCCCCGCTTTTGATGGTTGATTTCACCAGGTCTTGGCCTTGATACGTCCCAAGCCGGCCGCAGCGACTCCTCTGATGGTGTTTGGTACCAGCAGTGGAGCAGGCAAATCCTTGATGACCACAGCGCTCTGCCGCCATCTGATGCAACGGGGCGAACAGCCGGTGCCTTTCAAGGGGCAAAACATGAGCCTGAATGCCTGGGTGGATTGCAACGGCGGCGAGATGGCGTACTCCCAGGCGGTCCAGGCCTGGGCCGCCGGCCTGGAGCCGGAAGCGGCCATGAATCCGGTGCTGCTCAAACCCAAGGGAGACAGCAGCAGCGAAGTCATCCACCTGGGGCGTTCGGTGGGCAGCGCCAGGGCAGAGCACTACTACCGCGATTGGTTTCGTCCTGGATGGCAGGCCATCCGGCAGGGCCTTGAGCAGCTCGACAACCAGTATCCAGGCGGCAGGCTGGTGCTGGAGGGAGCCGGCAGCCCCGTGGAAGTCAATCTGCAAGCCCGTGATCTCACCAACCTGCGATTGGCCCAGTACCTTCGGGCACGCTGTTTGCTGGTGGCGGACATTGAGCGGGGCGGGGTATTCGCCCAGATTATTGGTACTTTAGCCTTACTCCGGCCTGTAGAACGGCCCCTCATCCGCGGCCTGCTGATCAATCGTTTCCGAGGACGGCGCGAATTGTTCGAGGAAGGACGCCAATGGCTGGAACGCCATACCGGCATACCAGTGCTTGGAGTGATGCCGTGGCTCGACGATATCTTCCCTCCTGAAGACTCCTTGGATCTGTTGGAGCGACGGGGAAGAAAAAGGAACGCTGAAATCAAAATTGCCGTTCTGAAACTGCCTTCTCTCAGCAACTTTTCCGATCTAGATCCCCTAGAAGCCGAAAGTACTGTCCAATTGCAGTGGCTTGAAGCGGGCCAAACCCTTGGCTCTGTTGATGCGGTGATCGTGCCGGGAAGCAAACAAACCCTGCGGGATCTGGCCGCCTTGCGCCAAGCGGATCTGGACACAACCCTGGCTAACTACAGCCAAGCCGGGGGCATGATCTTTGGCCTCTGCGGGGGGTTGCAAATGCTGGGCCGCTGGCTCGAAGATCCAGATGGTCTGGAAGGTGCACTGGAAGGCCATCGGCGCCAAGGGCGGGCAGCGGGGTTGGGTCTGCTGCCCTTGGGTACCCGCTTCAGCGACAACAAGCAGTTGCGCCAACGGCAGGTGGACTCCCTCTGGCCGCCAGGCCCGCCCTTGAGCCTGGAGGGTTTCGAATTGCACCATGGCAACACCACTGTTGATCTTGAGTCCCAAAGGGGTGGAACCGGCGCCTCCAACCAGCCCCTTTGCCCCATGACATCCGACCCCAGCCTGGGCTGGTGGCAACCGGTGGGCGACCGCGGCGGCATCGTCGCCGGCACCTACTTACACGGGGTGTTTGAAAATGGCCCCTGGCGACGGCGCTGGCTCAACCTGCTGCGGCAACGGCGAGGCCTCGCTCCCCTCAGTACCCACGCCCCCCACCACAGACACCAACGGCACAACCTGCTAGAGCGACTGTCTGCAGAGTTCACAAAGGAAATCAACCTGGAACCCTTACTGCGCCAAGATCTGTGAGCCAGCTCGCCCTGCGATGGCCCAATGGCCGCGTCAGTCACGCCCAAGTCGGCACATCGTGGCTGGAGGCCGCCCAACAAGCTGGCTGTCCGATTCCCACAGGATGCCTAGGGGGCAGTTGCGGAGCCTGCGAAATCGCCGTCAATGGCGAAACCCTGCGGGCCTGTATCTCCTGTGTCGAAGGCGCCCAAGGGGTCACGCTTGAAATTGATCTTGGCAACGATCCCTACTGGTGAGGTCGCCTCCAGGCAGCAGCGATCTGACGGGGATGGAGATTGAGGCGGCGGGCGGCTCCTGTCAGCCTCAAGCGCTGCTTCAGCAAGAAGTTTTGAAGGTTGGACAGGGTCTGGTCCCAAAGGAACTCCAGGTGCCATCGAACCAGCGTGCGGCGTTGGGCCTGGATCAAGGTCAAAGGCAATTCTGGCGGTAATGACAGGTCCAGCTGACGGGCTAGCTCGGAGGTCTGGTTGCGCCAAAAAGCACTGGCTTGTTCCGAAAGGCGACGGCATTCTTCCAACGAGAAGTGTCGATTGGCCTCCTGGGGACCAAAACTCTCGGCCTCAATCAGACCCGGCAGAGCATGGGGATTGGTCCCGGCCTCGCTGATCACAAAGCAGCCATTGATGGGGGCCTGCCACATTCTGCCGGAGAGGGAGCGACCCCGCTGATAGGGATACATCAGACCAAAGCAACTACTCGAAGCGGCAATCAGCCGATTGGCCTGCCAATAACTCAAAGAGCGACTGACAACACCTATCCGCTGCCACCGGCCACCGAATACCTGCACCCGCCCCTGTTGAATCAGGGAGACCAGGTCATTTTGAAAGACATCGGCCGGCATCGGTTTGTAATTGGAAAGATGGACCGGCCGGGAATTCTTGCGGGAGAATCTCCGCCGCCAGACCTCAGGGAACACCGGCAGGTAACCGGTTACATCTCCCCCTGACAGGCTGATGAGCTTCAGGCGACTGGCATTGGGAAAGCGATCATGCCAGTCGATATCCAGCTCCTTGACATAATCATATACATGCACCGTACCGCTGTAGTCGACCCAGGCCGTGCCTGGATCGCCCCTCAACATCACAATTAAATCGGGAGAGCGAGAGGCGGGAGGCGAAGCTGGGGTCCAGACAAAAACTCGATAACCAACGAGAGTATAGAAAAGCTCAATATTCAGATAGACATCTTTATCAAGATAATCTGTCGAGATAACGGCACAGGATCGATTCTTCATCGCCGATTAAGCATCATTGCGTTTAAACATCGAAGAGGGTGTAGAGAGGGAGCCTAAAGATGAATCAAACCACCACCCAGCAGTTTGTCCTGCTCGTAAAAAACAGCCGCCTGACCCGGAGTAATCGAAAACTGATCCGCATCGAAATCAAGTCGGCAACGGTAGGGACGTCCCGCCTGGCGATCGGACTCTTGGCAGGCCACCGGCGTCAGCAGGGCAGCCACGGGCTCACTGCGGTACCGCAACTGAACCTGCACGGCCAAGGGCGCTTGCGGGGGGTCGATGGACACCCAGTTCACGGCCCCGACCCCACAATCCTGACGCGAAGCCTGGGCCCGGGGAGCCACCACCACCCGATTGGTGGAGGGCTCCAGGCCAATGACATGCAGGGGTTCACTCCAGGCGATCCCCAGACCACGACGCTGCCCCATGGTGAAGTGCTCAATGCCATCGTGCTCGCCGATCACCCTGCCGTCGGCCAGGACGATCTGACCTTGCCGGGGCGGCAAGTAGGCATCCAAAAAAGCCCGCATCGAACCATGGTGGTCGGCCAGACAGAGGTCCATGCTTTCAGGTTTATGGGCAGTACGCAAACCAAGGGCTGCCGCTTCGGCGCGGGTTTCGGGTTTGCCCAGCTCCCCTAGGGGAAAAACCAAGCGAGCCAGAACCTCTTGGGGCAAGTCGTAAAGGAAATAACTCTGATCCTTGTGACGGTCCAAACCCCGCCAAAGCTGATGACGTTCGCCACTCTGCTGGGCATGGCGCAGGCGGGCGTAATGGCCCGTGGCCAATCGTGGCAGGCCCCGTTCACGCTGAGCCCATTCCAGCATCGGGCCAAACTTCACCTGCCGATTGCAGCGCGAACAGGGCAGGGGCGTCACACCAGCCTGATAGCCCTCCACCAAGAATTCGACAATCTCAGTTCTGAAGGTGTCGCGGGCATCCACCACATGATGGACGATGCCTAATTGGTCACAGATGCCCGTTGCATCTACCAGACCCTCGGCGCAGCATGCTCCCTTGCCACTCATCAACCACAAGGTGAGCCCCTCGACCTGCCAACCGGCCGCCACCAGCAGGGCCGCCGCCAAGGAGCTATCCACCCCGCCAGAAAGGCCAACGGCCACTTGATGGTCGCCCGGCCAGGTACGCAGCAGGCTCAGCACGGTCCCTCCCGCCTCAGTGACGGGGGTAAGAGCAAGGGGCGACACGAAGACAAACAAAAGTTAGAGGTCCATCATGGGTGCAAGCCCCCTGGTTGTTGTAGGGATGGTCTCTGCCCCATGGCCTGAACGGGACGCCAACCACTTGCTGGTGACTGGCGCCCAGCTGGAGGACCTGGAAAAGACGCTCTTCGCCAGTGGGCTCCCCGTCGAAGCCCTGATGGAAAAAGCCGGGCTTGCCATCAGCAGGCGTCTATTGAAAGTATTGAAACAACCGACCTGGCAGCGGCTGACAACTGCTGGGCTAGTGGTCTTGGTCGGCCCGGGCCACAACGGCGGCGATGGTCTGGTGGTGGCCCGCGAGCTGCACCTGGCGGGGCTAGCGGTGCAGCTCTGGCGGCCGTACCAGACCCAGCGGCCTTTAACTGAAGCCCACTGGCGCCATGCGCTCTGGCTGGGTCTGCAGGAACTGCCGGAACCTCCCGATCCCCGTCAACCCCAGCTCTGGGTGGATGCCATCTTCGGCATCGGCCAGCGCCGCCCCCCAGGGGAGCAGGTCGAGCAACTGCTGATCGAACGGCAGCGACTGCGCCCCGGGGCCCTGGTCGCCATCGACTGCCCAACCGGCCTGTGCGCGGACACGGGCAGGCGTCTCGGCAAAGGGGCCGCCACGGCCGCCATCACCTTCTGCGTTGGCTTGCTCAAACAGGGACTGATCCAGGATCTGGCCCTAGCCCATGTCGGTCGCCTGGAAAGGATCGATCTGGGCCTGCCCACCCAGCGGCTCACTGGCCTGGCGGATTGCGCCCTCGGCCTGGGGGACCGAGATGGCCAATCCTTGGCAACTTCGGGAGGAATCTCGGGCTGGGACTGGCAGGGGCCTCCCGATCCGGCCGTCTCCAAATACGAACGGGGACGATTGCTGGTGGTGGCCGGCAGCGATCGCTATCGGGGTGCGGCCCACCTTGCCCTCGCCGGGGCCTCCGCCTCCGGTTGCGGCAGCCTGCTGGCGTCGATCCCGGAAGAACTGGCTGGTGACCTCTGGGCCGTTCTGCCCCATGTGGTGATACGCCAAGGCCTGGGGTCCACGGGGGTGCAGTGCCTGGACTTGGCGACGCTGGAACTTGATGGGGTGGAGCGCCTGGATGCCATCCTTCTGGGTCCAGGGATTGGCTGCCCGAATCCCGACTGCGTTTTAAGCCCCGCCAGCGACACCAGCGCCTGGGACCAGCTGGGCGCCTTTGCGGGGCTGCTGGTTCTCGATGCCGATGGCCTCAATCGCTTGGCCGGCCAAGACAACCAACAACCCGACGGCGCCCTTGGGTGGCTGCGCCGCAGGGGCGGCCCCACCTGGCTGACCCCCCATCGGGGCGAATTTGCCCGGTTGTTTCCCGATCTGGCCGAGCTTCCGGCCCTGGAAGCCAGCCTCGCCGCCGCCCAGACCTGCGGGGCCACCGTTCTATTGAAAGGGGCCCGCAGCGTCATCGCCGCCGCTGACGGGAGGCGCTGGCAACTCCTGGAGGCCAGCCCTGCCGTGGCCCGGGCTGGATTGGGGGATGTGCTTGCCGGCTATGCCGCAGGGGTGGGGGCCCGGGCCCTGTCCCATGGCGGCCTGGACGCCCAGCTGCTGGCGGCTGCGGCCCTATTTCACGCCCTGGCTGGCTGCCGGGTGGGCCATCTGCCTGGGCCTGCAGGCACTGAGCCCCTGGCCGTGGCCCAGAATTTGGCCCGCTGGCCAGCCACGCCATCGCCAACGAACCGGTCCCAGCGATCGAAATAAAGCGAAGCAAACCACAAGAAAGTCCTACATAATTTCTTTAGGAGAATTAACTGAAACCGAAAGGTGCGGAAATCGGCATTCTTTCTTGATGAAACCTAAAAAAATTCCTGATAAAGGGGTTCGCTTGCTGACTTGACGCCGATAGTTGCTACCCAATCAGCTTTCGCCATGACTGTCTCGCCATCCGCCCCCCCCTCCAAAAGACGCGCAGCATCAGGCCTGAGAAGCAGTGATTCGATGACTTGGTACCTGGCCACCATCGGTAGAGAGCCCCTGCTCACCCCTAGCGAGGAGATTGAACTGGGTAACCAGGTTCAGAAGATGATGGGACTGACAGAAACAAAAGTCAATGAATTTTCGCCCCAAGAATTAAAGATTATTCGCGTTGGCCGCCGCGCTAAAGATCGCATGATCAAGGCCAATCTACGGCTTGTCGTTAGTATCGCCAAAAAATATCAAGGCAAAGGCCTTGAACTCCTAGATCTAATTCAAGAAGGTTCCCTCGGGCTTGAGCGTGCGGTAGAAAAATTTGATCCAAGCCGCGGATATAAGTTTTCCACCTATGCCTTCTGGTGGATCCGCCAGAGCATGACCAGGGCGATTGCCTGTCAATCACGCACCATTCGCTTGCCTGTTCACCTGAGTGAACGATTGACCACGATCCGCAAGGTCAGCCTGGATCTTGCCCACAAACTCGGCGCCATGCCCAGTCGCCAAGAAATCGCCGCTGCGATCGAGATGCCCATTGAGGAGCTTGATTCTGTGCTGCGACAGTCCTTGACCACATCAAGCCTGGATGCCCCGATTAAGGCCGACGAAGGCAACAGTTGCTTGGTCGATCTCATTGCCGATTCCTATACGGAAACTCCGCTAGAACTGGTGCAACGGAGCATTGACCAAGAACAACTTGCACTCTGGCTCAGCCATCTCAATCAACAGGAACGGGAAGTGCTCTCCCTGCGCTTCGGACTAGATGGTCATAATCGTCACACCCTTGCTGAAATCGGCCGAAACCTGGATGTGTCACGGGAGCGCATACGCCAAGTAGAATTAAAAGCTCTCCGCAAACTCAGACAGATAATCCGCAAAGTATCTGCAACAATTTAACTCGCAAGCACTAATTTACGTTATTAGGAGTATGGAAAAACCCAAAAATTTTACCTTGGAAATTATCTCAATCTTCGGCCCAGATATATCGCGTTAGTTCGCTGGGATCAGGCTCTGGCGCGCCCAAAGCAAAAGTGACGCAATCATCAATTTCGGCATCTACCTCAAGCTCAATTTGCTTTAGTTCCGCTTCCGAGGCTTTGCCCTCAGCCAGAAGATGGCCTGCGAAAGCTTTGATTGGATCACGCTTCGTCCAGAATTCCTTCTCGGTTTGGGAACGCAGTTCATCGGGATCAGCCAGGGAATGACCACGGAAACGGTAGGTAAGGCATTCAAGCAAGGTGGGACCCTCGCCAGCACGCGCCCTGGCGATGGCCCGCTGGGCAGCACCGCGAACAGCAAGCACATCCATACCGTTCACCTCTTCCCCGACCATGCCGAAAGCTTCGGCCTTACGCCAAATTTCCGTATCACTGGTGGCACGATTATGGTCCATACCAATACCCCAACTATTATTCTCAACCACGAAAAGGATCGGTAATTTCCATAGAGCCGCCATATTCAGGCACTCATAGAACTGACCAACGTTGCAAGTGCCATCGCCGAAGAATGCCGCCGTCACCGAATCACTATCTGCCTGGCCCAAGGCGTCACGGCGGTAGCGACTGGCAAAAGCTGCCCCCATCGCCACGGGTATGCCCTCACCAATAAAGGCGTAACCGCCTAACAAATGATGTTCGCGGGAAAAAAGGTGCATTGAGCCGCCACGACCCTTGCTGCAGCCAGTGGCCTTACCAAACAATTCACTCATCACCTCTCGGGCCGGCACACCACAACTAAGGGCATGAACATGGTCGCGATAGGTACTGCAAAACCAGTCATGCTGCAAGCGCATGGCACGTATTACACCAGTGGAAACGGCTTCTTGACCGTTATAAAGATGGACGAAGCCAAACATTTTGCCGCGGTAATACATTTCAGCACATTTATCTTCAAAGCGCCGGCCCAGGGTCATGTCGCGATAAAGCATCAGGCCCTCATCGCGGCTGACGCTGGCCGGTTCGAGCGACACCAAGCGTTCGACCCTTTCGGCATGGAACCCAGCCTCGTGGAGCGGCGCCGGGGGGGGAACCACTTGGAGCGCCATCTTGGGCTCGGCAGGCAGGGAAGCAGTGAGTTCCTGGCTCATGACAGTCGCACTAGGCATCGCTGCGGGCGACTGTACGGGGTCCGTCATGCATCGACGGTCAAAACCGCTGCCACTGACTACAGTCACGGCTCCGGCACCCCTTTGGGTTGGATCTGCCCATTGACCATTTCCGTCTGCTCGGTGTCAGCCCGGCGGCCGATGCCCAGACGGTGCTACGCACCCTTCAGCTTCGGCTCGATCGCCCTCCTGCCCAGGCCTACACAGAGGAAACGCTTCAGGCCCGAGCGGACCTGCTGCGTTCCAGTGCCGAAATGCTCAGCGACGGCAACCGTCGCCCCGCCTACGAAGCCGCCCTCACGGCTCTGGGAACGGGTGGTGAACCCCTGATCGCTGCCCTTGAACTGCCCTCCTCCAAGGAGGTGGCCGGGCTGCTGCTGTTGCTGGAGGCCGGTCAACCCCTGGAATGCTTCAACCTGGCCCGTCGCAATCTCCAACCCCCCCAAGCCCCTGCCCTGGGCAGCGGTCGCGAGGCCGACCTGACCCAACTCGCAGGCCAGGCTTGCTTAGCAGCGGCTAGGGATCTTGAGGATCGACGCCATTACCAAAGTGCCGCCCAGACCCTGGAAGACGGTTTGGTCCTGCTGCAACGCATGGGGCAAAGGCCGGAACTGAGGGAGAGCATGCGCCAGGCCCTTGAACAAATGGCCCCTTACCGCGTTCTTGACCTGCTCAGCCGCGACGCCAGCGCCATCAAGGAAAGGCAGGAGGGTCTGGCGCTCCTTGAGGAGATAGTCCAGCGCCGCGGCGGGCTAGAGGGCGAAGCTGACCCGAACTTCAGCCTGACGCAATTTGAGGCCTTTTTCCGCCAGATCCGCTGTTTCCTGACGTTGCAGGAACAACTGGACCTCTTCAACCGCTGGTCAAGACAAGATTCTGCCGCCGCTGAACTGCTTGCCACCACCGCCCTGACGGCCTCTGGTTTCGCCCAGCGCAAGCCGGATCGCATCGCTGAAGCCCGGCAACGCTTGTTGGCGGCCGATCCGGCCCAACACCAGACGATGCTGGCCAATCTGCACCTCCTCTTGGGAGATGTGGCGGCAGCCCGCACCTGCTTCGAGGCGGGAGCCTCGCCGGAGTTGAAAGCCTGGGCGGAACGCCAGAGCGTCGAGGACCCCCTGGGCCAACTCTGTGCCTGGTGCCGGGAGTGGCTGGCTCGGGATGTGCTGCCAGGCTACCGGGACCTTGAGGCCGAACCCGATCTGGAGGCCTACTTCAACGATCGCGATGTGCGCACCTGGGTGGAGCGCGAGGATCGTCGCCAGGGTCGATCCTTCATTGCCGCCGCCGCGCCAAGCCCGCCCCAAACCTCGCCACCAGAATGGCTGTTATCTCCGACAAAGGCTGATTTCTCCGGGTTCGCGGCCTGGGCCCAGGCGACCCTGAACACTCCGTTGGGAACCCCTGGGACCCCAGCCGTCGTGCCTCGCCGCAGCGATGACCCGGGCGACTCCCCTTCAGAAGCTGATCCCGCCGCAGTCTCTGACCATTCCTGGCGATCCCGATTCAGCTGGGGCGGGCAGGTGCCCCTTGATCAGGAAGTAGAGAACGACGAAGAGGATCAAGATCTTGACGAAGTAGCCCTGGACTGGCCGATGGCCCGCTGGCGCGACCAACTGAGGGACCGCTGGCGCAACCGGGGGCAAGGCAGCTGGAGCCGGCTGCTGCCCTGGGTGCTGCCGGCCGTGGCGGGCCTGGGCGGACTGCTGCTGGCGACCAGCTGGCTGGGCCAACGAGCCAAGGCCCCAAAAGCGTTGGCACCAGCCTTGCCCACCCCCTTGGTGCAACGGAGGCCTGTTCAACCAGCCCCCGCTGCCGTCCAACCGGTGGCGACCGGCACACCCACGGCCCCATCATCCACTCCCACACCCACTCCC
>JBKDVK010000099.1:0-4462 GCA_046338875.1 Cyanobacteriota bacterium | reverse complement strand
CCCCACCACCTTGGTCGAAGATTTCCGACCTTTTGTGGAGTCGAAGCTGTGGGAGCTGCAGCGCCAGTATTTCGCCGCGCGCGGCCAGCAGGCGTGGAGTGCGGGGGAGGTGCCCCATTACATCACCAGCAACCCGGTGGTGGCGGCGGCATATGCCGAGGTGCTGGTAGCGTTCCGCCGCGATCGGCTGCGCCGCGATCCCGCTGAGGAGGCCCTGTGGATCGTGGAGCTGGGGGCGGGATCGGGGCGCTTTGCCCATCACCTGCTCCAGCAGCTGGCGGCGCTGTGTGAGCGGGAGGATCTCGATCCGACTGGCTTTCGTTATGTGCTGAGCGACTTCTGTGCGGCCAATCTGGAGGCCTGGGCCCAGCAGCCGCGTTTTGTGCCCCTGTTCGCCAGCGGCCAGCTGGAGCGCGCCCGCTTCGATGTGATGGCCACCAGCGCCCTGGAGCTGGAGCACGGCGGTGGGCGGATCGGCCGCGGCGATCTGGGGGCGCCGTTGGTGGTGATCGCCAACTACCTGCTGGATTCGATCCCGGCCGACCTGTTCTGCTTTCGCCACGGCCAGGTGGAGCGGGGCTTGGTGCGGCTGCGCCAGCGGCAGGAGGGCGGCGACGCCCGGGAGGCGGCGGCGCTGCTGCAAACGCTGGAGCTCGACTACCGCAGCGAGCCGTTGGCCGCCGCCCCCTTCGCCGAGCCCAGCCTGGATGGGTTGCTGGCGGAGTATCAGCGCCAGCTGGCGGAGCTGGAGGAGGCCTGGCTGCTGTTCCCCGCCCCGGCGTTGCGGGCCCTGGAGCGGCTGGCCGCCCTCTCCCGCCAGGGGCTGCTGCTGCTCTCGGCCGACAAGGGACACCACCGGCTGGAGGCGGTGTTGTCGCCCCAGCCGCCGGCGCTGGTGACCCACGGCTCCTTCTCCTTGAGCGTCAACTACCACGCCCTGTGCGGCTGGGCGGCGGCGGCCGGTGGCCAGGCGCTGGTGCCCGATCCGGGCCGGGGCGGCCTGCACACGGTGGCCCTGCTGCACCTGCCGGAGGCGGATGATCACCGCGCCACTGCGGCGGCCTGGCGGCGCCACCTGGCCGTCTTCGGCCCCGGCGACTACCTCAAGCTCAGCCAGCTGGCCTGCGCCAACGCCGAGCAGCTGAGCGCCGAGCAGCTGCTGGCCTTTCTGCGCCTGGGCCAGGGCGACAGCCACATGTTTGCTCGGCTGCAGCCGCGGCTGCAGCAGCTGGCGGCGGATCTCCAGCCTCAGGAGCGGCTCGGGTTGCTGGAGAGCGTCGCCCAGGTGGAGCGGATGCAGTTTCCGCTCGACGGGCGGGAAACGGAGGCGATGGTGGAGGGCATGCGGGCGCTGCGGCAGGGCGAATGGCGGTCCCAGCCGCCCGCGCCAGAGCTGCTGGCGCTGCAACGCGAACTCGATTGGTTGGCGGCGCTGGTGCAGGCGCGCGTCGAACGGCTGTTCCGTCGCCAAGGCGGGGAGGCGAACCTGCCGTTGATCCCCGAGCCGCCGCCGCTGCCGACCGGATCGGAGGCGGCCAGTCCGTGGGCCCAGCTGGTGGGCGAGCTGGCGGCAGAACCGCTGGCCCGGCTGGCCCTGGCCCTGCTGTTGGCGGCCCAATTGCGGCCGGCGGCCCTCGATCCCCTGATGCTGAACAATCCGGCGTTGGAGCGGCGCTTCAGCGAATGCGGCGGCGTGTTGCGGGATTCGGGCTTTGAACCCACGGGCGACACCCTGGCCCTGCTGGCCGATGGTGGCCAGCCGGCGGGCCGGCTGGCGGTGCTGCGGCTGCTGGCGGAGGAGGGGCCCCTGCGCCGGTTGGGGTTGCTGGCGCCAGCAGAAGGGGATGCACCGCTCAAGGGGGGGCTCAGATTGAACGGGGCCTGGCTGGAGTGGATCGCCGGCGCCGGCCCCCGGCCCGGAGATGAACTGGCGACGGCCACCGCCCGGCGACTGACGACGGAGATGGCCTGGCCAGACCTGGTGCTGCCGGCCGGCACCCTGCGCCAATTGGAGGAGATCGAAACCTATCTCCACCACCGGGCCACCCTGCTGGCCGAGTGGGGCATGGCCAAGCGGCTGCGGCCGGGCTATCGGGCCCTGTTCCACGGCCCGCCGGGCACGGGCAAAACGCTCACAGCGGCGCTGCTGGGGGCAAAGCTGGGGCTGGAGGTGCGGCGGGTGGACCTATCCCAGGCGGTGTCGAAATACATCGGCGAAACAGAGAAGAACCTGGCGGCGGTGCTGGATCGGGCCGAGCAACGCCAATGGCTGCTGGTGTTCGATGAGGCCGATGCCCTGTTCGGCAAGCGCAGCGAAACCCGCGATGCCCACGACCGCTACGCCAACCAGGAGATCGCCTACCTGCTGCAGCGGCTGGAAACCTTCCAGGGGGTGGTGATCCTGGCCACGAACCTGCCGGCGAATCTGGATGGGGCCTTTTTGCGGCGGTTCGAGAGCGTGGTCTATTTCCCCTTGCCGGGCCCGGAGCAACGGCTGCGCTTGTGGCGGGAGGCGTTCTCACCCCTGGCGCAACTGGAGGTGGATCTGGAGGCCCTCGCCGTGCGGCACGAACTCTCCGGCGGCCTGATCCTCAATGTGGTGCGCCGGGTGAGCCTGCAGGCGATCGCCGCAGGCGGCCGGCCGATCAACGACAGCGACCTGCTGCGAGCAATCCGGCAGGAACTCGAGAAGGAGGGGAAGGGGGTGTGAGGGGTGATCAGCTCTGCCCTGGCGGATCGGGGGGGCTGATGTCCGCCATCAGGGTCAGGAAGAACTGGAACCGGGCTCGGTTGGTGGGAGTGGGATCGAGTTGGACTCGTCCGGAAAGCAGTGCTGCTTGATCAAGGCGCTTAAAGCTTTCGCTCTGGCGTTCTCGCGCCTCAGCTGCTCGGTTTCTTTCTCGATCTGCTCGATCTCGCTCTCGAGCTGCTTCATCCTCAGCTCGTGCTGCATCTTGCGCTGCTCGTAATGCAGCATCAACTGCTCGTGTTGAATCTTGCGCTGCTCGTACTGCATCACGCGCTGCTCATAGCCGGCATCGCGACGCCAATTGAGCATCGATAAAAATTGTCGCCACCGAGGCAGCGATGAAAGGGATACCCCATTGCTGCTGGAGCGCGATGCTGCGGCCGAAGACGGTGATGTGGTCATAGGAGGAGAAGAGAGCGATCAGGCCGAGCACGAGACCGCCCAGGGCCTGGACGAAGCCCAGGCGATCGAGGCCTGGCCAAGGCATGGGTGATGGTGGTGTTGATTCTGGCGTTTCTGGCAGCTCCGGGGCGCTGTTCGGCGGCGGCTGAGCTGCGGGTGGGACTTGGGATGGCGACACGGCACCCGGGGGTGTGGCGGTGGCGGGTGGAGACCTGCTGCAGAGCCCAGGAGATCAATGCCACCACCTGTCCCATCGGCCGCCGCCAGACCCTTGGCGATGGCACCTCCCTATTCCTCCAGCAGCGCTCTGTCAGCTACATCAGCGGTGGCGATCTCCACATGCGCTTGATCGCGAAGGGTGGCGTAGAGCCGCCTGGCGGGATGGCCTGGAGGGAGGTGATCGTGCAACTGCTGGGCCTCCGCAACTATGGCCACATCTTCCGGGCAAGGCTCACCGAAGGCACGAGGGCGAAGGGGCCGGCGCACCGCTGCCGCCAGGCCTGCCACGAGTAAGTCGCTGCTGGTCCGGTCCACGGCGGCGGCGGAGAGGAGCAGCTCGCCTACGAAGGCGTGCTGCTCCAGAGGAAAGCGCTCCGGTGCCTCGGCCAGCAGGGCGGCCAGCAGTTGCAGGTGGGCCAAGCGGGGCTGGGGGGCGTCTTGCCACCAGCTCCAAAGGGTGGAGGTGAGCTGCGGTTCGTGCCAGCCGAACAGGCAGGCGACGAGGTTCGCCCAGGCGACGCCGAAGGCGGCCTGATCCGCGCGGGGCAAGCCCCAATCCAGACAGGCGCTGAGCAGTGCCGGACCTTGCGGCAGCTCCAGAAGATCAAGGGAGACGCTGGGGTGGTGTTGATGCCAAAGCGGAAGGGAGAAGCGTGCCGGCTCTTCCAGGCAGCGCTCCAGCCGGGTTTTGGCCAGGTTCAGCACCAGCTCAGGCCAGCGCGGGGCGAACCGCGTCAGGAAATCACGGAAGTGGTGATCTTCCAGATTGGCGGGCGCCTGCAACAGCCGCAGGAGCCGTTCGGCATCGGTCGGGCTGATCTGCTCCAGCGGGATGCCAAGCTCCTCATCCCCCAGCCAAAGCAAGATCTCGGCGGTTGCATGGGACCGTTGGTTGTTGGACGACAGCAAATCGGGATGCGCTGAGGTGATTAAGTCGATCGCCAGCTGGGGCTCTGGCCGTCCCAGCCGCATCATGATCAGTCGCAGTTGGCTGAGGGTTTCGGGATCATCGCTGCAAAAGATGGCTTCCAACCGTGCCCGATCCTGGGGCAGGAGTGCACGCCCCTCGAAGCCAACCTGGGCATAGGCGGC
>JBKDVK010000098.1:0-7482 GCA_046338875.1 Cyanobacteriota bacterium | reverse complement strand
GGCACCATGGAACTGACCCTCTGGACCTACGAAGGCCCGCCCCATGTGGGCGCCATGCGCATCGCCAGTTCGATGGAAGGGGTGCACTACGTGCTGCACGCCCCCCAGGGCGACACCTACGCCGATCTGCTGTTCACGATGATCGAACGGCGCAACCGCCGCCCCCCTGTCACCTACACCACCTTCCAGGCCCGGGACCTGGGGGGCGATACGGCCGAGCTGGTCAAGCGCACCATCAAGGCCGCCGTCGATCGCTTCCAGCCCGAAGCCCTGTTGGTGGGCGAAAGTTGCACGGCTGAGTTGATCCAGGACCAACCCGGATCCCTGGCCCATGGCATGGACCTGGGCGGGGTGCCGATTGTGAGCCTGGAGCTGCCCGCCTACTCAAAGAAAGAAAATTGGGGTGCCGCCGAAAGCTTTTACCAACTGGTGCGGGGCCTGCTCAAAGATCAAATGCCGGCGCCGGGATTCACCAAACCCTCGCCGCAACGCTGGCGCCAGGAGGGGCGGCGACCGAGGGTCAACCTGCTGGGACCCAGCCTGCTGGGTTTCCGTTGCCGCGATGACGTGCTGGAAATCAGCAAGTTGCTGGCCAGCCATGGCATTGATGTCAGTGTGGTGGCGCCGTTGGGGGCCAGGCCCGCAGACCTGATGCGGTTGCCAGAGGCGGATGCCAATGTCTGCCTATATGCGGAGGTTGCTGGCACTGTTTGCAGCTGGTTGGAGCGCAGTTTCGGCATGGCAACGGTCAAAACGGTGCCGATTGGGATCGGCGCCACCAGAGATTTCCTCAAGGAAATCAGCGAGCTTTTGGGGGTGGAGATTGGGGCAGCGAACGAAGACGCATCACGTTTGCCCTGGTATTCCCGTTCCGTCGATTCCACTTACCTCACCGGCAAGAGGGTGTTCATCTTTGCCGATGCCACCCACGCCCTGGCCGCAGCCCGCATCGCCAGCCAGGAGCTTGGTTTTGAGGTGGTGGGCTTGGGCACCTACAGCCGCGAGCAGGCCCGCGAGGTGCGGGCCGCCGCCAAGGAGCTGGGGCTGGAAGCCCTGATCAGCGACGACTACCTGGCGGTGGAAAAGGCGATGGCCGCAGCGGCCCCCGAACTGGTGCTCGGCACCCAGATGGAGCGCCATAGCGCCAAGCGCCTGGGGATTCCCTGCGCGGTGATCAGCTCGCCATTGCATGTGCAAGATGTGCCGGCCCGCTATTCACCCCAGATGGGTTGGGAGGGGGCCAATGTGATCTTCGATTCGTGGGTGCATCCGCTGATGATGGGCCTGGAGGAGCACCTGATCGGCATGTTCCGCCACGACTTCGAGTTTGTCGATGGCCACCGCAGCCACCTGGGCGATGGGGCACCGGCGGCGGTGCCGGTGGCAGCTCCTGCGGTGCCGACTCCAGCGAGGGCGCAGGTGGCCGATGCAGGGCCTGGGGGCGCGGCTGCGCAGGTGGGGGCTTTGCAGTCTGGGCCTGCCACTACGGCCACACTGGTGGCCGAACGGCCAGCCGAACCGCTGCTGTCCACGCAGCTTGTCGAACCGGTTGCCGCTGCTGCTACCGAGTCGATTCAGGTGGTCGGTACAGCGGTTGCTGGGGCACCCATCTGGACCCCCGATGGTGAAGCGGAACTGCACAAGATCCCCTTTTTCGTGCGGGGCAAGGTGCGGCGCAACACCGAAGCCTTCGCCGCAGAGCGCGGGCTAGCCCGCATCGACGCCGAAACCCTCTACGACGCCAAGGCCCACTTCAGTCGGTGAGGGCGGTGCGGGGCCGCATGTTTCAGGCCATCAAAACCAGCGACCGACTCGCCATCCCCCAGAGCGGTTGCCCAGTCCCCTGGGGGCCGGCCATCGCTCAACAGCAGCAAGTAGGCCGATCGCGTGCCTGAAGTAGTCCTGGCTCTTGGAGCGCGGATGTGGCCCTCCTGCAGCTGCTATGTGCCCACAGATACAGCCCTGGTGCATCGTGATCGATGAATGCCAGAACGTGGCGGAGCGGGCCTGCGGCGCCTAGAAGAGTCAGCGGGCGAGTTGGCGGAACGGCTGTCGATATGCACAGAAATCTTGATCCTGCTGTCCGCCAGGCCCGCATTGCATCTTCGTATCGTTACCAAAAGCAAAAGTATTGGCAGAACTGGATATAATTCAGTACTAAGTATCTACAGACCACATTCGGCTCTCCAAGGGCGTACGCCCCTTGAAGTCCTCCAGCAATGGAAGGCGGACTGACCACACCCACCAGCTCTTATAGGAACTGGACCGCTGATGGGGGTCACGTCAACACAAATCCATCCGCAAATGCGAAGAATCCCAGGAACTTATCTTCAGCCAAGGCCTTTGCTGCCAGTACATCATCCCCAGCCAAGCACTGACTTATCGCTGTTGCCACCCACTCCCCATACCCCAACCCCCCGACCAGCCAAACTGGCCCCGGCCGCCAAGCCCCCAGCCATGACACCAGCCAGCAGCTACGTGCCCACCGCGATCCGAACCAAGCCTGTCAACCCTTATCAGGCCTGGCTGCGCGGTGTGCCCGTCAAGTGGCGGGTGCTTCTGGCGGTGGCGCCCTTCACGCTGCTGTTTGCTCTGCTGGAGGTGTTATTTCATCTGCTGGGTTGGGAGTTATGGAAATTCGACTCCCTGACGGGCTCCTTGCTGGGAGCCGCCACTTTCATCCTGGCCCTGGTGCTGAGCGGCACCCTCAGCCAATATCACGCCAGTGAGGAGATGGTGCTGGAGCTGGTGAATGAGGCGGAAGCCATCAACGATCGGCTGGACGTCAATGGGGCTGCAGCACCAGATCTCGATGCGGTCCAGATTCGTTTGGCCCTGGTGGCGGCCCTGGAGATTATTCGCCTGTGGTTGCTCAAGCAGGAATCCTGGGAGGCGGTGCAAACTGCCATGAATCAGTTAAATGCCAGCCTGGCGGCATTGGAGGCTGCTGGTCGCGCGGATGCCAACAACCCCAGCCTGGCGAATCTGGCCAAAATGCGCCTGTTGCTCAGCCGCATTTCCAGCAACCGCGATCATGACTTCATCGCCCCCGCCTATGCATTGCTGGAGCTTTTTTTGTTCGGAGTTGTAATCGCCCTGTTGCTGATTGGCGCTGATAATTTTGGTGAAAATCTTGTGGTTTCAAGCTTTCTTTTCACGTCCTTTCTCTATCTTTTGTTTTTGATTCACGATCTCGATAATCCCTTTGAATACGACGGCAGAAGCACTGTCGATGTCGACCTGGCGCCCCTGCAGCAATGCGAGCAACGCCTGCGCCAGCTGGGGCGGGCTCAGGCCTCCGCCGCGTGATAGCTGCTGCGCACCAGGGGGCCACTGCGCACCTGCTCAAAGCCCAGGCGGCGGGCCGTAGCGGCCAGGGCCTCGAACTCCTCCGGTTGCCAGTAGCGATCCACCGGCATGTGGGCCAGCGAAGGCCGCAGGTATTGGCCCAGGGTGAGCCGCTGGCAATCGACGGCCCGCAGGTCCACCATCGCCTCTTCCACCTCCGCCGCCGTTTCGCCCAGCCCCAACATCAAGCCAGACTTGGTGGGAATGTGTGGTGCCTGTTGCCTGGCCGCCGCTAGCAGGCCCAGGGAGCGCCGGTAGGTGGCGCCGCGGCGCACCTCGCCCTGCAGCCGCTGCACCGTTTCCAGGTTGTGGTTGAAGCACACCGGCTCCGCCGCCAGCACCAACGCCAACCGGCGCGCCTGGGCTGCCCGGCCCTCCGTCTCATCGCGGTGGCCGCCCCAGAAATCAGGTGTCAACACCTCGATCTGCACGCCCGCATCCCGGCGCCGGATCGCCGCCATCGTGCCGGTGAACAGGCTGGCGCCGTGGTCTTCCAGGTCGTCGCGGGCTACGGCCGTCAGCACCACATAGCGCAACTTGAGGGCACTCACCGCCTCGGCCACCCGCTCGGCTTCGGCCGCATCAAAGGGTGCCGGAGCTTCGCCCTTGTCCACCTGGCAGAAGGCACAGCTGCGCGTACACACCGGCCCGCCCAACAAAAACGTGGCCGTGCCGGCCGCATAGCACTCGGCCCGGTTGGGGCAGCGGCCCTCCTCGCAGATGGTGTGCAATCGCTGCTGGCGCACCACGGCCTGCACCCCCTCCAAGGCGGAGGCATCCCCCACCGGCCGCCTCAGCCACTCGGGCAGACGTTCGCTGGGCAATTGGTCGCTATAGCGGGTCTTGGATTGGGCCATGGGGCGGGGGGATTCATTCCACGGGGCGACGGCCCTCAAGGGCGCGGGCCAGGGTCACCTGATCGGCGTACTCCAGCTCACCACCCATCGGTAAACCGTAGGCAATTCGGCTCACGCTGGTGAAGGGTTTGAGCAGGCGGGCCAGATAGAGGCTGGTCGTATCTCCTTCGACACTGGGGGTGAGGGCCAATATCACCTCTTGAATGTCCTCCTGGTCGACGCGGCGTACCAGGGGTTGGATTTTGAGCAGCTCGGGGCCGACCCCATCCATCGGCGAAATCAGGCCCCCCAGCACGTGATAAGCACCGTGATATTCCCGGGTGCGCTCCATCGCCAGCAGATCGCGGGAATCGGCCACCACGCAGATCTGGCCATTGCGACGCTCCTCCTGGCGGCAGAGATCGCATAGGGGTTCGGCGGAAAGGTGGAAACAGCGCTGGCATTCGCCCACCTGGCTGCGGGCGGCCAGCAGGGCATCGGCAAAGGCCTGTATCTGTTCCTCCGGCTGGCGCAGCAGGTGCAGGGCCAGCCGTTGGGCCGTACGTGGACCGATGCCAGGCAGCCGCTCGAACTGGTCGATCAACCGGGCCAGGGGTCGGGTGAAACCGCTCAGGGCTATACCGCCAGTGGCTGGAATCTAGGCAAACGGGCGCCGGGCCAGAATGCTGCTGCTCTCATCACCGGTCCATGGCTGCACCCACCGCCCGTGCCCTCCCGCTGGCGACCGCATCCCCCTGGGGACTATCGCTCGCCAAGCCGCTGCTGGCCTTGCTGCTGGCGGTGACGCTGGCCCTGGGGGCCTCCGGATGCAATGCCATGGCCGCCGGCCTCAACACCTTCCAGAGCCCCGACGGGCGCTATGCCTTTCTTTATCCCACCGGCTGGACCCGCGTCCAGGTCAACGGCGGCCCCCAGGTGGTCTTCCACGATCTGATCAACAGCGATGAAACCCTCTCGTTGGTGATCTCCGAGGTCAACAGCACCAACGAATTGGAAAGCCTGGGCAGTGCCGTGGCCGTGGGCGAAAAGCTGGGTCGCATCGTCATCGCCCCCGAGGGCAGCGGTCGCCAGGCCGAACTGGTCAAGGCGGCCGAACGGCAGCAGGGCGGCCGCACCTTCTACGACCTCGAATACAGCGTCCACCTGGCCGATCGCACCCGCCACGAACTGGCCACCGTGGTGGTGGATAGGGGTCGCCTCTACACCCTGGCCACCAGCACCAACGAGGCGCGCTGGTCCAAGGTCAAGCCCCTGTTCGAGCAGGTGATCGGCTCCTTCCGCCTGCAGATTTGAGTATGGCAGGTCCAGGCTGCCTGGCCTCGGAACCGGTTGTCGTCGTTGGCGCTGGGCTCACCGGAGGCCTGATCGCCCTGGCCCTGGCCCGCCTCGGCCTAACCGTGATCCAGGTGGCACCGCCCAGCCAGGAACCCGAATCCAGCGCCACAGGTGCCAGCGCCACAGGCGCCTGTGCCACGGGCACCAGTGCCAAGGGCACCAGTGCCAATGGCACCAGTGCTGCTGGCACCAGTGCCACAGCCCTCAGCTACGGCAGCCTGAGCCTGGGCACCACTGGCCGTGCTTGGCGGAACCTCGAACGCCTCCATGGCCCCCTGGGCTGGACCAGTTGCGGCCTCAAGTTGCACGACCGGGGCTGGCTGGGGCGGCGCTTGACCCTGCCGGCCAGCCGGGTCGATGGACCCACGCTGATGGCGGCCCTTCCCAGGGCCCTGGCGGCGGCCGGGGTGCAGCAGCAGCCGGCCCTTGTCCAGGGGCTGGAGGCGGGGCCCACTGGCGGCTGGCGGCTAATGCTGTTGGACCTGCCGCCATCCAGCCAGCGCCAAGGGCCCCAGGGCAAACCCCCAATGCGGGAACCCCAAGTGGGGGTTCGCCCACTGGGCGCTTCAATCCTTGAGGTGCGGCAGGTGGTGCTGGCCGCCGGCGCCGGCTGTCTGGATCTCTGGCCGCCCCTGATCCGTCAACTGGGGATCAGCTGGGCGGGGGTCCTGGCCCTGGAGACCAACCCGGGCAGTAACCCCTGGTTGCGGCAAGTGGCCAAGGGTCGCCTGGTGTTGAACCAGCAAGAGCAGCGCCTTGGATTAGAAGATCAGGCTGGGTGGCTGGCCGAGGAGCGCTGGATTGTTGATGCCAGCGCCGCCCCCTGGGGCCCGCAGGGGGTGCTGCTGGGCCAGATCAGCCTGGTGCGGCCCCTCGATGGCACTAGGCAGGCCCCAGACCCCGTCAAGATGGAAGAGCGATTGCGCCAGGGCCTGCAGGGGTGGGATCCCCAGCTAGCCGCATTGACAGGCACTTACCGGCAGATACCTGTGGCCTTTGGCCTCCAGGGTCGGGCCCTGGTCGGTCCGGTGCCAGGGGCCCCGGGGCTGTGGACTTTTACGGGCTTTCGCAGTCCCTTTTCAACCGCTCCCCTGCGGGCCATTCAAATGGCCCAATCCTTGGCAGCCAACCTGGCGAACCAAACCCAGCCTAGCAGCGGCTGAATATATTAAAATTAGTCAAATCAAATCAGAATAAATAACGTTCACTTGTCGACTTACGTGACGACTCGCCCCGGCGCTGCAGCAAGCTTTGCTTGTTGTCACTGTACTTATCGCCACTGTACTTTTCACCACTCTCCTTATAGCTACTGTCCTTGCTTTCAATCGATTGGTTCTCCCCGATCGGCTGGGGCCAGTCCGCCTCCCAATAGCTAACGCCATTTTGATCAAAGGGCCTACCACCTAACTGCTTGGTCTGCAATTGCGTGCCCCCCAGGGCCGTCACCATGCTGCCCAAATCCACGGGCCCCATGTCCGTTTGGACTTGCTTGCCCATCATCACCAGCAGCGCCGGCAATCGCACCAGGGTTTCGGGACGGCCCAGCTTGGTGAACAGAGCTCGGAGGGCAAGTTGCTGCCTTTCAATGCGACCGATATCACCGGCTTCATCATGGCGAAAGCGCAGGAAACCTTCAAGGTTGGTTCCCTTGAGGGTCTGGAGACCAGGCTGGAGATCGATATTCAATCCCTGGCTATTATCAACATATTCCATTCGTTTTGGCACATTAATTTCCAGGCCGCCAAGCAAATCTCCAAGCTGCCTGACAGCCGCAAGATTAATCACAATATAATGTTGAATTGAGCGTCCCATGTGGGTCGAGACTTCCTGCTTGACAGCATCAATCCCTCCGAGGGAATAGAGAGCGTTGATTTTGATCGGGCCGTAGGTCTCAGCTTCGATGTAGGAATCGCGAGGGATCTGAACCACATCTGTCACGCCT
>JBKDVK010000097.1:0-3129 GCA_046338875.1 Cyanobacteriota bacterium | reverse complement strand
GGGTTCAAGCGCAAACGTTCTTTGAGCGCAGCCTCTAGTTTGGAGTTGAGGTTCGCAATCATCCTGTCCTTGGCGACAGGGAAGGGTGCTTCAAAGTTGGGCGCAAGATTTGGAAGATTTGGAGAGCTCAGGAGCGTGGGTAGACTAGGAAGATTGGGTAGATTTGGATTGCCTGCTGCAGCTTGGCGTAGTTGTGAATCGTCCTTGGCGGTTTTGATCATTTCTAACATCTGCCGCAAGTGCAAAATATTTGTGCTTTCATTGGCTTCTTGCTGTTCAATACTCGTGGTGCCAGCGTAAATTTGCAATGGAATACTGAGCAGCAGTAGAATACCCCACCAGCGGGCCGCTGTTTCAATCCCAGCGACCCGTTTGGCTAGTTTGAGGTCGCGTCCATTGAAGATTCGGGCGACCAGGAGCAGCAGGATGCCCACCAAAAGCTGCAAGCTGTTGGCGAGTAGGGCATTGATCACTCTCAGCAACCAATCGGGCGAGTTGAGTTGCAACGGGATAAGGGCAAATACCAGGCTGTTCAGGCTGACGGCCATCAAAGCCAAACCACCTACCGCCAGGCTGCGGGCGGTGAGGGGTTTGAGGCGATTCTGGTTACGACCTACAGCAGGAACCTGCTGGCTAAAAGGAGTTTCGCTCATGGATTGCAACAGGCTGCTTTGTTGTTGGCAGCAAGGGTAGGTCTGACCAACCCCTAACTTGGCCGAAATCCTACAGCCTAGAAGTATGGATTCCATGCAGGCCAAGACGGTAGCTGTCCGCGCGGATCGCCTTGGGGGCGTAAATCATGCCGATCGGGTGATAGGGGAAAACACTTGCTTATATGCATTAATTCAATTAGGTTAGAATGAGTTTTTAGGCCGCTTGACGAGGCCGATTCCTCCTGCTCAGGGAGGAGGTCTAAGGCTGCTGGTCCGCCTCGCAAAGACAAACCAGTTGGGGCGGTGGAGGAGGGTTGCCGCAACGGCACTCTGGGGCGGGGCAGCGAGCGGTTTTCTGGTTCACGACGACTCTGCCCGCCGGGAGGGGGTGTGGGATGCGCTATGCAGGATGCGCTGGGCTTTGGAGTGGCTGGGTTGCTCCAGCGGTGGTGTTGGACATTTTTGGGGCGCTTTCGCTAGCGTGGCCTCACCCGGTGGTGCTTGATGACCCCCCTTCATGACCTGCGACTGCGGTTGCTGGTGCAGCAGGAGAGCGAGCGAATCGCTTGCGGAGAACCCCAGGAGATTGATCTTTCGGTGGTTCAGGCCCGCTGCCTCTGCTGGTTGGCCCTGTTGGCCGAGGCCCATGAGGAACAAGCCTGCAGCGCCGAACATCGGGGCGATGTGGATCAGGCCATGGGCTGGTTTGCCGATTCCATGCGCCTGCGGGATGTGATCAACGTCGTCAGCTCGATTGAAATCCCTCTGCCGGCTGCCGATCTGGACCCTCCGGAGCCTGATTCCGGCAGCCCATCGGCAGTGATGCCATGATGGACGTTGATTGAGACAAGGGGAAGCGGTGAGCGAAGAGCCCTGCCAATGCCCTGATTGCCAGCGGTTCTACCGCGAGCACGACCGGTTGATTCGTGAAAACCCCAGTCTCCGCCAACAGCAGGAGCTTAATTGGGCTGCCTTGCAGTCCTTTCGCACCTTGGCCGGGCGGGTGCTTGAAGAGCTTCAGAAGCACCACAGCGACAGCGAAACCCCGGTACCGGCCCCGACCGAGTCCGCCAAGGCTGATACGGCAGACGAGCCTGATGCCATGCAGCAGGCCATGGCGGATCTGGAGAACATCAATGCGCACCTCTTCTCGATTGAAGCCTTGATGGAGCGCGTTTTTGATGTGCGTGTGCCCGAAGAAGTGGAGCAAAAATTCCGGGAGGTGGCCGGTGAACTTGCCCCCGACCCCCTTAATGCCGATCGTCTGCGACTCAACCGACTCCTACACCAAACCCCCGACCTGCCCGATCACAGGCCCTGATTTAATTCTCTAGTTTCATTCATCGATCTCACAGGTGATCGTTACAGGATATTTTTCGGCCTGCCAGATGCGCGTTGCGTACTCTTGGATTGAACGGTCCGAGGAAAAGAATCCTGTGCGGGCCGTGTTCAGCACTGACATCCTGTTCCAGTGGGCACGATTGGCCCAAGCGGAGCTAACTGCGGACTGCACCCTGAGGTAATCGGCAAAGTCGGCCAATACGAAGAAAGGATCGTTGCCCGTAAGGTTCTCCAGCAGGGGTCTAAACAAATCCCCATCCCCCTGGCTGAAGTGTCCCTGTTCGATCAGTCGCAGCACTTCGCCCAATTCCGGTTCGGCCGGGATCACTTCCCAGGGGCGGTAGCCCTTTTGGCTTAGGCCTACGAGTTGGTCGGCGGTGTGGCCGAAGAGGAAGAAATTCTCCGCTCCCACCTGCTCTCGAATTTCGACGTTGGCGCCATCAAGGGTGCCGATGGTGAGGGCCCCATTCATGGCGAATTTCATATTGCCAGTGCCGGAAGCCTCCTTGCCCGCTGTTGAAATCTGCTCGGAGAGGTCGGCCGCTGGATAGACCCGCTCACCGAGTTTGACGTTGTAATCGGCGAGGAATACAACCCGCAGACGACCCTCCATATCGGGGTCGGAATTAACCGTATCGGCGATGCCATTGATGAAGCGGATGATCAATTTGGCCATGGCATAGCCCGGTGCCGCTTTGCCACCGAAAATCACGGTACGTGGTGCACTGCCATCGGCTTGTCCGTTTTTGATGCGCAGGTATTGGGCAATAACTTGGAGAGCATTAAGGTGCTGCCGCTTATATTCGTGGATCCGCTTCACCTGGACATCGAATAGGGACGCTGGGTCAACAAGCACGCCTGTGTGGGTATGAATGTATAGGCTTAAATCTTTTTTGACTGCTAGCTTGGTAGCCTGCCAGCGCTCCAGAAAGGCGTTGTCTTCGGCGAGGGGCTGCAGGCGTTCCAGTTGCCTCAGATCGTGAATCCAGCCGTCGCCAATGCTTTCATTGAGCAGAGCTGTGAGGCGGGGATTGGCCAGGGCCAACCAACGGCGCGGCGTGACACCGTTGGTGACATTGGTGAACTTTTCGGGCCAGAGGGCCGCAAATTCAGGGAACAGATCACGCTTGACCAG
>JBKDVK010000096.1:0-19028 GCA_046338875.1 Cyanobacteriota bacterium | reverse complement strand
CAGTTTTAGGATGTGGGCATAACCAACGGTCACCGGTTGATCGAAGGCTTCACCAGTACGACCATCAATGAGCTGAATCTTGCCAGGATTTTCCGGGTCATAAACCCATTCCTTACCAGGTTGCTTAGCCGCCTCTTCGAGGTAGGCCTGGACGGTCTGCTTGGACTTCTCGGCCCCGTGCATTTCATCGAACGGCACGACCTTTACTCGGCAGCCGAGATGGGAGGAAGCCCAGCCCATCAAGCACTCAAAAACCTGACCCACGTTCATCCGCGATGGCACGCCTAGGGGGTTGAGCACGATGTCAATAGGGGTGCCATCAGGCAGGTAGGGCATATCTTGCCGCGGCAGTATACGACTAATAATTCCCTTATTACCGTGACGGCCAGCCATCTTATCCCCCACCTGGATTTTACGCCTTTGAGCTACATAAACCCTGACGACCATGTTGGCGCCAGGAGGTAGTTCGTCACCCTGTTCGCGGGTGTAGATACGAACATCGACCACACGGCCACGCTCCGTGCTGGGAACTCGAAGGGAATTGTCGCGCACATCTCGGGCTTTTTCACCAAAGATGGCCCGTAAAAGTTTCTCTTCGGGAGGCTGGTCAGATTCACCCTTGGGGGTCACTTTACCGACCAAAATATCACCTGATTCCACATAAGCACCAATCCGGATGATGCCCATTTCATCCAAATTACCCAGACTCTCTTCGGCAACGTTAGGGATTTCACGGGTGATCTCCTCGGGGCCAAGTTTGGTCTGACGAGCCTCTATCTCGTACTTTTCAATATGAACAGAAGTATAGAGGTCGTCCTGAACAAGACGCTCACTGACGAGAATGGCGTCTTCGTAGTTATACCCTTCCCAGGGCATATAGGCAATCAATACATTCTGTCCTAAAGCGATCTCACCGCCTTCACAGGCGGAACCATTTGCCAATACTTGGCCAGCAATCACCTGATCGCCAAGCTTGACGATCGGACGCTGGTTAAGGCAAGTGTCCTGATTGGAGCGTTGATACTTCTGCAGATGATGCACATGTTCGAAGCCTTCCTCATCGCGAATCACGATGGCGGTTGCATCAACGAAAGTAACAGTACCGTTGACCCGAGTAATCGGCACCATGCCTGAGTCACGGGCAACCTGGGTTTCCAGGCCGGTACCCACCAGGGGCCTTTCAGGACGGAGCAGAGGCACAGCCTGACGCTGCATGTTTGAGCCCATCAAGGCCCGGTTGGCGTCGTCATGCTCCAAAAAGGGAATCAGAGACGTTGCCACGGAGATCACCTGCACCGGTGAAAGCTGCACGTAATCAACCTGTTGGGGGGGCACCTTTTCGAAATCCTGGCGATAGCGAACCGGCACCAGATCAACCGTGATATTCCCCTCGGAGTCCGTGGCGACGTCACCTGGGGCGATGCGGCATTCATCTTCCAGGTCAGCCGAAAGATAAATAGGGGCCCCCTGCTTGATGACGACCCCGTTTTCCACCTTCCAGAACGGGGTTTCAATGAAGCCATACTCGTTAACCCGGGCGTGGGTCGCCAGGGAGCCAATCAGGCCGGCGTTTGGACCTTCCGGGGTCTCGATGGGGCAAATCCGTCCGTAATGCGAAGGATGGATGTCGCGAACGGCAAATCCCGCCCGTTCCCTGGTCAGGCCCCCAGGACCGAGGGCACTGATGCGACGTTTGTGGGTGAGTTCCGCCAGGGGATTCGTCTGATCCATGAACTGGCTAAGTTGGCTGGAGCCGAAGAACTCCTTGATCGCCGCCACCAAGGGCTTGGGATTGACCAACTGAGCTGGAGTAAGCGAATCGGTTTCGCCTACAGTCATGCGCTCCTTAATGATCCTTTCGAGGCGATTCAGGCCAACACGAACTTGGTTCTGGAGCAATTCGCCAACGGATCGCACCCGACGGTTACCAAGATGGTCGATATCGTCAAGGGAAGCTCCACCAACATCGAGCTCAAGATTTATCAGATAATCGATGGTGGAGAGCACATCCTCAGGCGTGAGGGTACGAACGGCATCGGGTATTGTAAGACGGAGTTTTTTATTAATTTTGTAACGCCCAACCCGGCCCAGATCATACCTTTTAGGATCAAAGAAACGGCTATGCAGCAACTGCTGACCACCACTTACCGAGGGCGGTTCGCCTGGGCGTAGTTTTTTGTAAAGTTCTAGCAGGGCCTGGTCTTCGGAACTAATGCCCTCGTCGTTCGCGGCTTCAATCGACTTTTGGTAGTACTCAGGATGGCGAAGCTTATCTAGAACATCGTTATCTGAAAGGCCGATGGCCCTCATCAACACGTGAGCGTTGATCTTACGGGTTTTGTCAACTCGTACATGAAGCAGATCATTCTTATCGGTCTCAAACTTCAGCCAGGCCCCCCGGTTGGGGATAAGGCTGGCATTGAATGTTTTGCGTCCATTCTTATCCTGCTCATCTTTAAAATAGACTCCAGGACTGCGAACTATCTGATTAACAATGACCCTTTCAGCACCATTAATGATGAAAGTGCCTCGCTCTGTCATTAGCGGCAATTCACCAATAAAAACTTCTTGCTCCTTGATTTCCCCAGTTTCCTTATTGACAAGCCGGCAAGTTACATACATTTGAGAAGCAAATGTGGCGTCGCGGCGCTTCGCCTCTTCCACATCGTGGCGGGGCCGCTTGAGGCGATATTCATTGCCAATAAAATGCAACTCAAGCTTGCCGGTGTAATCGGTGATCGGCGAAAAGCTGTCAAGTTCCTCGATCAGGCCCTTTTCCAGGAACCATTTGAAGCTCGCCCGCTGTACCTCCACGAGATCGGGAAGGTAAGTGACGGTCTTGGCGACCTGGATCGCGCTGCTCATGCGGTGGACCTGCAGGAACGAAAAAGAAGGGACGGACTGGAAGAGTCCCTGGTGTCAGATCCGCATAGATTCCTAGGGGAGTCCCAAGGACGATGCCGACGCGAACAGCCGTCCCCCCGAGGAGGAACGGCTGTTACCACCAACATCTCTCACCGGATGGACCGGAAGAGAGCCGATTCGGCGGTTGCCGAGGCGGAATAAGGGGCTGGGGACACCAGAGCTTGAATAACCAGGATGGAAATGGAAGCGTTTCCGCTGCCAGGCCAATCTCAAATCATACCACTTCAAGCTTCAAGCCGAAGAGTGTGATGGCGTTGACAGAGCTGCTGCGGGCCAAGCTGGCCAGGCTTTCGCCCCGCAGCTCCGCCACCCGCTCGGCCACGAGGGCCACGTGGGCTGGCTCATTGCGCTGACCCCGGCGAGGAACCGGGGCCAGGAAGGGGCAATCGGTTTCAACCAGGAGGCGCTCGGCAGGTACGCGGCGTGCGCATTCATGGGTATCCAGCGCCTTGGGGAAGGTGACCGTACCGCTGAAGCTGATGAAAAGGCCCAGTTCCAAAAAGGCCTCCATTTCAGCAGGGGTGCCCCCCCAGCAATGCATGACCCCCTTCAGGCCGGCGCCCTGGGAATGCCGTTGCCGCAGTTCGGCCAGCATGGGCTCGGCGGCATCCCGGCAATGGATGATCACGGGAAGGTCCAGCTCGCGAGCCAGATCAAGCTGGGGCCTCAACATGGCCAACTGCTCTTCAAGGTTCTTCTGGCGAAAGAGATCCAACCCCAGTTCACCGATGGCAACGACCCGATCGTCGGCCAGGGCCGCCTCCCGCAGCACCTTCGCCGTATCAGCCTGCCAGTGCTCGGTGTCCAGGGGGTGGACACCCACTGAGTAGCGCATTTCGGGGAAGCGATCCGCCAGGGCGCGGATGGCCGGAATCTCGCCCGGCTCGACACAGGCATGGACCAGGGCCCGCACCCCGGCCTGGCGCCAGCGGGCTGCAACCCCATCAATATCGGTGTCGAACTGTCGAAAAACAATGTGGCAGTGGGAATCCACTAATGGGGCTGGCGCGGCCCCTGCACTAGTGGGGGGATCAACGACAGGCAAGGAGGCCATGGAGGCGGGTGGGCCCGAGATTTAGCCATTGTGGACGGGGCCTGCGTCGCACTGCCGAGCTGAGCACCGGACCCTAGCCTCAAGCAACGATGCGAACTGAGAGCTTGATTGCTTCCGCTTCCCAATCCATGGCAGCCCCTTCTCCCGTGGCCCTGACCTGCCTCCCGGATGGTGAGGCCGCCAGCGCCAGATTGGAGGCGATTGCCAACCGCACTGGCGGTGGCCGACGGCGCCAAGAAGAGGAAACAGTTGCCGCCATCCTGGAACAGGTGCGCCTCGAGGGTGACGCCGCCCTGCTCGACCTCAGTGAACGTTTCGACGGCGTGCGGCCCCAGCCCCTGCGGCTTGACAGCAGCCAACTGCAGGCCGCCTGGGAAGCCACAACCATCGAGCTGCGCCAAGCCCTGGAGCTGGCCCATCGCCGCATTCTCGATTTTCATCGCCGCCAACTGCCGGCTGACCTGGCCGTGGTCGGTCCCCATGGGGAAAAGCTTGGCCGCCGCTGGCGGCCCGTACAGAGGGCTGGGCTTTACGTTCCAGGCGGTCGGGCGGCCTATCCCAGCACCGTTTTGATGAACGCCATTCCGGCAAGGGTTGCTGGCGTCGAACGCATCGTCATGGTCACCCCACCGGGTCAGGGCGGGCTGCCTAACCCAACAGTCATGGCCGCAGCCCATCTATGCGGCATCAACGAAGTGATCCAGGTAGGCGGAGCCCAGGCGATCGCTGCCCTGGCCTGGGGTACCGAAACCGTGCCCCGAGTGGATGTGATCAGCGGGCCGGGAAACCTCTGGGTGACCTTGGCCAAAAAAGCGGTGTACGGCCAGGTGGGCATCGACTCCCTGGCTGGCCCCAGCGAGGTCCTGGTCATTGCAGACCACACCGCCAGGGCGGAGCATGTCGCTGCCGACCTGATGGCCCAGGCCGAACACGATCCCCTGGCAGCGGCGATCCTGATCACCACCAGCGCCGAACTGGCGGCTGCTGTCCCCAGGGCCATCGACAACCAACTGGCAAACCACCCACGGGCGGCCATCACCCGTTCAGCCCTCGAAGATTGGGGCCTGATCGTGGTCTGCGCAGACCTTGAAGCTGCGGCCCGCCTCAGTGACCGCTTTGCCCCCGAGCACCTTGAGCTGCTGGTGGAGCATCCCGAACCCCTGGCCGAGCACATCCGCAACGCCGGGGCCATCTTTCTCGGTCCCTGGACTCCAGAGGCCGTAGGGGATTACCTGGCCGGGCCCAACCACACCCTCCCCACCAGCGGCACCGCCCGTTTCAGTGGTGCCTTGAGTGTTGAAACCTTCCTGCGCCACACAAGTTTGATCGGCTTCAACCAAACCGCGCTTGAGGCCACCGGCCCGGCCGTGATCACCCTGGCCGAAAGCGAAGGGCTCCACAGCCACGCCGAGTCTGTCAGGCAACGGTTGGCTGCTCCCTGAGGCCCCTGCGGGGTCTGCCAGTCGGGTGGCCAAGGCAAAGGCCCAACCCAGAGGAGGCCTTTGGCCAGAGCCGCTAGCCCCGTCAGCTTGTTGTGGCGATCAAGCAATGCGGTCGTGAAGTGCCCAGTTGAAAACCCCATGGCCTGAAGCGAGTTTGCGGCTTCAACTGGGGGCGGTCTGGCTGTTCCGCTTGCTCTATCAACGACGGATCAGATCGCGGACCCGAGCTTCGCCAGCAACGATCTCGCCGACAAGCACCTGGTCGGCGAGATTCACGAACAGTCCGTTTTCGAGCACCCCAGGAAGATTGTTGATTGTTGATTCAAGGCTGACCGGGTCGGCGATACCGCCGGCAAACCTGACATCCAGTACCAGGTTTCCCTGATCAGTCACCACTGGCCCGGCCTTGCGAACGGCCATGCGCAGCTCGGATTCGCCACCCAGGTCGGCCAGTTCCGCCTTCACCTGACGCCAAGCCCCAGGCAATACCTCAACGGGTAACAGAAAGGAAAGGTTGAGTCGTTCCACCAACTTGCCGGCATCCACAACCACAACGAAGCGCTTGGCCCGTCGAGCCACCAGCTTCTCCTGGACATGACAAGCTCCCCCCCCCTTGATGAGCTGGAAAGCCGGATCTACCTCGTCTGCGCCATCAATGGCCAAGTCGATGTGGTTGATTGCGTTCAGGCTCTTGAGGGGGATGCCAAGTTCGGCTGCCAGGACTTCCCCTTGAAAGGACGTTGTAACGCCAGTGATGTCACGGACATCGCCGCTACGGAGCTTTTCCGCCAAACCCTCGATCATCAGCGCCGCCGTGGAGCCGGAACCCAGGCCAACCACCATGCCGTCCTTGATTTGTTCAACCGCTGCCGCAGCCACGGCTTGCTTCATGCGTTGCTGAAGATCGTCAATGGCCAAGTGTTACCTCTCAAACCGAGCGGCGTGACGGTAGCAAGGGGGCCGCACCGGGCCAGGGCGCCCTCAGGCCGCCACGGCGTCAGCGCCCGTGCCCGGCTCCAGCACCTGCTTGACCGCCGCACTGAGCCTGGATTTTTGGTTAGAGCCAGTATTGCGATGCATCACGCCTACCTTCACAGCCTTGTCGATCTTGCTGAAGGCAGCGTTGAGGGAAGATTCAACGGCAGCCTTGGCATCAGGACCAGGATTCTGGCCGTAGCTGCTGCAGGCGACAAAGCAGCGCTTCATCAAGGTGCGCAGGGCCGACTTGTAGGTGCGGTTGCGCAGACGGTTGCGCTCGGCGATCTCGATGCGCTTCTTGGAAGACTTGTTATTGGCCACAGCGGGTTCGCAGCGAATTCAAAGAAGGCCGATCCTACAACGCCCCTTTTCTCATCCCCCAAATCGCTGCTACGTAGCCAATGTGCTGGGGCCAAAATGGATTGGCAATGGCCCGATCCAGCCCCCCATGCCCCCCCGATACCGCAAGCTCTCGAAGGATCTCCACCTCATGGGCCCCGGTCCCAAGCGCATTCTGGCGCTGGATGGCGGTGGCCTTAAGGGAATCCTGACGCTCGGGTATCTGGAGGCCCTTGAGCAGCGCCTGCGGCAGCGCCACGGCAACGATCCTGACTTCCGCCTCAGCGATTACTTCGATCTGATCGCCGGCACTTCGACAGGGGCCATCATTGCCGCCTGCCTGGCCCTGGGCATGTCCGTGGGGGAGGTGCTTGAGAAATACCAAAAGCTGGGCCGCAATGTCTTCAGCCGGGACTGGTTGCGCCAAGGGGTCATCCGCGCCCGTTACGACAAGGAGCGCCTGGAAAGCGAACTCAAGACCGTCTTCGGCAGCGAAACCACTTTGGGGAGCGATCGCCTGCGCACGGGGCTGCTGGTGATGGCCAAGCGACTGGATACGGGAAGCCCCTGGCCGATGTCCAACAACCCCAAGGGAAAGTTTTTCCGCAATAACGACAGCACCAGCCACTTGATTTCCAACGCGGATTACCCACTCTGGAAGGTGGTTCGCGCCTCCACCGCGGCGCCCACGTTTTTCGACCCGGAAGAAATCACAATTATTGAGCAGCCCGGCATGAAACCCGAAAGGGGTCAATTCGTCGATGGGGGTGTTAGCCCATTCAACAACCCTTCGCTCCAGGCCCTTCTCTTTGCCACCCTCAAGGGCTACAACCTGAACTGGTCCAGTGGCGCCGACAACCTGTTGTTGGTGTCTGTGGGGACTGGCCGCAGCGATCCCAGCAATGACCCCAAAAGCCTCGCGGCCGCAGGAGCTATCACTGCACTGATGAGTCTGATGACTGACTGCGGGAACCTTGTTGAAACAATGATGCAGTGGCTCTCTTCCAGCGCTACGAACCGGGTCATCGACAGTGAGTGTGGTGATCTAAGTGGCGACGTACTTGGAGGTAAACCTATGTTGACGTACATTCGCTACGACACGGCCCTCAGCAAAGAAAATGCGATCACACTTTGTCCCGAACTAGCTCTTCCGCTTGGGGAACGGCTAAACAATCTCCACGCAATGGATAATCCAGAAACCATGGATCTCATGCTTGCCATGGCTCGTAAGCTTGCCAAAGACAGCGTCCACGACAACCAATTTGAGCCTCGCTTCGACCTGACCCAGGCCTGAGACAAAAAATTTTAGCTAAATTCAATATTAGTATCAAATTGAGTATACCAATTACGCGCTGAAAACAAAAGAATTAGATCAAGTGAACCAAGAAGAAAGCATCGGTGGTCGCTAAGTCACTATGCGGAGCCGACAAGCAAATGCACGGCTCCGTGTTGGCCAATCAGCTAGGCGATTGGCGATGGGGAGACTGACCCTGCTGGGGCAAAGCAGCCGGCCGGATCGAGATCTGAATCTCTCGCTGACCCCTCACCACCTTGAGGGGAAGTGGATCGCCCACATTGGCCTGCTCGACCCTCTTGAGCAGATCAGCGGGTGTGACCACCCGGTTCTCGGCAATTGAAACCACCAGGTCGCCCCGCTTTAGTCCCGAGACCTCAGCCGGGCTTTGGGGAAGCACCTTCTGGACCAGGGCGCCATCACGCTCGGGAAGTTGCAAGAGGGCATTGGGATCCTGATTGTTCTCGCGGGCCACCCTTGCCGTTAGAGGCACTAGCTGGAGCCCGAGGTAGGGATGAATCACCTTGCCGCCGGAGGCCAATTGATCCGCCACCCGTTTGGCCAAGTTGATCGGGATGGCGAAACCCAGGCCCGCTCCAGGTCCTGATCGCACAAGGGTATTGATGCCAATCACCTCGCCACTGGCATTGATCAATGGCCCACCGGAATTGCCGGGGTTGATGGCAGCATCGGTCTGGATCAGATCCAGTCGTTTGTCAGCAAACCCGAGGCTATTGATATCCCGGTGCAAGCTGCTGACAATTCCTAGGGTGACTGTCCTTTCCAGGCCATAGGGACTCCCCAGGGCAATGGCCCAGTCGCCTACTTCCAGGGCTTCGGAGTCTCCGAGGGGGGCAGCTTTGAGATCCGGCCCTTGGGAGGGCAAGCGCACGACAGCTAGATCAGTCACCGGATCAGCCCCGACCACCGTGGCATCAACCTGGTGACCATCGGCAAAGGTGATAGCCACCCCATCAACTTGATCGACCACATGGGCATTGGTCAGGATCAGACCCTGGGCCGCGTCGATCACAACCCCAGAACCCTGACCCCGCTCCCGCATTGAGGTCGATGGGTCTCCCATCAAATCCCGCAGCAACGGATCCAGCATGGTGGGATCAAAAGCGGGCCTGGCCACCTGGCGCTCGGTATCGATGCGGACCACGGCCGGCGACACCCGTCGGGCCGCCTCGGCCACGAAGCTATGGGTGGACTTGGCTCCAGCCTGGGACAATCCAGGGGCGGAGGTGGTGGGGCTGAGGGCCAGGACCGGCGCGGTTCTCCATGGGGACAGCACCACCAGGGCGGCCAGCAAAACGGTCAACACTGGACGAACCAGTTGGCGATAAAGCTGGATCAGGGCAGGAACTCCCAAACATGTCTGAAACCAGAAACTAGGGGCATTCCTGCCAGACAAGGCGGGGCCTTTCAGGCCGGATTCCCCCCGCAGTACGAACCCCTTCGGCCAAGCACCCGGATCCCCATCAGTCGCAATCACCAGCGAAGCCATGAAGAATCCTCATTTTCGCGGCCCTCTAGCCAGGGTTGGCCATCACCAATGGGACGGGGCCGCCTAAGTTGCCTCGAACCTTGCGCCGGTCATGGTCACAAGTTCTCCTGGCAGCCGGCGACGCTGCACCCTCTGCGAAGTAGAGATTCAATCCTTGGCCGGCGGCCAGGATCTTGTCCATTTCAGCTTGGGGGCACCTGGCACCCGATCCAAACTATGGGCCAGGGTCTGTCAGTACCTGCGCACTCCCGAACAGTGTGGCCAGTGCATTAACCAGGATCCGAGCCTGCGGGGCGAGGTCAGCAAAAGCGATTACTACGCCGAACCCCCGGTTCTGGACATGCCCAGCTCCCTCTGAATCAGGGCCAATTCCGCCACCCCCGGTCGCCTAAGGTGGAATCTTGCCCGCCTGGCAACACCCTTTCCGCCCCTGCGCCGGTCCACCGGCCAGCGTCATGAGGGGGCAGTTTGACAACTGCAGCTGCGGCGGTCCGCCCCAGCTCTTGTCATCCCTTGCCCCACCCGCTTATTGCTGATCTCGAGCGCCTGGCTGCCGCTGAGGCCTTGGCCGCGGATCTTCAAGTCGTTGCCGTCCATCTCCACAGCCACCGCATTCCGATGACGGTGCAGGTGATGGTGAGGCGATCCGATGGCGGCGATGTCAGTCTTGACGCCTGCGCGGCCTTCAGCGGCCCCCTCGGTGATGCCCTTGAGAGGGCAGACCTGCTGGAAAGCCCCTACGTGTTGGAGGTGAGCAGCCCCGGCATCGCTGAGGAGCTATCGAGTGATCGGGATTTCACCAGCTTCCGTGGCTTTCCGGTGGCGGTCACCCTGAATGATGGGCAAGGGGCGGAACAGATCCGCGAAGGTCTTCTCCTCGGGCGTGACGAGATTGAGGTTCGGCTCAATGTGCGTGGCCGCACCCTGCGCCTGAATCGCGCCTCCGTGACCCACGTGCGCCTGGTCAGCCCCCGCGATGGCCCCTGATCCGGCACAGCCTTTCGCCCAAGGCAGCCCGTCACCAAGTCTTCCAAACCTCCCTTATTTTCCTTCCCCCCATGGCCCTGGTTCTGCTGCCCGGTCTAAACAACTTGATCGAGGACATAAGTGAAGAGAAAAAGCTGCCCCCGCAAGTGGTGGAGGCAGCCCTGCGGGAAGCCTTACTGAAAGGCTACGAGCGCTATCGCAGAACTCTTTATCTGGGCATCAGCGAAGATCCCTTTGAGGAGGATTATTTCAGCAATTTCGACGTGGCCCTGGACCTCGATGAAGAGGGCTATCGAGTTTTAGCAAGTAAAATTATTGTTGAAGATGTCGAGAGCGAAGATCACCAGATCTCGATCGAGGAAGTCAGGCAAGTCGCCGATGACGCCCAAACTGGCGACACCGTTGTGCTTGATGTCACCCCGGAAAAAGATGACTTTGGTCGAATGGCTGCCGCCACAACCAAGCAGGTGCTGGCCCAGAAACTACGGGATCAACAGCGGCGCATGATTCAGGAGGAATTTGCCGACCTTGAGGATCCCGTCCTCACGGCGCGAGTGATTCGCTTCGAGCGACAGTCGGTGATCATGGGAGTCAGTTCCGGCCTCGGGCGCCCTGAGGTGGAAGCCGAACTGCCGCGGCGAGACCAATTACCGAATGACAATTACCGCGCCAATGCCACATTCAAGGTTTTCTTGAAAGAGGTGAGCGAAGTGCCGCGCCGGGGGCCACAACTGTTCATCTCACGCTCGAATGCTGGCTTAGTAGTATATCTTTTTGAAAACGAAGTTCCCGAGATTCAAGAAGGTTCGGTGCGCATCGTCGCCGTTGCCCGCGAAGCAAATCCTCCCTCCCGCTCCGTTGGACCCCGCACCAAGGTGGCCGTTGACAGTGTCGAAAGGGAAGTCGATCCAGTAGGCGCATGTATAGGGGCCAGGGGCTCCCGTATCCAACAGGTTGTCAATGAGTTGCGGGGTGAGAAGATTGATGTCATTCGTTGGTCCCCTGACCCGGGCGAATACATCGCCCACTCCCTCAGTCCGGCCCGGGTCGACAAGGTGCGGCTTGTCGATCCTGAGGGGCACCATGCCCATGTGCTTGTACCTCCGGACCAACTGAGTCTGGCAATTGGTCGCGAAGGTCAAAACGTGCGCCTCGCCGCAAGGTTGACGGGTTGGAAAATCGACATCAAAAATTCCCTCGAATACAACCAAACCTCGGAAGACGAAACCGTCGCCGTTCTGATTAGCCAAAGACAGGAAGAAGAAACCCTGCAAGCGGAAGCTGAGGCACGGCTGGCCGCAGAACAAGCCATCAGAGCCGAGGAGGACGCCCGGCTCAGGGAGCTGTACCCCTTGCCCGAGGACGAAGATGAAGACGAAACGCAAGCGAGTGCCAACCTGGCGCCCGTAACTGACACGGCGACAATTAGCGATCTGGCGCTAGACGCCGCCGCTGCAGAAACCGACACTGAAAAGGAAAGGTGAGGGGCGATCGCCCGGTGCTGCGCCGCTGCGTGGCCTGCAGGACCCTGGCGGACCGACGCCAACTTTGGCGGGTCATACGCCTGGCTGGCGGCGGCTTCGCTCTGGACCGGGGCATGGGCCGCTCGGCCTACGTCTGCCCCAGCCATGATTGTCTGCAGGACACCCAACGGCGGCGGCGCCTGCAGAGGGCCCTGCGCTGTCAGGTGCCCGCCTCTATCCTTGAATGCTTGCAGGCGCGCCTCCAGCAGCCCCTGAGGCAAGATGAGGTATGGCCCGCGTCCGAATGTGGCCTGGACACCCCGGTTACCCCCGACCGAATCAGAGACCTGAATGACCACCAGCGGCAAAATGAGAATTTATGAGTTGTCCAAGGACCTGGGCCTGGATAACAAGGACGTGCTCGACGCCGCCGAGACCCTTTCCATCCCGGCACGCAGCCATAGCAGCTCAATCAGCGAAGATGAGGCGGGACGCATCCGGGCACTGATCCGCACCAAGGGCAATGGAGTGGGATCTGCGCCAGCGCCAGCCCCAAACACCATTCTTGCTTTGAAGAAGGCCAATCAGGAAACCGGTGCCACCCCAGGGGCCGATTCTGCAGAGCCCCCTGCCCGTCCTGTGGCACCGGCCGCACCGGCGTCCACCGCAGCCCCCACACGACCAGCCCCCGCCCCAGCCCGGGCCGCCTCAGCACCTGCAAGTCCGCCCAGCCGACCGGCCGAAATAATCAGTCCTCCCGCCGCCAGGCCCCTGGCTGCCAAGCCAGCCGCTACCGGAGCCCCCAGACCCCAACCGGTTCGGGCCGCGGCCAATATGCCCACGCCACGGCCGGGAGCTCCCGTGGGCCAGGGCGAGGGCCGCCCGTCGGCACCGGCCAAGCCTGATGCCGCAGCGACAGCGGGATCCGCCAGCCCCGCCAGCCCCGCCGCAGCACCGGCACCAACACCAGCTGCCCCAGCTCGACCCGCCGCACCATCCCCCCGGCCGGTCCAGGAGATCAGGCGACCCGAGTCGGCCAAACCGACCGCACCAACCCAGCCAACCCGGCCCCCCCTCGTCCCATCACCGCGCCCAGAAGGTAGTCAGCGCCCCGCTCCGCCGAGCCCTGGCCCCCGTGGCTCTGGTGCCCCGGTGCGCCCGCCCTCGGTGAGTGGCGGAGGTCGCCCCCAGCTGGTAGGTCGTCCCCAACCGGCGGGCACGGGCCCTGCAGCCCCAGGCAACAAGCCAACTGCACCAGTAATCAAAGCGGCAGCACCCTCCATCAAACCGCCGCCACCCCCTTCGGTGCGGCCTGCCCCACCAGCGGCTCGATCGGCGCCACCGTCGGCCCGTCCCGCCCCACCAGCGGCTCGACCGGCACCCCCCTCCTCCCGGCCCCAAAGACCTGGAGCTCCAGCTCCGGTGCGGGCGGGCACAGCCGGCAGTCGGCCAGCGGCACCCGGCTCACGCCCCTCCCCAGGACCCGGACGGCCAGGGGTGACTCCATTGGAATTGGTCGGCAAGCCGATCCGCCGGGACAGTGCCGGCCCGGGCACTCCCAGCAGCAGTCGGCCTGTGGCCCCTGGCCGGCCCGGAATGCCGGCTGGCATGCGCAAGCCAATGGCACCTGGCGAGCTGATGCAGCTGCAAACGCCCAATGGTCGTCCTGCGCCTGCCGCCCCCCGGCGCCAGGGAACCGAAGGCGCCAGCGGCGATACCGAGCTGATCCGCCCCACAGCCGCTCCCACGGCAGCGCCGCCTAAACGACCCGGTTTCCGTCCGCCAGTGGCGGGAACGCCCGCCACGCGGGCCCGGCGTCCTGACTGGGATGACAGTGCAAAACTGGAGGCATTACGCAGCCGTTCGCCCCAGAAACAGCGCCAAAAAGTTCACATCATCGGCGAAAACGATGATGCCCTCACGGCCGAAACCGGTGGCTTCGCAGGCGAACAGGAGGCACTGGTGCTCCAGGCGAGCCTGGCCCGGCCCGCCAAGCCCCGCAGCAGCGCTGCGACCGCGATCAAGCCAACGGTGGCCGTTCGCAAACGCAAGAAAGAAACCACACGCCAACGTCAGCGCCGCCGCGCCATGGAACTGCGGGCGGCCCGGGAAGCCAAGTCCCAGCGTCCTGAGATGCTGATCGTGCCGGAAGGCAACCTTACGGTGCAGGAATTGGCCGACCGTCTGGGAGTCGAAAGCTCCGAGATCATCAAGTCCTTGTTCTTCAAGGGCATCATCGCCACCGTGACCCAAACCCTCGATCTGCCGACGATCGAGACCGTTTCGGACGAATTCGGCGTTCCTGTACTCGAAGACGACGTCGAATCTGCGGCCAAGAAAACCGTGGAAATGATCGAGGCCAGCGATTTGGCCCACCTGATCCGGCGTCCGCCGGTGGTCACGGTGATGGGTCACGTCGACCACGGCAAGACCAGCCTGCTGGACGCCATCCGCAAGACCAGAGTGGCGGCCGGCGAAGCCGGTGGGATCACTCAGCACATCGGTGCATACCAGGTTGAGGTGTCCCAAGGGGGCGAAGAACACCGCATCACCTTCCTCGATACCCCAGGACACGAGGCCTTCACCGCCATGCGGGCCCGAGGCACCAAGGTCACGGACATCGCCGTACTAGTCGTAGCCGCCGACGATGGCGTGCGGCCCCAGACCCTGGAGGCCATCAGCCACGCCAGGGCCGCTGAGGTCCCAATCGTGGTGGCCATCAACAAGATCGACAAGGAGGGGGCCTCCCCCGATCGGGTCAAGCAGGAGCTTTCCGGCCACGACCTCGTGGCAGAGGATTGGGGTGGCAACACCGTGATGGTGCCGGTGAGCGCAATTAAGGGCGAGAACATCGACAAATTGCTGGAAATGATCCTGTTGGTCTCCGATGTCGAAGACCTTCAGGCAAATCCCGACCGCCTGGCACGCGGCACCGTGATTGAGGCCCACCTCGATAAGGCCAAGGGCCCCGTAGCGACCTTGCTGATCCAAAACGGCACCCTCCGCGCTGGCGATGTTTTGGCTGCAGGTCCTGTGCTCGGCAAGGTACGAGCCATGGTGGATGACACCGGCAAGCGGGTCAAACAGGCCGGTCCCTCCAGTGCCGTCGAAGCGCTTGGCTTCAGCGAGGTGCCCACCGCCGGCGACGAGTTTGAGGTTTATCTCGACGAGAAGTCGGCCCGGGCGGTGGTGGGGGACAGGGCCAATGAAGCCCGCGCCACCCGATTGGCTCAGCAGATGGCCTCCCGCCGGGTCTCCCTGGCCTCGATGTCAAGCCAGGTCAGCGAGGGCGAACTCAAGGAGCTCAACCTGATCCTGAAAGCGGATGTGCAAGGGAGTGTGGAAGCCATTCTGGGCGCCCTCGAGCAATTGCCCCAGGAAGAGGTCCAAGTCAGGGTTCTGCTCTCGGCCCCTGGCGAGATCACCGAAACCGATGTCGACCTAGCCGCCGCGTCCGGAGCCGTGATTGTTGGATTCAATACCTCCATGGCCTCCGGTGCTAAACGGGCTGCCGACCTGACCGGCGTTGATGTACGGGACTACGACGTCATCTACAAACTGCTGGAGGACATCCAGCTAGCCATGGAAGGTCTGCTGGAACCCGAATTGGTGGAAGAGACCCTCGGTGAGGCCGAGGTTCGGGCGGTGTTCAGCATCGGCAAAAGTGCCGTGGCCGGTTGCTATGTCACAAGCGGCAAGCTGCAGCGCAATTGCAAGGTCCGCATCCGACGGGGCAAGGAGCTGGTCTACGAGGGCGACCTCGATTCCTTACGCCGCAATAAGGATGATGTCAAGGAAGTGGCCACCGGCTTTGAGTGCGGCATCGGCTGCGACCGTTTCTCCTCCTGGCAGGACGGTGATCGGGTCGAGGCCTACCGCCTGGTCACCCAACGCCGCACCCTGGCCGGCTAGGGCACTTGAACCCGCGCGCTGAGCCGGTGTTGTGGCTGCAACTGGTCTCCCTTGGGGTGCTGCCCCTGGAGGCCCTGTTGCTGTTGCTGCTGCTTGCCGGCCAGGACCCCGGACCCTGGCCTGGCCTTGAGAGGCTGTTGTGCTGGATGCTCGGCGCCCTGGCACCAGCCTTGCTGCTTTGGCGGCGTCCAGCCGATGTCTGGTCGCTGCTATTGCTGCAGACCCCATTGCGGGGACGCCGGCCCGTCCAACAGCGCCTCAGTCATCTCCAGGAAGGTTTGGCACTTCGCCTCGGCTTGGCGTTCGGCACACTGCTGCTGCTGCCCATGCTGTGGTGGATTGACAACCACGCGGCCCTGGCCCATCCCTATTCACCCCTGTCGGCAAGTCCCCGCCTGTTGGCCCTGCTGCTGTCAGCCGCCCTTCTGGCCGTGATGCTGTGGCAATGGCAACAACTGCTTCAATCCCTCTGGTTGCTCAGCCGGCCCAGCGATGCCGTACCCCTGCTGCCTGCCATGACCAGCGAAACAATCGCTGCAGAACGGCTCAGCTTGGGGCTGCCATTACTGCTTTTCGCCCCTTTTCCAGGGGAGGTCGAAACCCGTCCGCCTTCCCCACCCCGAACCGCCCCGCCAGCCCCAATCGACGAGCCAGACGCCGAGCCAAGCGTCCAGCCAGGCGTCGAGACTGAGGCTTCATGGATCCCTGGGGGGGGCATCGCCAAGGGCCCGGTTGCGATCCCACCAGAGCAACCCAGCGCAAACGAGAACGGCGAGGCTCTGGATCAAGAGATCGCTTGAGGACACCTCGGAGCCCGCAGAGAGTCTCAATGCCATCGTTGCCAGCCCAAGACCGGCCGAGGCCAATAAGGCAAACCAGAGGGCCCTGCGCAGACCTCTCCATGGGGTGCGGGCTTCGAGCAGGAGGCGGCGACGTAAATCGGGATCCAGATCAGAACGGGGTGGCAAAGCCATGGCAAAGGAGGGAGGGGGGCGAATGCTAATTTCTTCAGGCTGCCGGTGTAGCTCAGTGGTAGAGCAACTGATTCGTAATCAGTAGGTCGCAGGTTCAAATCCAGTCACCGGCTTTTTTCCTTCATATTCGGCCCTTCAATCCCTTGGCAATCAACATTTGTGTGTTGGCTTTTCAAAGCGCTTTGCAAAGCATATGCTAGAAATCGGGTCAAGGGATGGCTTTAAAATTAATGGTCACACAAAAGCACAGCTAGCAAAATTTATTAAATTATTCAATTTTTGTTTATTGTTATTCTTTATTTAAAGAATGGCAAGCTTTTGCAAAGTCAAATGGCTTATTTAATGGCAACCGCATCAATCTCCAGGCGATGGCGAGGGTTCATCTAGTAGTTCAACGACCGTTGTGACCTGGCTTTTGCCCAAAGGTGTCGTCATACTGGCCAGTATTTCTTACATTTTGTTGCTCTTTGCTGTCCATTGGCAGAGGCAAGACCCTTGTGCCCCCAAGATCAACAACCAAATCAAGGCAAAGGCCCCTGCCGCCACCCATTGTTGCCGCAGCAGGACCACCACTGTGATCGTGCTGGCAGTGACCCGCACGGCCTGGGCCGTAAGGCGCAGCAAATTGAACTTGAGATCGGGCCACCGAATGGTTGGTGCCGGATCTGGCTGGGGATCTGGCTGGCAGTGATCAGCAGAGCAGTCCACGAGTCCAGCTGCTGCGAGACACTGGTGGCAATGTATTTCTAACCTGCCTTGGCTTTCCTTTTGTGCCAGCTGCGGCGGCGCTGCCGCCAGGGGCTCTCGCAGGCCTTGCGCTCGCCTGCGGTAGCCGCCGCCCTGGGCGGTGTTCTGCTGTTCAGCCCTGGAGCAGCCAGGGCCATAGATGTTTTGCAGATCCGCCTGCCGTTACTCCAAGAAGATTTTTCGGTTCGGATCGCCGAGTTGGCGAGCCCCGATGCCCTCTGGGCGGGAAATAGCGATCTGGCGGAGCTGAACCGGGCCACCAATGGCACCTATGCACGCCGGCTGCAGGAGTTGCTGAACCACCCCCTGCCGATGCAGGACGATCTCGACGCCCCGATGGTCCGCCAGGTCGAGCTGATCTTGAAACGGCTGATTGATGTCCCTCCCAACGAAGCCAATTTGTTGGACTCGACGCCATTGCAGGTGGGCATGCGGAAGCTCAGGGCTGAAGGCCGCCAAGCAACGCTGCTCAACCTGCTGCAGGCCATCCCTGGCAACAAAGTCTCGATCCGCCTGGACCGTGCCGCCAGTTTCCTCAGGCAAATCAATCAGAACGACGAAAAGATCACCGCGCTGCTGAAAACGCTTCCCCGCCTGCCGGCGGCGCCCTCGGAGGCTTTGGGGCGAGGCCCTTTCGCCATCACGACCCGGGTGGTGAAGCTGCCCCCCGTTAACGGGATCGAATCGCTGGAGGTCACCCTTGTGCGCCCGGTAGGCCCGCCCAGCTTGCCCGCCGTCGTCATCTCCCATGGACTATGGGATTCACCCACCAGTTTTCTCGGTTGGGCGCAACATCTCGCCCGCCATGGAGCGCCGGTATTGCTACCCCGCCATCCCGGCAGTGACATCAGCCAACAAGCCCAGATGCTGGCCGGCAATGCGCCGCCACCCGATCCCCGCGAATTCCTGCGCCGCCCCAAGGATGTCAAGGCGGTGCTGGACGCCCTGGAAAACGGTCAGATTCCCGGGGCAGAAGGCCTCCCGGCCCGGGACCTCACCTTCATCGGCCATTCCTGGGGTGGCACCACCGCCCTCCAACTGGCCGGCGCCCGCAGCCTCCAGGCCACGCTCTGGCAGGCTTGCAAGAACACCAACCATCCCGAACGCAATCTGAGCTGGGTGCTGCAGTGCACCTTCCTGCCGGCAGCAACGGACGCTTCGCTGGCCGATCCCCGCATCGTGCGTGTCGTCGCCGTGAGTCCCCCCCAAGCCCTGATCTTTGCCGCTGGCCTGATAGATCTGCAAAAACCGGTGTTGTTGATTTCTGGCAGCAGTGACATCGTGGTGCCCCTCCACCCGGAGGCCCTTGATCCCTTTCATCTCTATCCCCTGGACCGCAGCCAGCTAGTGCTGGTTGAGGGTGGCACCCATTTCAACCTGCCCGCCCCTGCCAGCAGCGATGG
>JBKDVK010000095.1:0-3578 GCA_046338875.1 Cyanobacteriota bacterium | reverse complement strand
TGTCGATGCCGACCTCACCTTGGTGATGGATGGCACCATGGTCAAGGTGATCTCCTGGTACGACAACGAATGGGGCTATAGCCAGCGGGTTGTCGATCTCGCCGAAGTAGTCGCCAAGAACTGGAAGTGAACTAAGGGGGCAGTCCCCCTTAGGCGCTTGGCGGCCGCCCAGCCCACTTGCGTTGAGGGTGCGGCTGGCTGCGGCTAACCTTCACTGCCGGTGATCAGCTACTGGCGAGAGCTCCAGGGATCGTGGCGGTGATGCGGGTCTTCCTCAGCCATTCCTGCCGCGACAAGCCCGCTGTTGAGTCCCTGGCGCGCTTTCTGCGCCAGCGGGGAATCGACGCCTGGTTCGACCAGTGGGAGATCAGCCCGGGCGACGACATCATTGCCCGCATGAACGAAGGCCTGGAGCAGGCCGATGCCGGGCTGATCGTGTTTTCGGCCCAGTCGCTGCAAAGCCCGTGGGTCAATGCGGAGGTAAGCAGCCTCACCTACGAGCGGATCAAGAACGGCCAGCCGCTGCTGCCGGTGCAGGTTGGAGACGACGCCTACGTCCCGCCTTTGCTCCGGCCCCTCTGTCGCCTGGGCATCGAGGACCACGAGGGCATCGCCGCCGCCCTGCTGCAGCGGCGCGCCGTCCCGCCGCCTTTGGGCTCGCCGCCCTCGGGGCGCCAGGAGCGGGTGCGGTTGGGGCTGCAGCGCCGCAGTGATGGGGGCGTGGCGGTGCAGGCGAGGGTTGGCGAACGGGGACTGTTCGAAGCGGAGCACCCCCAGCTGCCTGCAGCGGTGCGCGAGGGGCGCCGGGCGTTTCTGCGGGGCTTCGGGGCCGGCGCCCGCGATTGGGCCAGCGGCGGCCGGGCCAGCGTGGAGGCGGAGCTGCTGGCCCTGGGTCAGGCCCTGGCGGCCTTCTGCCTGCCGGCGGCTGCCGCCGAAGCCCTGGTGCAGCTGCTGGATGGCGCCGCCCTGGGCACCACTGTGCTGGTGGAGATCGAGGCGGCGGATCCGGAGTTGCTGGGGCTGCCGTTTGAGGCCCTGCGGCTGCCGGATGGGCGGCTGCTGGCGATCCAGCCGCCGGTGGTGCTGCGGCGTCGCTTGCCCGCCCCGCCCTCGCCAGCGCCGGCCCCGCTGGCGGGGCCACTGAAGGTGCTGGTGGCGGTGGGTGCCCCGGATGAGGGTTTCAGCCGCTCGGCGGTGCTCGATCACGAGCGCGAGCTTCAGAACATCCTCGATGCGGTGGAGCCTGCCCAGCGGCTCGACAACGTGGCCGTCAAAATTCTGGAGGTGGGGCACCCCGAGCAGATCGCTGCCGCGATTGCCGTCGATGCCTATCACGTGTTGCACCTGAGTTGCCATGGCACCCCGGGCAGCCTGGAGCTTGAGGATGAACTCGGCGGCGCCGTGCTTACCACAGCGGAAGATCTGGTGGCCCCGTTGCGGGCGCTCGGGCGGCCCCTCCCGCTGGTGGTGCTCAACAGCTGCCATGGCGGCGTGGAGGTCGGCGCCACGGCCAGCCTGGCCCAGGCCTTGATCCAGGCCGGCATCCCCAGTGTGGTGGCGATGCAGACCACGGTGAGCGACCGCTATGCCAGCGAGCTGGCCCGCTGCTTCTATCGCGAGCTCAGCCGCCGCGAACCGGTGCTGGCGGGTCGAGCCCTGGCGGCGGCGCGGCGTGAGTTGGAGGCGGAGCGGCAGAGGCGCTTGGCCCAGGGCGCCCCGGGCGCCGAAATCCTGCCGGAGGCGGCCACCGCGGCCCTGTACGGCGCCGGCGAGGAGCAGCCCCTGGCCGATTTCGGGCTCGACAAGCAACCGCTGCGCCAGCCACCGGTGCGCCAGTTGCTGGGGCCGGTGCCCCAGCTGGCGATCGGCGACCTGGTGGGGCGGCGCCGGGAGCTGCGCACCTGTTTGCGGCGCCTGCGCGACGCCAAGGCGCCCGGCGGTGTGCTGCTGAGCGGCATCGGCGGGGTGGGCAAGAGCAGTGTGGCGGGCCGTCTGATGCAGCGGCTGGCGGAAGAGGGCTGGGTGATCGCCAGCCACAGCGGTCGTTTCGACCTGCGGGCGATCGGCCTGGAGCTGGGCTTGGCGTTGCAGCAGGGGGGCCGCCCGAGCACCCGGCCGCTGGCCGATCTGTTGCTGCGTGACAACCTCGACGAGCGGCTGCGGCCGCGGCTGGTGCAGCAACTGCTCCAACAGGAGTCCCTGCTGCTGGTGCTCGACGACTTCGAGCAGAACCTGAGCACCGGTGGCGAAGCCTTCCTCGATCCCGATACGGCCAGCGCCTTGGAGCAGTTGCTCGCCAGCGCCGAGCGGGGCGCGCTGTTGCTCACCTGCCGCCACCCGCTGCCCCAGGCGATGCAGTGGCTGCTGGAGGTGCCGGTGGGCCCGTTGAGTGGGGCCGAAACCCGCAAGTTGGTGCAGCGGCTACCGGGCCTGCGCCAGCGGCCGGAGGCCGAGCTGGCGCAGGCCCTGCGCGCCATTGGCGGCCATCCGCGCCTGCTGGAGTTTCTCGATGGCCTGCTCCGCCAGGGGGAGGGGCGGCTTCCGGCGGTGACCCAACGGCTGCGCCAGGCCCTGGCCGCCGCCGGCCTGGCGGCGCCGGCGGTTTCAGCCAGCCTCGACGAGGGTGTGCAGCAGGCCCTGGCCCTGGGGGCGCGCGATGTGCTGCTGGAGGAATTGCTGACGATCGCTCTCCAGCGCGGCGACGACGCGGTGCTGCTGCAACTGGCGGTGTCCAATCTGCCGCTGGCAGCGGCGGGGCTGGCGAGGCTGCTGGCGGGTGTGGTGGCGGCGGACGCGCTGGAGCCGGCCCTGGCGCGGCTGGCGGCCCTGTCGCTGGTGGTGCGGGGGGAGGCGGGCCAGGCCTGGGTGCACCGCTGGACCGCTGAAGGCCTCGCCGCCCTGGTGGATGCCGCCGGCCATGGCGAGCGCTATCGCCGAGCGGGCGATTACAGGCTGTGGCGAGTTGAAAACGAAAGCCACTCGCTGGAAGATGGCGTCGAGGCGGTGCGCAACTACCTGCAGGGGCGGCATTTCGATCAGGCCGCCGCCGTGGGTCAGGCGTGCCTGGCCGCGTTGCAACGCTTTGGGCAGACGGTGGCCATCGCCAGCCTGGCGGCGGAAGTGCTGGAACGCCTGCCAAGTGAGCACAGCGGCTTTGCTGGCATTGCCGATGTCGAAGCCCAGGCCCATCTGGCCCTGGGCCAGAGCGAACGCACCTTTGCCCGCTATCGGCAGCTGCTGGAGCGGCAGCAGCGTTTGGCGAAGGCGGAGCCGGATCGAGCGGATTATCAGCGCGACCTGTCGGTGTCGTATGAGCGGATGGGAGATTTATATCGGGCGCTGGGGCAGGGGGAATCGGCGCGGCAGGCGTATCAGGGGAGCCTGGAGATAGCTGAGAGATTGGCGAAGGCGGAGCCGGATCGAGCGGATGCCCAGCTGGATCTGGTGATTTCTCTGGTGAAGATCGGCACGGTTGTGGAGCCGGCTGATCGGGCACCGCTGCAGCAAGCCCTGGCGATCCTGTTGCGGTTGGAACAGCAGGGCCGCCTCGCCCCGGCCGACCAGCCCAAGATCGAGGC
>JBKDVK010000094.1:0-2633 GCA_046338875.1 Cyanobacteriota bacterium | reverse complement strand
GAGCGTCCCATGTGGGTCGAGACTTCCTGCTTGACAGCATCAATCCCTCCGAGGGAATAGAGAGCGTTGATTTTGATCGGGCCGTAGGTCTCAGCTTCGATGTAGGAATCGCGAGGGATCTGAACCACATCTGTCACGCCTTCTTCCACCTTAATCAAGGCGATCACATCCGTATTCCCCCCGCCTACATCAGTGCCGAGCAGCAGGATCGTTTGGCCTTCACTGTTCAGCCAGCCCCTGAAGGCGCCCGGCAAGGAGGCCGCCTGGTTCCCTGGGCGTTGTTTAAACAGGTGCACAAGCGACGGGGACGCCAGCAAGCCCAACAGCAGGCCCGCGGGCATGGCGACCAGCATCAACAAGGCTTTGGAACAAAGCAGCTGGCGAAACCGGGAGGGGCGGGGGCGCAAGGGGGGAGGTACTTGGGGTGGGGGCATGGCGGGTCTTTGACGCTCAGTGCAGTTGCACTGAAGTTGAAATCAGTCCAGCCTGAACTCGCCACAGCTCGGCATAGGCCTGACCCCGCAGCAGCAGATCGTCATGGCGTCCAGTCTCGACAATGCGGCCTTCCTGCATGACCACTATGCGATCGGCGCGGCGCACCGTGCTGAGACGGTGGGCAATGACAATTGTGGTGCGGTGCGCCGTGATCAGATCCAGGGAGCGTTGGATTGCTGCTTCCGTTTCATTATCGACAGCTGCCGTGGCCTCATCAAGGATCAACACCGGAGGGTCCTTGAGAATGGCCCGGGCCAAGGCGAGGCGCTGGCGCTGCCCCCCTGAAAGTCGTTGGCCCCGCTCGCCCACAATCGTGTCATATCCGTAAGGAAGCTCAGCAATAAAGCCATCCGCCTCGGCCAGCCTTGCCGCATTTTCGATTGCCGCTTGCGAAGCATTGAAACTGCCGTAGGCGATGTTTTCAGCGACGCTGCCATGGAAAAGAAACACCTCTTGGCTCACCAAGCCGATCGCCCGGCGCAAATCATCCAGTCGCAAAGTGTCGATTGGCATGCCATCGAGAAGAATACGCCCGGAGTTGATCTCATAGAGCCGTAGCAGCAACTTGACAATGGTGCTCTTGCCGGAGCCCGTTGCTCCGACGATCCCTAGGGTGGAGCCCGCAGGCACCACAAGATCGAAGCCCTCCAGTAATGGAGGGCGGTCGGCATAGGCAAAACCAACCCCCTCGAAGCGGACTTCCCCACGCACCGCAGCCAGGGGCAGGGGTCGATTGCCCGAGGGAATGGCGATGGGTGTATCCAGCAGATCCAAGACTCGATTAGTGGAGGCCATGGCCCGCTGGTAATCATCCAAAGTGCGTCCCAAGGTGGTTAGGGGCCACAGCAGACGCTGGGTGATGAACACCAGAAAGCTGTAGGTGCCAACCGCAATGGCACCGCGCCAGGCCTGAAGGCCACCCACCACAAGAATCGTGATAAAGGCAAAGAGAATCGCGTAGCGAATCAGGGGTACGAACGCCGCTGAAAGGCGGATGGCCCGGCGGTTACTGAGACGGTAGTCATCACTGAGCTGCCCCAGACGCTGGCGTTCCCAATCTTCAGCCACATAGCTCTTTATTGTAAGAATACCACCGATATTGTTCGCCAGTTGACTCGCCATATCCCCCGCTTTTTCCCGCACTTCCCGATAACGGGGTGCCAAACGTGACTGGAACCGCAGCGAACCCCATAAAATCAGTGGGATTGGCAGAAAAGAGAGGCCCGCCACCATGGGGGAAAGGGCCACCATGCTTGCTCCAACTGCTAGCACGGTGGTGATTAGCTGCAGGATTTCGTTAGCACCTTGATCGAGAAAGCGCTCCAATTGATTGATATCGTCATTCAAAACAGCCAGCAACTGACCGGTGCTGCCAGCCTCGAAATAACCCATCTCCAGATGCTGGAGATGGTCATAGGCTTCAAGTCTGAGTTCGTGCTGAACGGTTTGGGCCAGATTGCGCCAGAGCAAGCTATGGAGATATTCGAACAGCGATTCGGCACTCCAAATCACAAAAGAAAGCAATGCCAGCACCGTTAGCTGGGCTGGCACCGTTGAAGCTCCGAACTGGGCTAACCAAGAATTCTGCTGTTTGACCACCACATCTACGGCCAAACCAATTAACACCGGTGGCGCCAGGTCAAATAGTTTATTCAGTATCGAACAAAGGGATGCCAGTCGCACCAAGCGAACATGGGGCTGCAGGCGACTTAAAAGCCTTCCCAGCCCCCTGGTTTCCCCGCTCATCGAGGCGACCTGATCACCAGCGGTTGCCGCCGCCGGCCTCGGAACGACCGCCACCGCCGCCACCACCGCCACCGCGGTTGCCGTAGCCACCACGGCCACCACCACCGCCGCCCGCTTCCCGGGGAGTGGCCTTGTTAACCCGGATCATGCGACCCATCCATTCGACGTTCTGGAGGTCGTCAATCGCCTTTTGCTCAGAAGCATCAGAATCCAACTCCACGAAGGCAAAGCCACGCTTGCGGCCCGTATCGCGATCAAGGGGCAGGCTGCACTGGCGGACTTCTCCGTACTGGCTGAAGAGATCAAGCAGGTCTTCCCGTTCGGCCTGAAACGAGAGGTTGCCGACGTAAATGGTCATCAGAGAAAAAACCGGAACGGATTCGTCTGATCGC
>JBKDVK010000093.1:0-7691 GCA_046338875.1 Cyanobacteriota bacterium | reverse complement strand
ACCCGCATCGCTGCCATCGCCATGGCCAAGTTTGGCCATCAAGTATTTGCCCCTTCGCTGCCAGGTTTCGATAAGACAGCCCCCAAGGGCCAGCTCAAATAGTGCTGGCTCTTGGGGGCTGGCAATCGCCCGTTGGCGCAGAACTTCAACCTTGGCGATGGTCATTCCTTGGGTTCTGGACTCCAGACCCAAACGAACGGTCTCAACTTCGGGTAGCTCGGGCACAGGGATGGAGGTTCGGGCCCGAGGGTGGGCTTCAGGCTTTGACCAGTTCGCTTTCGGCGAAGTTATTGGTATTGATGCCGCCTTCGGAGCCGCTGTAACCGTTGTAATTCACCTTGTCAAAGCGAACAACGACGGGATAACGAATTCCAGAGGTGTCGACCGATGCCACCGTGCCTACTTCGTTGAACCAGTAGGACTCGGGGCGCTTGATCCGTACTTTGTCGCCGCGGGAGATGGCCATCGCTGGGCAGAGGGTCGGGTGGCTTTCCAACAGAGCTTACCCCTGCAAGTTGGCCTTATCCCCCACGGGTGTCACGTTTCGTCGCTCGCCCGGATCGCTGTCGCGGCAAGGGCCGCCGGGGCCCATGGCAGCATCCCAATCCCTTGCCCCGTTGGCCCATGTCTGCCGTTGAGGGCCCTGCCGAGGGCCTGTCCCACCAAGAGCCTGGCGGCGAAGCACCGCTGATTGACCTGGATCTGCCGGATCCCGAGCGCGACGACATCAGCGTGCTGGAGTTTCACGCCCGCCTGGAGGCGGCCTGGGCGGTCTGTGATCGCTTTGACCTGCAGACCGAAATCTGGCGGGGCCGCATTCTTTGCGCTGTCCGTGACCGCGAGCGTCGCGGTGGTGAGGGCCGGGGCACTGGCTTTCTGCAATGGCTGCGGGAACGGGAGATCAGCAAAACCCGCGCCTATGGCCTGATCCAGCTGGCTGAATCGGCCGACACCATGCTTGGCGATGGCGTGCTGGAACTGGCCAGCGTCAATCAATTTTCCAAGCGTGCCTTTCTGGAAACGGCTCAGGCTGAACCTGAGGTGCAGCAGATGATTGGCGAGGCGGCCAATGGGGGCCAGCAAATCACCCGCAAGCAGGTGCGCCGTCTCACCGACGAGTTCACGGCCGCGACCAGCCCCCTGTTGCCTGAGGAGATTCGCCAGCGCACCGCCGAAAATCTGCTGCCCCCCCGGGCGGTGGCTCCCCTGGTCAAGGAGCTGGCCAAGTTGCCGGAAGCCCAACAGGAAGATCTGCGTCGGGCTCTGCGGGAAGAACCGGAGCTCGAGCGGGTCAGGGATGTGACCCTCACAGCCCGCTGGCTCGACAAGGCGGCCCAGGCCGCGCTGGCCGTCAGGGCCTTCCAACAGGGCAACCTGGATTTCGAGAAGGCGATTCAAGAGGCCCAGCGGCTCGATGCGCTGGGCCTGTTGGCCGATGCGGTGGGTCAAGCCCAGGCCCTGGAAAATGCCGTTCTCAAGTTGCACACCAGCTGGCGGCGGCTGGGGGGACTGCAGGAGCGGCTGTGGGTGGAGAGCGGCAGCAGCACACCCCATCTGCGGGAGTTGCTGACCGCTTTGCAGAGTTTGAGCGGCAGCACCTTGCGGGTGTCGTTGGGCGAGCTGGCGGGGGGCAAGCGGCTGCGGTTGCAATTGGTGGAGGAGTCGCCAGACCGGCTGGAGGGTCCTGCCTTGCCTTGAGTCCCTGCCTGGCACCGGCGCATTGCTGGCCACAGGTGGTGGAGCGCTATGGTCCGTTGGCACCATCACTGGGGTTTGGCGCCGGTGGATCGCCTCAGCGAAGCCCTGCGGCGCCATTTCGGCTGGGACCACTTCCGCCCCGGCCAACGGCAGGTGGTGGAGGCCCTCTTGGCCGGGCAAGATTGTCTGGCGGTGTTGCCCACCGGGGCGGGTAAATCGCTTTGCTATCAGCTGCCTGCCCTGGTGCGTCAGGGGCTGGTGGTGGTGATTTCGCCCCTGGTGGCGCTGATGCAGGACCAGGTGCGCCAGCTGCAGCGCCATGGCATAGCCGCCGCCTGCCTGCACCAGGGGCTCGATCTGCAGCGGCGGCAGCAGCTGCAGCAGGGCCTGAATGATCAAAGCCTGAGGGTGCTGTATCTCTCACCGGAACGGCTCCAGGTGGAAGCAAGCCGCCGTCTGCTTGAAGAGATCCACGCCACGGGGCGGTTGGTGGCCCTGGCGGTGGACGAGGCCCATTGCATCAGCGCCTGGGGCCACGATTTCAGGCCCCATTACAGGCGCCTTGGCGAACTGCGCCGCCTCTGCCCGGGGGTGCCGATGGTGGCCCTCAGTGCTACGGCGGCCCCCCAGGTGCGCGCCGACATCATTCGCCTGCTGCAGCTGCGTCGTCCTGAGCTGTTGGTGCGCTCTGCCCGCCGCAGCAACCTCTCGTACACCATGAGGCGCCGCTCAGATGAGCCCTTGGCCGAGGTGTTGAAGGCGGTGGCCGAGGCCCGGGGTGCCGTCCTCATCTATGCCCGTACCCGTTTGGCGGTGGAGCAATGGTCGACGCGGCTGGCCCAGGCGGGACTCGCCGCCATCCCGTATCACGCCGGCATGGATCCGGCCAGTCGCCAGTTGGCCTTGGAGCATTTTCAGAACCAGCCGCGCCCGGTGCTGGTCGCGACGGTGGCTTTTGGCATGGGAGTCGATCGAGCCGATGTGGGCCTGGTGCTGCATTTGACCCTGCCGGCCAGTGTCGAGGGTTACCTGCAGGAATCGGGGCGGGCGGGCCGCGATGGTCAACCGGCCGATTGCTTGGTGTTGTTCGCCGCCGCCGATCGGGTCAGCCTGGGCTGGGCGATGCGGGCGGCGAGCCAGCAGCTGAGCGCCGCAGAGCGCCTGCAAGAGAGGGAGCGACTCGAACTGGCCCAGCGTCAGCTGCGACGGATGGAGGCCGTGGCCGAGGGGCCGGGTTGCCGTGAGCAGGCCCTGTTGTTGGCCGTCGGCGAACTGGCGCCCCCCTGTCAGCGTTGCGACAACTGTCGCCGCCATCCCGCCGCCGTGGATTGGTCCGAGCCCGCAGCGCGGGTCCTGTCGGCATTGGATGGCGGCCGGGGGCGGGACCTGCGCCAGCTGGTCGAGGGCTTGGCCAAGGACCATGGCCAAAACCAAGAAACCTGGGGTTGGTTGGCGCGGCGCCTGGTGCAGGAGGAACTCATCCGCGAGAGCGATGACGGTCGCCAGCAGCTCTGGCTGTGCGCCTTGGGCGAGAACTACTTGCGCTCCCCCTGGCCCCTGCGCTGGTCGGCCTGAAACAGGGGTCGATGCCCCCCCTTGGGTCTAGGGGGGGCAGATCGACAACACTGACCAAACCGGTTGTGGTTAAGCCAGTTCTGGCCGTGCCAGTTGTGGCACTGCCAGTTCTGACTTAGCCAGTTGCGCTGATTCGTGACTCTGGTTTGTGACGAGCCACTTAGAGCCGACTTTGACGGCAGCGGTCGTTTACCAACTTCACCTCGAAACTGGCGCGGGGATCCTCCCAGGTTTTCCAGTCACCGTTGGAGCTGGTGGCATTCATCTTGCGGGCGCTGCAGTTGATCGCCAGGTACAGCGTTTCGCCCTTGTTGCTGATGGTGGGGGCCACCAGGCTGCCTCCCATCGGTTGCCAATTGGCCCAGTCCACTTGCAGGGGACCGTAGGGACGCCAGTCGGTGCGATTTGAGGCCTCCGCAGGCAAGACCGAACTGATCGGTGCCTGGCTCGCCCGGGCCACGTTGGCCCTGGCTGCCGGAGCGGTGACAACGGGTTTGGCCACAACCGGCCTGGCCACCACAGGTGTGGCGACCACCGGTGTGGCCACTACTGGTCTGGCCACTACTGGGCTTGCCACTATCGGGTTTGCCACTACCGGGCTTGCCATGGCTGTGGTTCCGGTCGCCGGCCGGGTTTGGGGAACTGTGACGGTGCTGGATGAGTCTGACTGTGGAACGGTGGCCCGTGGAACAGCCCCCATGGCTGGCGCCAGCACCGGGGCTGTTGTCGCCGTTGGGCTGGTTTCGGGGGCAGGGGCCACGGAACGGCTGGGGGGGGCTTCCGTGCTGGCGGCGGCACTAGTTGGCGGGTTGCCCTTGAGGCGCAGGCGCATGCCGACTTCGACATGGTTGGCATCCTGCAGGCCGTTGATGGCCACCAAACGGCTCATCGGCACGCCGTAGCCCTCGGCAATGGTGGAGAGATTCTCGCCGGGTTGGACCACGTGCTGGCTGGCACCCTTGCGGTAGCTGGAGGGGCCGTCAGCGGAGCGGGAGCTGGCCACCGCACTTGCTTTGACCCGCAGGGTGCTGCCGGTTTCCACATGGTCGGCATTGCTGAGAGCGTTCAACCGCACCAATTCATTCACGCTCATGCCATGGCGATCGGCGATCTCCGAGAGGGTTTCGCCGTCCTTGACGGTCACCTTGGTGGTATTGACGTTTGACGAGCTGCTGGCTCCCTTGGCCCGGCCCGAGCTGGAGACTGAGCTGGGCACGGTCAGCTTGCTGCCCGATTCGACGTGGTCGGGATTGGTGATGCCGTTGAGCTTCATCAGCCTGGTCATGCTGATGCCCAGGCGATCGGCGATCTGGGAGAGGGTTTCCCCTGGCTGAACCGTGACTTCTGCCGCCAGGCCTGGAAGGGGCAGCACCACGGCAATGGCCAGGGCAACAAGGCGGCGGCGCATGGTTTAGGTGAGCAGTTGCCGGCACGTTAAGGGTCCTGCCCACTCCTAACCAGCCCCCCCTGCATCGGCGTCGGCGTTGAGGGGGACTCTCAACCCAGCAGGCGCCGAACCAGGGGGAGCTTGCCGGCATAGGGGGGATAGCGGAATGGCAGGTCGAACCAGAACGACCGGCTCAACACACTGCGTTGATGGGAGAAGGTGCGGAAACCCGTTTCGCCGTGGTAAGAGCCAAGGCCACTTTCTCCGACCCCGCCGAATGGCAAGTGGACCAGTCCTGCCTGCAGCACCACGTCGTTGAAGCCGACGCTGCCCGAGCTGGAGCTGGCCAGGAGTTGTTGCTGCTCCTTGTTATCGCCGCCGAAAAGATATAGGGCCAGCGGGTGGGGGGCCCGGCGGACCCGGGCCAGGGCATCCTCCAGATCGTTCACCACGATCAAAGGCAGCAAGGGCCCAAAAATCTCATCTTGCATCAAGGGATCCTCCTCCGGTTGGTCGACGGCGATCAAGGTGGGTTCGATGCGGCGGCGGCTGCTATCACTGCCGCCCCCCACCAGGATTTGTCCCTTTTGCCGGGCGCCCGTCAGCAGCCCTTCAAGGCGCTGAAATTGCCTCTCGTTGACGATCTGGCCGAGATCGTCGCTGTTGAGCGGATCCTTGCCATAGAGGCGCTCTCTCTCCTCGGTGAAGGCTGCGACCAGGGGGGCAACGGCCTCAGCCACGACCAGCAGATGGTCGGGGGCGACGCAGGTTTGGCCGGCATTGATACCCTTGCCCCAGACCAGCCGCCGCGCTGTGGTTTGCGGGTTCGCTCCAGCCAGCACGATCGCCGGACTCTTGCCACCCAGTTCCAGGGTCACCGGCGTCAGATGGCGGGCCGCGGCGGCCATCACCAGCCGGCCGACCCGGCCGCCACCGGTGAAAAAGATGTGATCGAAGCGCTGCTCCAGCAGCGTGGTCGCCGCTTCTGCGTCCCCCAGCACCACCTGAACATGGCAGGGGTCGAAGTGACGGGCCACCGCAGCGGCCATCCAGCTGGCCGTATGGGGGGCGTGTTCCGAGGGCTTGAGCACGGCGGTGTTTCCCGCAGCCAGGGCGCTGACCAGGGGATGCAGGCAGAGCTGCAGGGGATAGTTCCAGGGGCCCAGGATCAGAACGCAGCCGAGGGGTTCGGGGTGGATGGCGGCTCGGCCCGGCAGTGCCCAGCCGGGAAGCCCCACGGAACGGGGTCGCATCCAGCGCCGCAGGTGCTTGCGGGTCAGGGCCAGTTCCTGGCGCACGGCCACCAATTCGAAGTGGGCCTCCAGTTCGGGTTTGCCGAGGTCAGCGGCCAGGGCGCTCGTGGCCTCGTTTTCCTCCATCTGCAGCAGGTGTTGCAATCGATCAAGCTGCCCCAGCCGCCAGGCCAGCGACCGGGTCTCGCCGCGCTGCACCAGGGCGCGCATCGTCTTGATCGCGGGAGCGGGGGCTTCGAGGTTGGGCAAAGGGGCCATGGGGTTAGCCGCCATCGGGGGGATGGGGCAGGGACAACTGGAATGGCATGAATCTGTCAGCAAAGCGGGCCTGGCGGCCCTGAGGTAGCCATGGCCACAGTCGCGCTCTGCCACGATCTCGGCACTGCGTCACCCACCCCACCGGAGGCCGAGCTTTGGCTGATGCCGCTTTACCGCTTCAGGATCCAGCCGCGTTGACGGCAGCGGCGGCGGTGCGCCGCCTGGACCAGGCCCTATTCGATGCGGTGGCTGCCGGGGCCCTCAGTAGTCCACGCCGGCGCCTGAACCACAATCTGCACCGCGCCCCGGACCTGGTGCAGCGTTTCTTGAATGTGCTCCAACCCGGCACCTATGTGCGTCCCCATCGCCATCTGCGCCCCAACCCCGGCGAGGGCTTTGAGTGCTTTGTGATGCTGCAGGGGGCCATCGGGCTAGTGCTGCTGGACGACCAGGGCACGGTTCTGCACACCGAACGGCTGGAGGCCGGCGGTGATGTGCGGGGTATTGAGTTGCAGGAAGGCCATTTCCACACCCTGGTGGCGCTGACCCCTGGTGCCGTCATGTTCGAGATCAAGCAAGGGCCCTATGTACCCATGGCCGACAAGGATTTCCTGACCAATTTCCCCGCCGAGGGCACCCCGGAGGCCCAGGCCCAGGAACGGGCCTGGCGATCACTCTTCTAGCCCCTTGGGCCAGCCCTAGTCGCGATGCTCCCCTGGGGGGTCCGCCAAGGCTTCGCGGCGGCAGAAACTGCAATGGCCCCAGAGGGCCAGTTCACCCGCAGGGGCAGGGCTGCCGCAGGCCGGACAGGGGCCGCCTTGGCCATGCACATCGAGTCGGCTGGGATGGGCGGCCCAGATGGCCGCTTCCTCTTGCATGGCGGGGGGCGGAACCGGACCTCGATGGTGTTGTTGCACGATCACCTCTCGCACCTCAAAGCCAGCTCCACGCAATGCCCCCAGCAGCATGTGGCGGTTGTATTGCAGGGCTTGGAGCCAGGGGCCGGGAGCTGCCCCCACCGTCAGGCGCCCAGCCCTTAAGGAAAGGGGTCGGCAGTGGGGAGCCAGTTGGGGACCGGCCAGCCGCGGCCAGGCCAGCCAAAGGGCGGCCAGATGGCCCTGCCGTTGCCAGGATTGCTCTAAATCTTCGAGACAGGCGGCCAGGGCCACGGCCGGTGGCCTCCGGGCTGGCAGCAGCACCGAAACCTCGCCGATCCGCTGGCTTCGGTTGCTGTCATTGGCTGGACCAGGGGCGGAACGCCTGGAAGCTTTGGCCATGGATCCGACCGTAGGGCGACGCCAGGCCCCTCGTAGGCCTCGCTCCTTTGATTGGCCCATCCCTGGGGCGCAAGGGTGGATCCTCCGCATGTTTTGAGTGAGGCAATGGGCCATTCATCGCTAAGGTTCAGGCCTTGCCCCCTAATCCCAAACCATGGGCTTTTTCGACAGGCTCAGCCGACTGCTGCGCGCCAACCTCAACGATCTGGTCAGCAAGGCCGAAGATCCGGCCCTGATCCTGGA
>JBKDVK010000092.1:0-20370 GCA_046338875.1 Cyanobacteriota bacterium | reverse complement strand
GGCGGTGATTCGGCAAACAGCGGATCTTGCAGCACACCGCCGCCACCCCGGACGGCCCCCAGGGCATAGCTCACATTGCGATCGCCGCCATGGAAATCCAGCACCCCCAAGGCCGGGCCGTAGCGGCCGGAATGGGCCCTGCTGGCCCGTTGCAGCATCGCCGTCAGTTGGGGGCGCATCAAATGGCGGCCGACCTGGTCGGAGCCATTGGCCAATCCCTGGGGGTGGGCATCGCTGGCCGAACGCAGCAGGATCACGGCGCTGCCGATCGCGCCCGCCGCTAGCACCACCTGGTGGGCCTTGAACAACCAGCGTTGCTGGCCGATCTGGGCCTCGACGCCCCGCACTTCCTGTCCGCCGGCATCGGTGTGCAGCATCAGCACCCGGGCCCCCTGCCGCAGTTCAAAGCCGGGCTGGCCCAGGGCCCGATCGACGCCAAACAGTTCGGCATCACCGGAGGGATCCTGCGCCGACTCACTGACGCTCAACGGCAGCCGGTAGGGATGCAGCCCCTGGCGCTCCAGGGCCGCCCGCAATTCCACCTGGAACGGCTGCACCGCCTCGGCGCCAAAGGGTTGGCCAGCCTCGCCGTGGACCCGGTACAGCGCCTCGGCTTGCTCATACCAGGGTTCCAAATCTGCGTAGCGCAGGCCCCAATCCGGTCCGCTGCCCTCCTGCATCGGCATGCCGACAAACTCCTCGGGCAGCATTCGCTCCAGCACCCCGCCCCAGATCTTGGTGTTGCCACCCACGGCCTCCACCATCTGGGGGGCGAAGGGATCACCATCGGTGCCGATCCATTCCTCCGCCGGGTGATAGCGCTGCCGCCGGAACAGGTCGATGTCGGCCACGTTTTGGTCCGCAAGCGCCAACCCCGCCCCCTGCTCCAGCAACAGCACCCTGCGGCCCGCCGCCGCCAGGGCGCCGGCCATCGTGCCGCCTCCGGCGCCACTGCCAATGATCAGTACATCGAACTCGCGCTCGTCGATGACCATGGCGCCAGGGGATGGGGGGGTATCGCCGGGATAGGTCATCGCCGCTGCCAGACGTAGGTGAGCACAAACAACACCACCCAAATCACATCGACGAAATGCCAGAACAACGACACCGCCATCACCCCCTTGCCTTCCGGTAGCACCAGGCCAGGCCGCAGCGAGCGCACCAGGAAAAAGGCCATCAGGGCCAGGCCCGTCACCACATGCAGCCCATGGAAGCCGGTGAGCAAGTAAAAGCTGGCGCCAAACACACCGCTATCGAGGCCAAAGGGCAAGTGCTGCCATTCGATCGCCTGGCCGATTACGAAATAGGTGCCCATCGCCATCGTCAGCAGCCACCAGGCGCGAAATTCGCCCAGCCGTTGCCGGTGCAGGGCCCGCTCCGCCAGCCAAATCACCAGCGAACTGCTCACCAACACCACCGTGTTGATCAGGGGCTCGCGCACCTCCAACCCCTCGACCCCGGCCGGCAACCACAGGGGCGCACTGCTTTTGAAAACGGCATAGCCCACAAACAGGGCCAGAAAAATCAGGCTTTCGGAGGCCAGGAAAATCACAAAGCCCGTAATGGTGTGGTCGGCATGGGCCCCGTGGCCGTGGCCACCATCGCCGTGGCCGTGGCCACCGTGGCCGGAGTCATGGCCTTCGGGGCTGGGCAGGGCCGGGGTGCCTGGGGGGGTGGCGGCTGGCTGGGAAATGGAGGTCATGGTTTCAGCCCCGCAGTGCCCGACGCTCGAAGCGCTCCTGGTCTTCGACCAGGGGCCGGCCCAGGCCATAGCCGTAGGGGCCGCTGATAACAGTGGGCACATCCGCCTCGAAATTCTCGGCGGGTGGGGGAGAGGGCAGCAACCACTCCAGGCCAATGGCATTCCAGGGGTTTGGTGGCGCCTTCGGGCCCCTTACCCAACTGCTGACAATGTTGAGCAGGAAGGGAATCGTCGCCACCCCCAACAGAAACGCCCCCAAGCTGGCCAGCACATTGGCACTGGCAAATTCGGGGTCGTAGGAGGCCACCCGCCGGGGCATGCCCATCAGCCCGGCCCAGTGCATCGGCAGAAAATTGAGGGTGCTGCCAATGAATGTGAGGATGAAATGCAATTTACCCAAGCCTTCGTAATACATGCGACCGGTAAATTTTGGAAACCAATGATAGATGGCAGCGAAAACACCAAAGGTGATCATCTTAAAAATTACGTAATGGAAGTGGCCAACAACAAAATAGGTATTGCCCACATGGATATCCACAGGTACCGTCGCCAGCATCACACCGGTAATGCCGGCAAAAATAAAGTTGAATAGCCCCGCCAGGCAAAACAGCATTGGCGTCGATAGCCGAATGCTGCCGCGCCAAAGCGTGGCGATCCAGGCAAACACCTTGATGCCAGTTGGCACGGCGATCAACATCGTCGTCACCATGAAGACATTGCGCATCCACTGGGGGGTGCCGCTATAGAACATATGATGAACCCAAACAATCAGGCTCAGTACGGTGATTGCAAACGAGGCGATCGCCACGACCTTATAGCCAAACAATGGTTTACGGGCATAGACCGGAAACAACTCCGAAAAGACACCGAAAATTGGCAATGCCATTACATACACCGCCGGATGGGAATAAAACCAGAAGAAATGTTGATATAGCATCGGATCGCCACCCCCTTCCGGCTTGAAGAAACTGGTGCCAAAACTGAGATCAAACAGCAGCATCACGGCGCCCGCCGTCAGCACCGGCAAACCCATCAGCTGAATCAACTGGGCCGCCAGGGCCGTCCAGCAAAAAATCGGCATCTTGAACCAGCCCATGCCCGGCGCCCGCATCCGAATAATCGTGGTGCAGAAATTCACCGCCCCCATGATCGAACTAACGCCCGATATGGCGACGGCCAAAATCCAAAGCAACTGACCATTGAGGACATGGCCCAGGGGGTTCTGGGTGCTCAGGGGCGGATAGGCCCACCAGCCGGATCCTGACGGACCGCCCGGGACCAGAAAACTGGCCATTAAAATCACGCCAAAGACTGGAAACAGCCAGAAGGCCAAGGCATTGAGCCGGGGAAAAGCCATATCCGGCGCCCCAATCATCGGTGGAATCAACAGGTTGTTGAAGCCATTGAGAACCGGAAATAAAAACAGGAACAGCATCACTGTTCCATGCATCGTATAAAGCCCGTTATAAACTGTTGGATCGACAAGATCTGCCGGTGGTGTTATCAGCTCCCCCCGCATGATCATCGCCAGCAGGCCACCCACCAGCAAAAACAAAAGGGCGGCAGCGATATACTGAATTCCTATAACTTTGGCGTCGGTGTTAAAGCTGAAATAGCGTCGCCAGTTTCCTGGCGATCCCGGCAGCAGCTCGGGCTCCTTGAGCATCCGGGGATCAAAACTGGGGCTGCTGGAGGAGGAGGCCATGGATCAAGCTTCGTGGGTGTTCTGGGGATCAAGCGAAACATTGACCTCGGGGGGCGGTGCCGGCGGCACCGTGGCCCAACCCCTGTTTCCCTTGTCGAGCCGCTGTTGCCACAGGTCGTTGGCCTCATTGAAACTGGGCCGCAGCGGCGCCTGCTCTGCCGCCGCTAGCCAAGCGGCAAAATCTGCCCCGCTTTCGACGACCACATCGGTTTGGTTGGTGGCGAAGTAGCCGCCGGAAAACATCGAATCCCGCAGCCGGTAGCGCCCCTGCCTTGAAGGGGTGAGGCGGTAATCAATCACACTGCCGGGAATCAAATCTTGTTTGAGGCGGAAGGCTGGGATGTAAAAGCCATGCAGCACATCCATGGAGATCAGCCGAAAGTAAATTGGCCGATCCACCGGTAAATGCAGTTCGCTGCTGCGCACCCCGTTGGGGTAGATGAATTCCCAGGACCACTGGCGGCCAATCACCTGGATCGGGCCGATCTCTGTGCTGTCTGTAGCACTGGGCAAGGAGTCTGTGCCGATGGGCAAAGAGCCCGTGGCCACGGGCAGGGACTCGCTCTCCAACGGCGCCGCCGTGGCCAGGCGTTGCTTACCCCCCAAGGTGGCCAGGGTGTGGTTGACGCCAATGGTGTGCCAGGCAATGGCTAACACCACCACCAAGGGAATCAACGTCCAGATGATTTCCAGGCGGATATTGCCCTCGATCGGGTCGCCATCATCCAGGTCGTATTTGGGGGCACGGTTGAACAGCAATGTCCAGGCGATCACCGCCGTGCAACCCACCAAAATGAAGCTGCCAATCCCCGTCTCCAGGGCAAACAAATTGTCCACATAGGGAGCGGCCGTTGAGGCCTGCACCGGCAGCCAGCGGTAAGACTGCTGCGCCATCGTCCAGCTGGCCAGGGCATCGAGCCCGAGACCGACGGCCACCAGCACCAGGCTGGGCACGGCGGAGGGCTGGCGGCGGCCCGTGCTGGTCATGGCAGCGCCTCCCGGGGATCCACTCCCGCCGCCAGCAGTTGGTCGGCACTGACATGGACCCCGAATTCGGCGGCCAACTGGGCCCCCAAGGTGCCGTGGAGTCCCAGCAAAGCAAACATCAGTACCCCGGCCACCAAATAAAACCATTGCACCTGACGACCGTAGTCGCGGCGCCAGGCGAAACGCTGCAGCCCACGCCACACAGTCATCGCCACAATCGCCATCAACAGCAGCACCCCTCCCACCCCATGCCAGAGCATGGTGGTCAGGGCGTCCAGGCCAAAATCGCTGCGCACCCCCACCAGGGGCCGGGCCAGCAGCATCTCGTAGGCGCCGGCCGCCACGGTCAAAAAGCTGATCACCGCCGCGGCCACCAGGTTGTACCAGCCGACGTCATGGAAGCCGGCGCGGGTGACGGGCAGGGCCAGGAAACGAAACACCCGCTTCTCCACCGGATAAAGCGCCCCGACCCCATCGCAGGCGATGGCGATCACAAACAGGCCAATGCTCAGGTGCACCAGGTTGGGATGGATGGGCAGGCCGTAGGGCAGGCCGTTGGCGCCGAGCTGCTGCAACAGAGGCTGCGTCACAGCCTGCCCTCCCGCATTGCTTCCACCACGGGCACCGTGTGCAAGCCATAGGTCCAGACCAGGCTGCTGCCCAGCACCATCTGGGCCAGGATCAACACCGCCAGCAGGCCACCGCCCACCAGAAAGACCCGTGGCAGCACGCGGGGATCGCGGCTGCGGATGACGTAGCGCCAAGCGCTGAGCACGGACAACACCCCAGCCAGAGACCATCCCAGGGTGCTGTGCCAATTGAGCAGGTCCCGGGAGCCTCCGTAGGGATTGGCCAGACCGGCCTCAATTTCGCCAAAGATGATGGCCACGAAGATGGCCACAGTGGCCAGCAACAGGTTCCAGAAACTGACCTCAAATAGGGCCGGCCGGCGGGCCGCCAGGCCAATCACATCAAACAAGAAGGCGATCAAACCCATGGCGATCACGAAGTGAACGACGATGGGGTGGATGGTGTCCATCCACGGCAAATTGTGCTCGTTCAGGGGTGGCAGCAGCACCGGAGCACCCGAAAAAGCCAGGCTGGTCGCTCTGGCGCCACCAGCCAAACTTATGGGACGGTTGGCGAACCGTCCTCAGATGCGGGTCATCGCCGTGATCTTGGCCAGCTTGATCGCCTCCAGGCCCTGCAGTTCTTCCAGGCTGATCAGCTGATCCTTGAGCAGGCCGGCAAACACAAACAACAGCCCAGGTTCGCGGAAGTCAAAACGGCCTTCAATCGCATGGCGCTGGATGCTGAGGAAATCGTGCAGCTCCCAGAGGCTCTCGGCGCCATTTAGGTCGGTCAGCCGATTGCGCAGGTGCTCGATCAGGCCCGCCAGGGCCCGCTCATGGGCCCGCTCAAAGGCCTGACGCGCAATCGTCTCCTCGCTGGCACTCCAACCGGTCAATGGCTGTTCCATCGGCTCGCCCCAAACTCTTTTTGACACACTTCGACGCTATCGCGCGAGCCGGATGGACGGGAGCCTGAGTTGGTCCAGATGCTGGCGCCGAACCCCTGCCAGCCCAAACCAGGGCACGTGGGGATATTCGTGATGTTCCCAGTGATAGCCAAAGTGATAACAGGCCAACAGCGATAGCCAAGGTGGCAAGGCCAGGCTTTCGGCCCGGTGCCGGTTGCCGCAGGCCTCAGCGCGGCGATGGGGCAACACGGTGCCGACCACAAACAGCTGCAGTGCGCTCAGCAGCAGCGGCAGGATCCAGGCCACCAGCACCCTTAGGGCCACCTGGGGCCAGTGCAAACCCCCAAGCAATGTCAGCAGGCAAGTCAGCAGGCTCCAGGCCGATATCAGGGCCAGCAACCTGGGCCAGGGCAGATAGGCCCCCAGAAAGCGGCGAAACCAACCGGCCAGTCCGGTGCCGCCATGGAAGTCGGGGTCTCGCGGGCTGCCGGGGGCTTGATGGTGGCGCCGGTGATTGAGGCGGCTACGGCGCCAGGGCAGCAGGGCGTAGAGGGTCAGAACCAGCTGGCCCAGCCCATCATTGACCTGGGGCTGTCCCGGCAGCAGGGTGCGGTGCATGGCGTCGTGGCCGACGATGAACAGGCCGCTCTGCACCAAAGCGCGCAACAGCACCGCCAGCATCAGGGCCGGCGCAGACCAGGTCTGCAGGTCACTGGTCAAAAGCCAAACAAGAGAGGCGGCCCACACGAGGAGGACCGCCAAGGCGAAGGCCAGGCCAAAACGGGGGCCCAGGAGCGCTGCGGGCAGGGGCTCCCGGGCTGCCACCATCAACGGCGGAACTGGAGCAGCTCGGCCGGGGATGCCAACAGGTCGATGGCAACGAAGTAGATCTTGCCCTGGGGATCGAGCAGGAACCTCCAGGCCACATTCATGCCGACGCCGGCACCGAACCAGGGGGTCTGCACCTTGCCGGTGACCTTGATCTGGTTGAAGCCCTCATCGGTGGGCTCGCTGTAGCCCCGTTCCGGCAGCAGCCGCAGGTTCTGGCAGTCCTCGCGCAGGAAGCGCAGGATGGCGTCGGTGCCAACTATCGGTTTCTGGAAGGGCGGTTGCAGGGCACCGTCCGGCAGGAACAGCTGGATCAGGTTGTCGAAATCATTGGCGTTGAGCAGATCCATGTAGGCGTTGACCGTGGGGTTGATCACCCCTTCGATGAACACCGGTTTGCGCTCCGCCTCGGCGGTGGGAGCCGCCACCGGTTCCATCACCCGCTGGCCTTCGCCCTTGGCGGGGTCGAAGCCCATGTCAACGACGAAATTGCGCAACAGGGTGATCTGCTGGCCTTGGTCCACCGACTTGACGGAGCTGAGCACCGCAGCGGCGTTGGCCGAAAGGCGATAACCCTCGGGGATGGGGGCCACCAGGCCCTCCTGCATCCACTGACCGAGTTTGTACCAGAAGCCCAGCTTGATGTTGACCGACCAACTGGAATAGGTGCGGCCGACTTCGTTGTCGGTGCGGTTGGCCAGATCACACATCAGCTGGCTCTGTTGGGCAAACGACATCGCCTTGATGTCGTTGAGCAGCCGTTCGGCAAACTGCATGCGCGCGGCACCCGGTGCCGCGATGGTGATGGTCTGGCCCATTTCGAGATAGGCGTACCAGATCAGGGCCAGTTGGTCCTCGGCGTTCAGCAGCCGAAACCGGGCCGTGATCGCGGGAACCACATCAGCGGAGAGGGTCTCCGGAAAAATCTGGGTTGCCTTGGCAAGGGTGAAGGTCAAAACCTGCCATCAAGTCAAGTGTTCGTTACAAACTCTAACACTGAAATCGACACAAATGGGTCGGTTCTCCCCCAACTCGGCCGCTGGGGCGCCAAGATCCCCCGCCGCTGTACTCCATGCGCAGCATCGCCCACCTGTGGGCCACCCCAGTCTCAAGGCTTCATTTCGAAGCAATTCTTTTGCTGCAGCTTGCCCAGCAAGGCATTGAGCCGATCCAGGGCCTCGGCCACACTCACCACCTTGGCTTCGTATTGTTGGCCGAACTTGCTGTAAGCATTGACATCGGCCTGGCGCAGCAAACGGGCCTGGGCCTCATTGAGGCGCAACTGCCGCAATTCCGCCACGCCTGGATCAAATTCCTTTTGCTTGACGGTCAGCACTTCGTTGCGTAACGCCCGACAGCCCCCCAGGGTCTCTTGGCGTTGTTGGTCCACCAGGCTTTGGCGCCAGGTCAGGGCGCCAGCTGTCGCCAAAGCCCCCGCCACCAGCAGGATCAGCAGCTTGGTCTTGAGCGAAAGTGGGGCCATGAAGGTGGGGCTTGACGTTTCCATGCTGCCAAGTCATCGGCACCCCACCGATGCGATCGTCCTGGAAAGTGAGATACCCCATCCCCTGGTTCCATGAGTTCAAACTTCACCGGCCAGAGCGCAGACGGGGCTGCTGGGGCGACGGCTACCCGGACCGCCCTGCTGGAGCAACTGCGGCGCCCCCGGCCCGGTTGGGGCGCCGATGCGGCCGTGGTGAGGAGGTTGTTCGAAAGCCTGGAGAAGCTGCAGCCCGCCGACCTGACGCGGGATGGGGCCTGGCTGGCGGGGGTGTGGGAACTGCGCTGGAGCAGCAGTGCCATTCCATACCTGAGCAGCGCCCCGTGGCTGCTCAACCTCCAAACACTCGATCCGGACCATGGCAGGGCCCAAAACCTGATCAAGCTGGATGGGCCCCTCGGCGCCATCGGCGCCATCAGCGTCGAGGCCCGCATTGCCGTTGCAGGATCCCAACGGGTGAGTGTGAGTTTCGAGCGGGGTGGTTGGCGGGGCCCCTCCCTGGGCGGTCGACCGCTGGCGCTGCTGCGGCAGGTGAAGCAGAGCTTCCCTGCCTGGCTGGACATCACCGTGGTGGATGCTGAGTTGCGGCTCTGCCGTGGCAACGCGGGCACCCTGTTTGCCCTGCTGCGCCGTCCCGATCTGCCGATGGGGCCCTGGAGCATCGAGGCGGGAGTGGCAACCTGAGACCAGGTTGATGTGGGCAATTCAAGATGCTTGAAGCCAGTCGGGTTTAAGCTCGCCCAAAATTTTTTTTGGTGTGAGTACGTCTTCAGCCTTGACCAAATGTGCTAGTTGCCGATATTTCGGTAATGAGGAGATTGGGGCTGATTATTGCCGTTTATTGCAAACCATTTTGCCGCCCTCCTGGGACTTTCCCCAACGCTGCCAGGACTGGAGGCCCCGCTCCGAACCCCCTTCCTCAGCCGGTCTTAACGCCACTCCAGGTCGATGATCTCCTGCTCCTGACCCGATTTTGGGGCCGGACCTTGGCGTCCGCGACCACCGAGTTCGGCGCACGCCATTTCGCCCAGCCGTCTGGTCAGCAGGTAGTCGATGCCGCCCCCCACCAGCCCTCCCAACAGCGGGATTGCCTGGTGCAGCTGGACCACTCCCTGGCGACCGAAGCGGCTGATCAGCTGGAACCCCACGGCCCGATTGATGGCACCTAGGGCGCCGACGGGGAGCTGGCGCAGCTGGGCCTGGGCGAAGCGCTTGCTGGCCTTGATACCGATCTGCTTCAAGACCTCCCCCGCTTCCTCGCCGATCAGGGTCAGCAGGATCTGGGTGCGCACCGCCTCGTGGTTGAGGTCGAGGCCATGGAGCAGGGCAATGGTGCCCACCAACCGGGTCTGGATCACCCAAGAGGCCGTGACGGCCGCAGGCAGCTGAACCGGCAGCAAGGCGAACCCGCCCATGCTGGTGAGAAAGCCGGTGCCGGCATTCCAACGGGCCTGGTCCTCAATCAATTCAGCGATGGCCTGCTCCAGCCCCACCGCCTCAGCCCGCTGGCGCACCTCCCGGGCCACCTCCTGGGCGCTTTTGAAGCGAAACGCCTCTTGCCCGCTCAGGGGATTGGCAATCGGGGCACCGTCGATCCCCCAGCGCACGATGGCGGTGACCAGCTCGGTGGCGAAGGCCTGGGGGTCGCTGGCGGCAGCCATCGGCAGGGGAAGACTCAGCCATCAAGGCTATGGCCGCTGGTATGGCCGCTGGCAAACCCCAGAGGGTGCGGCATGCCCACCCCAGCGCCGTCAACGGGGGGGTTGAAATGGGGTTTTGCCGTCTCATAGAAAAACAGATCAATCCCCGCTAGCCCCTGCTCTGCCACGATCTGGCGCTCGAGCTGGAGTTGGGCTGGCGCTTTGGGTTGAGCCCTCAGCCCGGCCAAAAGGCCAATGCGCACCGGCAGCTTGGTCGCCGCCTGTCTCAAGGTGGGATCCGCCAATTCAGCCCGCAAGGCCGCTGGGTCGTTGCGGTAGATCTGAACAACCACCTCATCCACCAGTCCCCGCTGCACCCAATCGCCCCAGTTGGCTAGATAGTTGCTGTAAGAAAATTGCTGGGGATTGGGGGCCACCGAAAGACGAATGCCTGGACAGGATTGGGCCATCGCCTTGCGGATCTGGGCCACCAGGCTGGTGATCCAGCCCGCGCGCCAGGCGATCCATTCGGGATCATCCGGCGCGGGGTTGGGTTGGCGGGCACCGGCGGCGGTGGAGCGCCAGAGGGCGAGAGTGGTGGGGTCGTAGCCGAAGGTCGCTGGATAGCCGAGATGGTCGTCAAACTGGATCGCCGTCAACGGCAATTGCTGGCAGGCATCGACTACCAGGGCGGTCAAGCCATCGCGCACCTCGGCCAAGGCCGGGTTGAGCCACACCCGCTTGAGGTGGCCCCCCTCCAGCCAGGTGGTCTCGCCGGCCTGGTTGCGCAACAGCAACTGCTCCCGCCCTGCCAGCCAGGGGGCTTCGGCCGGGGCCATCAAGCCGAATTCAAACCAGCCCACGGTTTCGATGCCGTTGCGATTCAACGCCCCGATCAGCACCTCCGTATGGGTCGAGTGGGGCAGGCGCGGGTCCAGGGGCATGCCCAGCCGGTTGTTCTGTGCTCGCACCGGCCACAGCAGTTGGCCGCCGGTCTGCAGGGGCACCGCTGCCCGCTTGAAACCATGGGTTTGCAGAAATTGCACGGCCCGCTGCGATTCAGCGGCGTCGTACATCACGGCACTATCGACCGTCGTGAGCCAGAGACCGAGACGTTCCATGGTCAGGGACGCAGAAGGCGGCACTGAGGGCAGGGGGGGCGTAACCGGCGCCCCTGACAAGGCAGCAGGTGCCACTGGAGACTGCAGGCCGCCCAGCAGCGCCAACGCGGCCAACGCCTTGAGCTGATTCCCCCAATGCCTGTGCATAAACGGGCCCGCCGTGGTCCATGCCTACACCACCGCCTCAACCATCGCCTAAATCACCGCCTAAACCAGGGACTGAAGGCCATCTTGCTGGCGACCTTGTTGGGGCCCATGCCTGCGGTGAAAGCAGCCTCCGGTCCGGTGCTGCCGATGGCCCCCTGCCGGCAACGGGGCCAACAGCATTGGGATGTGCTGGTGGTGGGGGATGAGCCGGCGGGGGTGATGACGGCCCTGGAACTAGCGGACCAACTGCCACGACTGACGGGCCGCCCCAATCCCCGCATCGCCCTGGTGACGGAGGCCGACACGCGCCTTGGGTTGGGCGGGGTCATCACCCGCAGCGGCTTGGCCTATCTGGACCGCAACCAGGTGCCCAGGGACATGTGGGATGTGCTCAGCCCCTTTGCCCCCTCATCACGGTTGTACGAACGCTTCTTGCGCATCACCGGCGTGAACCACATCGCCGTGGACCGGCGACGGGCCTCAGCGGCCCTAACCAAGGCCCTGCGTCAGGCCCGCATCCCGGTGCTGAGCCAGGCGGATCTGGTGGGGGTAGGGCGGCAGGGACGGCGGCTCTGCGTGCTGCAGTCCCGTCGTTACGGCAGCCTGGGGGCTGATCTGGTGATTGACGCCAGCCTGGGGGCGCGGGTGGCCCACCTGGCGGGCGTGCCGTTTCAGGGAGGGTTTGGGCCAAGGGAGCTGGCCCACCAGAGCCTGGCCCTGGGCTGGATTTTTGAGGTGCAGGGCCTCAGCCTGCAACAACTGCGGGCCCTGGAGGAAGTCTTCAGCCAGCGGCTCCTCGATCCCAAGGACCAAGAAGCCCAGGCCTGGCTGAAGCTATGGCCCCGCTATCGCCGCCATCCCAAGCAACTGCTGACGGATCTGCTCGATGAGAATGGCAATCCCCAACTGGCCTTCTCGAATACATCCGACAGCGCCGACCAGAGGAGCCCGGCGATGGCCATCGCCTTCCATGGCGAGTCGGGATTGGGTACCGATTGGCGCCAGACCCCCGTGCGGCTGGATCAGGCCAATATTGCCCTTTTACCAGGAAGTCTCAGCTTCAACGCCCTGTTGCTGCGCAACGATGCCGTTCAAAATCGGCAGGTGCTGGCGGGCCAAAATCGCCCCCTGCCCTGGATGTATCCCTACGCCGACAAAGTGACCGCCTTTTTTATGCGGCACGGAGCCAAACGGGTCGAGTGGATGCCGGAGCTGTATGTGCGCTCGGCCGACCAGCTGGCCAACCCGGTGGCGGTGCTTGGTGAAACGGAGATGGCCAATGGTGGTGTACCCCATAACCAGGCCCTGGGGACATTTTCGTATTACTTGGATTTCCGCGGCGGTATCAAGGGCATTGCAGGATTCCCTAAACCCACCTTCAACTTTGGCTACCGCCACACCCTGCCCCGGGAAACCGACAACCTGGCGGTGTTGGGTCCGGCGGCGGGCTACGGCGGCCTGGGGGGTGGGGCAGGCCGCATCCTCGAGCTCAACATCTCGATTGGTCAGGGATTGGCGATTGCTTCGGCTTTGGCCTTGGCCGATGGCATGGCCCTGGCGGCGATCGATCCGGTGCGAGTGGCCAAATTCATGCCTCCCGGCTTCGTTCCCTACGGCCGGCCCTCCAATGCCACCCGCATGCACCTGGCAATTGCACGGTTCCGCTATCTGCTCGATGGCCTCTGGCGCCGTCAAGACGATGGCCACTGGGAGGGGCAGCGGCTGGGAAACACAGCGAAGGTCCGCCGCCCCTGACTCGCCCAGCGATGGCCAATACCCCTGAATTCGCCATGGTCTCCGAGAAGCTTGGGGAGCGGCAATAGCCGCCGGCATGGCTTGGTGGGGTTCCAGGCCCGGGGGAGCCAAGCTGCCAAAACTAATCAGGCTGATCAATGCGCAGCTATTTAAGAGTCTGTTGGGCATTGATCAGGTCCTCCCGCCAGCTGCGAGCAATTGTCGCTCGCATGGCCATTTCAGAGAGGCTTTACTGGCAGGATTCCCAGCGTTGGCGTAGATACAGTGACCGCCGACTGCATGAGCGCTCACCTCATCGCTCAATGAAGAGCCATCGCAATCTTGAGCCGCTCCTGATGATTGAGGAAATGGTCGAGGTCATTGGCGTCTTCGCCCACATCGATCTGCACCCAGTTCACCTCGCCATTGAAATGGTTGCTGCTGTAATCAGTAGTGACGCTGCTGCCGGATTCGAAACCAATGTCGAGGGTTTCGTCAGCTGAAAAAACGAACGGTTCAGTTTGTTCGATCCGACCCTCACCCACCTTGTTGCCATCCAAATAAAGGCTCAGGCCACCGCCCTTGGCGATGCCATTGCCATCGTAGGCAAACTCGACCCGCACCTGATGACGGCCAGGCGGGATCGGCTGCCCCTCCACAATGGTGGTGGTGAGGCCAAAGAAGTTGTAGGCGTAGCGAAGCTGGCCCGCCTTGGCATAGAGCGCCCAGCCACCAATGCTGCCGCCCACTGCAACTATCACGCCATCGGCACCCTTGGCCGGCACCTCCAGTTCGGCCGTGATCGCATGGGAGGCATTTTTGTAATCGATGATCGATCCTTCGCTGAGGCGCCCCATGCCACCAAATAACAGTTGGCGCTTGCCCTTGGCGAGCTGGGGCCGGCCGGCGAGGGTGGCGTTGGCCCGCTCTGCAAAGCGGTCATCCAGGGGCAGAACGTTGTATTTGGTGGCTTCGATCAACCAAAGACGCTGCAATTCTTTGAGCTTGGCAGGCTGTTCCTGGGCCAGATCGCGGGCCTGACTCCAATCGTTATTGGTGTCGTAAAGCTCCCAAACGTCGTCATCAAAGGCGGGAAGTTGTACGGCTCCGGTTTTCCAGGGGGTGCGGTGGCGTGTAACCGCAGTCCAGCCTTTGTGGTAGATGCCGCGGTTGCCGATCATCTCAAAGTACTGGGTTTCATGCCGCTCGGCCGCATCTTTTTGATTGAAGGAGTAGAGCATGCTCACTCCTTCCAATGGTTTCTGCTGCACCCCATTCACAAACTGGGGCTGGGGCAGGCCGGCCGCCTCCAGCACCGTGGCGGCCAGATCAATCACATGGTGAAACTGACTGCGCAATTCACCCTTGGCCTTGATCCCAGCGGGCCAGTGAACGATGGTGCCATTGCGGGTGCCGCCAAAATGGGAGGCCACCTGTTTGGTCCATTGGTAGGGCGTGCACATGGCATGGGCCCAGCCGACGGCGTAATGGTTGTAGGCCTCGACACCACCGAACTTGTCGATCCGTTCGCGCAGGTAGTCGGCTGTTTCGAGATGACCGAATCCCTGCAGGGTGATCATCTCATTGAAGGTGCCTTGCAGCGATCCTTCCGCCGAGGCGCCATTATCGCCAAGAATATAATAAATTAGGGTGTTATCCAGGATTTCAAGATCGGCCAAGCCGTCCACCAGCTGGCCGAGATGGTGGTCCACATGTTCCAGGAAGCCGGCATACACCTCCATCTGCCTCACCAACACAGGCTTCAAGTCATCGGCGATCTCATCCCAGGCTGGGATTTCGCCATGGCGCTCGGTGAGAAGGGTGTCGGGTGGCACCACCCCTAGTCGTTTTTGACGCTCCAGGGTTTCCTGGCGGAGTTGGTCCCAGCCCTGATCAAATTTGCCCTTGTATTTATCGGCCCACTCAGCCGGTACGTGGTGCGGGGCATGGGTGGCGCCCGGGGCCCAGTACATGAAAAAGGGCTTATCGGGCGTCAATGATTTTTGTTGCCGCACCCAGCGCAGGGCCTTGCGGGAGAGGTCTTCAGTTAGGTGGTAGCCCTCTTCGGGGCTGCGGTCCGGCTCGATTGGTGTGGTGCCCTCATAGAGGGCCGGTTGGTATTGGTTGGTTTCGCCACCGATGAAGCCATAGAAATACTCAAAGCCGCCGCCGCCGCTGGGCCAACTGTTAAACGGCCCAACCGGACTGGTTTCCCACACCGGCACCTCGTGGCATTTGCCGAATTGGGCCGTGGCATAGCCATTGAGCTTGAGTACCTCGGCCAGCGGCGCGCAGGTGTTGGGCCGCAGGGAGTTGTTGCCCGGCGCCGAGGTGGCCATCTCGGTGATCGCCCCAAAGCCCACCGTGTGGTGGTTGCGGCCGGTGAGCAGGGCCGCCCGGGTGGGCGAGCAAAGGGCGGTGGTGTGAAAGCGGTTGAACTTGAGGCCCTGGGCCGCCAACCGCTCGGCGGTGGGAGTGTGCACGGGGCCGCCGAAGGCAGAGGAGGCGCCGAAACCGACGTCATCCAGCAGCACAACCAGCACGTTGGGGGCGCCGGCGGGGGGGCGCAGGGGCTGGATCGGTGGGTAATGGGTATCTGGATCTTTGGCATCAAACGTGGTCAGCCCCTGGTGCTCCCGGTCGGGAATCGGAAGCACATTGCGGGGCAGATCCTGAGCTGATGCCATGGGGAAGGAGAGGGGCGCTTAACCAATGTCCCAGTAGGTCAGCCCTGCCGGGGCATTTCAGTCCATCTCAGCTGGCCTTGCCCCCAGCGGCCCGTTTACGGCTCTGCTGGGCCCTTGTTCATGGCTGCTGGCCTGCAGCGCTGTCTGCCAACCTGGCCACGACCATCTGCAGCGAAGGGGCCAGGGGCCGGTGCTGGCCGATCTTGGCGCTCCAGACCTGGCCCGTGCCCAGCTCCTTGAGGCTCACCAGGGCCAGGTCCTGGCCCTCCAGCAGGCGCAAATCCTCCAGGGGACAGCTCAGGGGCCCGCGAAAGAAATGGCGCACCCGCCCATCGTTCTCCAGGCGCCACCAGGGCTGCAGGCTGGCGGCCGTGTAGGCGATTTCTTCTTGCAGCTCCCGCCGCAGGCCCTGCTCCGGGCTTTCGCCGGGCTCCAGATGGCCGCCGAACAAGCCCCAGCAGCCCGGCGCGACGATCCCCTCAATGTCATCCCGCAGTTGCAGCAGCCATAGGCCATCGCGCTCCAACAGGGCCAGGGCCACCTCCACCGCCATCGGTTCTCCACTCAATCGCAGGCCACGATGCCGTAACCCCTAGTTGCCCTTTCCCCTAGGCATGGGAGCTGTCCAGATCGAAGTCCTGCAGCAGCGGTGCGGCCACCATCAAGGCCAGGCTGCGGCCGTCCAGGCAGACCTTGGCCTCGGACCAGGCTTGGGGTTGGGCCGGCAGGTCCTCGGGGCTGGGCAGGCCGGTATCGATCACCCGCAACCAGCCCGTCGGCGCCAGCGGCAGTGAAAAGGTCATCGGTTGGTAGTAGGCGTTCATGCCGCACCAGAGCAGCGGCCCCCGCGCCAGGTCACTGAGGCTCCAGGCCAAGGAATGGGACCAACTGGCCCAATCGGGTTTGTATAAATCCACCCCATGCCATTCACGCCAGGGAAGGCCGCTGTCCTTGGGCCCGCTAGGCGGAGCACTAGCCAGGGGATTCTCCGGATTGAGCAGGGGAGCCAGGGTTTGGCGCAGGCTGATCAATCGCTTCAGGAAGACCATCAGGGCCCGATCGTCGGCATCGGGTTTCCAGTGCATCCAGCCGAGGGGGTTGTTTTGGCACCAGGTGTTGTTGTTGCCCCCCTGGCTGCGGCGTACCTCATCGCCCATCAGCAGCATCGGCACCCCCGGAGCCAGCAACAGAGTCGTCAACAGATTGCGCAACTGGCGTTGGCGCAGGGTCTCGATGCTGTTGTCGCTGCTGGGACCCTCGACACCGTGGTTCCAGCTGTTGTTGTGGTTATCGCCATCGCGGTCGTTCTCCCCATTGGCCAGGTTGTGTTTGCGGTCGTAGCTGACCAAATCGGCCAGGGTGAAGCCGTCGTGGGCGGTGAGGAAGGTGATTTGGCGGCCCAGGGGTGCCGGTTGGCCGCCGTAGAGATCGGGGCTGCCGGCGAGCCTCTGGCCCAGCAGCCAGGTGCAGCGCTCATCCCCCTTCCAGAAACGGCGCAGATCATCCCGGAAGCGACCGTTCCAGGCGGCCACCCGCTGGGCCGGAAAATCCGCCAGCCGGTAAAGCCCGCCACAGTCCCAGGGTTCACTGATCAGCTTGAGGTCGCTGAGGTCGGGATCGGCCTCCATCTCCTCAAACAGGGGCGGCATGTCGAGGGGCATCAACTCCTCCCCCCGGGCCAGGGCAATGCCGAGATCGAAGCGGAAACCATCGATGCCCAGCTCGATGGCCCAGCAACGCAGCGATTCGAGGATCAGGCGCCGGGCCAGGGGGCGATTGGCGGCGATGCTGTTGCCGCAACCGCTGACATCCAAGTAATCACCACTGGAATTCTGGTGGTAGTAGTGGCTGTCGGCCAAGCCCCGCCAGCTCAAGGTGGGCCCCGCCTGGTTGCCCTCGCTGGTGTGGTTGTAGACCACATCCAAAATCACCTCCAGACCCGCTTGGTGGGCGGCGCTCACCAGTTGGCGCACCTCCTGACGCGCCTGCAGCGGCTCGTCGCTGACCAGATAGGTGGGGTGGGGCGCGAACCAGCTGAGGGGGCTGTAGCCCCAGTGGTTGTAGCGGCCGATCGGCGCATCCTGGGGGTCAAAGGCCATCACCGGCAGCAACTCGATCGCCGTGATCCCCAGCTCCTGCAGGTAGGGCAGGCGATCGATCAACCCCAGCAGGGTGCCCTGGCGCTCGGGGGCCACCCCACAGTCAGGGCCCCGGCTGAAGCCCCCCACATGCAGTTCGTATATCAGCGAGGTCTGCCAGGGGTGCCTCGGCCGGGGCGCCGCCTCGAAGTCGAAGCGGTCCCGCTCGGTGACCACCCCCTTCAGGCAGGTGGCCGTATTCGGTATCGCCCCGACGGCCTGGAGGCGTTCATAGACATCCCAGCCGGTGATCGCCCGGGCGCAGGGATCTAGCAGCACCTTGGAGGGATTGAAGCCATGGCCGCCGGGCTGCAGCGGACCAAACACCCGGTAGCCGTAGCAGCAGCCGAGGCCCACACCCAACACCTCCACATGCCAATGGTCCCCGGAGCGGTGGCGTGGATCCAGCTCGATGACCTGCTCGGGCTCGCGGGCGGAGCCGGAGGCGAATAACAACAGCTCCACCCGGGTCGCCAGGGGCGCTACCACAGAAAAATTGACGCCAGCTTTAGTGACGCTGGCGCCAAGGGGCGAGGGATGGCCGATCCGGATCGCCGACAAAGGGCACTGGTCTGGTTAGGAGCCAAGCTAGGCCTGATGCCAGCGAATCTTTCGCGTTGAACCCGCCATGACAGCGGCCCCGCACAGCCGCGAACCGGGGCGCCCCCCCCGGCCCGTGCGTTCCGACCTCTGGTTGTTTGCCCCCAACCGGGATAACCAGGGAGGCAGCGCCTGGTTTCTGGAGCATTCAGATCGCGATTTGCTGATCGATGTTCCGGCGTTAACCCAGGCCAACTTGGCATTTCTGCAGCACCGATCTCGTCCGGGTCAGATCGTGCTGACGGGACGGGACGGTCACGGCCGCTGCCGGGCGCTGCAGGAGGCCCTCGGCTGGCCCGTGTTGGTGCAGGAACAGGAGGCCTTCCTGCTGCCTGGGGTCAAGGCCCTGGAAACCTTCGCCCTTGAGCACGACCTCGCCCCGGGGCTGCGGTTGCTTTGGACACCGGGTCCTAGTCCTGGGGCCTGTGTGCTGCACGCCGGTGGCGCAGAGGCTGGCGGGGCTGATCACGGCGGGGGTCTTTTTTGCGGGCGCCTGCTGGTGCCCGTTGCGCCGGGCCGCCTGGAACCCCGCCGCAGCCGCCGCACTTTTCACTGGCCCCGGCAAATCGCCAGCCTGCGGGCCCTGCGGGCCCGGTTGCCGGCGGGTACCCCTGGCTGGATTGCCAGCGGCGCTGGACTGGGGGCCCTGCGGGGCGAAAGCTTGGTGGGGTCTGGAGAGGCGCTGTTGGCCGACCTGGAAAAACAGGCCGAAATGCTGTTGGCGCAAGGGATCGACCTCCTTTGAACTGGGGCTACCCCAGGGGGACTTGGCCAGGCTTCCAGGGGGCCAGGAGGGTGGGTTTAAGGCCAAAAACCTTGTCTAGTGGCGAATTTTTGGTTGCCGTGCCGCTCAACTGCCCATACGATTGGCGCGCCCGTTGCCTCGGCGGTCGGTCCCGGGATCGGCTCGCCTCATCACTGGTTCCCTCGATCGCCAATCTGGAGGCCCCCCCCAACCAATGAACAAAGCTGACCTCGTTAATCTCGTTGCCGCCCGCACCGAACTCACCAAAACTGATGTTTCGATGGTCGTCGACGCCGCCATCGAAACCATCGTTGATTCGGTGGTCGAAGGCAAAAAAGTCTCGATCCTGGGCTTCGGTTCCTTCGAGCCCCGCGAGCGCTCCGCCCGTCAAGGTTTGAATCCCAAGACTGGCGAAAAGATCAAGATCCCCGCCAAGCGCGTGCCTGCCTTCACCGCCGGCAAGCTGTTCAAGGATCGTGTTCAAGGCTGATCAGCCCCACCCTGCGCCTGCCGGATCACCTGCAGGCCTTGCTCCAGCAAGGCGTTAAACGGAGAGAGGGGGGCTACCGAGGTCGGTTTGCCCCTTCCCCGACCGGGCCCATGCATCTTGGCAACCTCCGCACCGCCCTGGTCAGCTGGCTTGACGCTCGCAGCCAGGGCGGCACCTGGTTGCTGCGTATTGACGACCTCGACAGCCCTCGCAATCGGGCCGGTGCAACCGATTCCATACTTGAAAATCTGCAATGGCTGGGATTGACCTGGGATGGTCCGCCGGTCTTCCAGGGCCAGCGCCGGGGTCTCTACGCCAGCGTGCTTTCAGCGCTCCGGCGCGATGGCTTCCTTTACCCCTGCCGCTGCAGCCGCCGCCTGTTGGCCGATATTTCAGCCCCCCATGGCCGCCTCAACGTCTATCCGGGTTTTTGCCGGCAGCTCACGCCCCTGTGGGGCCCCCAGAACCAGCGGCTGCCCAGTTGGCGCCTGCGACTGCCCGCCACCACGCTCTTTTGGCATGAGCGAGTGGCTGCAGAAGGCTGCATGGATGGAATCCATCAGGTAGGGGATCTCGTGCTGCGCCGTGCCGATGGACTGATCGCTTATCACCTGGCCACCGCTGTGGATGAACTGGCCCTCGGCATCAGTGATGTGGTGCGGGGCGCTGATCTTTGGTCCGCCACCGGCGCCCAGGTGGCCGTGATGGGGGTGTTGGGCCATGCCCCGCCCCGCTACGGCCATGTGCCCCTTTGGCATGACAACCAGGGCCAACGCCTCAGCAAGCGGGAAGGATCGGCAGGCCTCTCCGGGCTGCGGGCCCAGGGTCTGGACGCCCCTGGGGTGATCGGCTTGTTGGCAGCCAG